>CANFOM010000009.1 GCA_947448725.1 Bacteroidota bacterium
ATCGTTATAAAATTATTACCTGCAGCAGCGTCCATTTCAATTTTTAAAAACTTAGGGGTATTTTTCCAATTAATGATAGTAAAGTTACCTACTGTACTTATGGCTCCCGTATCTCCAATGACTGCAGTAAATAAACCTTGTGCATTAGTGGTGACTCTTCTTGTTTCAACGTATTCAGTTACACCTGTTGAACTGCCTTGTAAAATACTTAAACGAAGACTAATGGGCTGAGAGGCCAATATTATATTATTACTAGTTCTAGCTACTCCTTGAAAATTTAACCCAGTTTGGGCTTGCGCATTTATAAATACGATACAAAGTAAAAATATAAATAAAACTTTATTCAATTTGTTCAGCTTTTGCATTTGTATTAACTATTATATTTTTATGATTTTATAAATTCCTGTTTTTATATTTCCAGCAATAGGTTTAAAGAATACTTTCACATAAAAAACTCCAGAAGGATACTCTTCCAATGAAATATCTTTTTCATAACTATTAAAAATGGTACCTGCCTCCTGAGTTAAAACAATACTAGATTTAACATCTATTAATTGAATGGATAAATTGCCTACTTCAGCAAACCTTGCTTTAAAATGTAAAACACCAGAAGTGGGATTGGGCCCCATGGTAATTTGGCTGCCAAAAACTGCAGGTCCATATTCATTGACTGAGGTAACTAAGCTGGTATTGGGTTGGAGCACCCCTGTATTTAAGGAAAACCCGGGGGCAATAAAAGGTGTTATGGAAACAGATTCGCTAATACTCCATTCCAAGCCTAGATTAGAACCTCCTCCATTATTTAAGGTGAGGGGTGTGATGGTTTGAGTAAAGGATGAAGAAAATATAGAAATAATTAATAATATAAGAAGGGGCCTCAAAATCATCGGTTTTGCCCTTTTATAAATGGGTATTCAAAATTCTAAAAAAATAATTTTTGTAATCAGAATAGTATGGATTAGTAAGGCAAGATTTCGGAAAAATTGACTTTCTTTCAAATTTAACAAAGGTTATTACCTATTTTATTTCTGTTGGTTTTGAATAAACTGGGTTGGCGTGCAATTATGTAGTTTTTTAAAAGCACTTAAAAAAGTGGTTTTATTTGAAAACCCCGCTTCTTCTGAAATTGAACTTAAGGTAAACTTATCTAAATCCCCATTTTGCATCCTTTCCACTATTAGGTCAATTCTGAATTTATTTACGAAATCATTAAAATTGATCTTAAAATGTTGATTGATAATAAAGGAAAGTAGCTTCAAAGGGATATTGACTTCGAGGGAGATTTCGTTTATGGTTAAATTTTGTTTCAAATAAGGCTTAGTTTTTGTGAAGTAATCAAGAATTATATTGGCCTCTTCTTCATAATTAATCATTTTAATATTACTAACATTTTCAGATTTTTTCAAATTATGGATATAGGGTAATCCTACTAGTACATTTGGATTTACAACCAAATAACTTGACAAATAAAATAAGCATAAAGCTACTGGAATAGAGCTATAGAATACTAAGTCGTCTAATTTTAAAAAATTATTTAAACCGTACAAAAAAATGAATATAAATACAATAAATGAAATTACTGTTAAAGCAATTGAGGTTGTAAATACTTTAAGCCAATTCAAAATTAATCGTGTGTGAGATTCCTTTATTAAGTCCTGATTATTCTTCTCAAAAGAGAGAATTAGTTTCCATTGTAATATTATATATACCAAGCATTGAATAGGCCTTGAAAATTGAATTTTTTCAGATAATATTCCATCTTGTTGGATTAAATTTAATTCAACATTATTTATTACCAGGTTGACTAGCTTTGACTTTTCAGAATAATTCATCAAATAAAAAGGTAAATAGTTGATTAAAATTAAAACAAAAGGTAAAAAATGGATAAGATCTATTTTTCTAAATGTTTTTTCATTATTCAAGACGGACTTAACATACAAATAGGCCAATGGAGGAATTAAAAAATTTATTGGCTGGGCTGTTTTATAGATGTATGGAATATAAATAATCCATCCCGAGGTGACCAATAAATAAGATATGGTGCAATAAGCATAACAAATAAATAGTATAGCTAATAATTTGTTAGAAAAAGAAATAAACTCTCTGCTTTTTATTAGTAATAAGTAGGCACTGATGATGCAGCAAAAAAAACTTCCAATAAAAATAAAATCGCCCATATTTAAATCTTAATTTAACATTTAGTTTTGGGGCTTTATTTATTCTCGAAATAAGGAATTTCGTCGTTGGATACCGACTCCTTTTCTTGCCAATAAGCAAGGGAAACAATATGACCATCGGCAGTTTTTAACTGACGGCCAAAAATAGCATTGGTTGCATTAAAACATAAATCGGTTACGCCAATTGTAAAAGTAGTGGGGGCTGGCGGCGTTGCTGGTGCTGCGGGTGCAGGAGCTGGGGCTTCACCTTCAACTGTTGCTGCCACAGGTGCAGCAGGGGCTGCTTTAGGAGCAGGGCTGTCCACAACTACCACTTGGTATTTATTAAATTCTAACAAAGTTTTTAAAAACTGTACACGCGCTGCACTTGCATTTTTTTCTACAATGGCACATTTGCTTGTACCTAAGTCTTCAAATTCGTGGTTCTTATTAATTGCCATAATACTTTATTTAAATACCAATACTTAATGAGTAAATATAATCGTACACTAAACTTGCTAAACCCGTAATAATAATACCTGCAATACAGATATACATAGCCAGCTGTGTAATTTTAGGAATGCTTAATTTTTGAATAGGTGTTTCATTCTCCTCCATAAAAATGGCTTTTACTACTTTTAAATAATAGTAAAAAGAAACCACCATATTTAATGAAGCGAATATGATTAAGCCGTAATTGTCTTTAGCGGCACCTGCCATCATTAAAAATAACTTACCAAAAAAGCCTGCTGTAGGGGGTACCCCTGCAAGTGAAAATAAAGCAATGGTTAATACCCAAGATAAAAATGGGTTGGTTTTATAAAAGCCTTTAAAGTCTGAAATATTTTCTTTACCTGCTAAAGCGCTTACCACCGATACCACACCAAAGGCAGCAAGGTTAGAGAATACATATATTAATACAAAGTAAACTAGTGAAGCAGATCCTGCTTGTGAGCTTCCTGAAATACCAATTAAAATAAAGCCAACTTGTGCAATAGAAGAGAAGGCTAAGAAGCGTTTAAAGTTATCTTGTCTTAGGGCGAATAAATTACCAATTAAAATGGTAGCTATAGACAATACCACTAGTACACTATACCATAAAGTAGCAATAGGGGTAAATACTTTATATAAAATGGAAGTGAAAGTAAATAGTACTGCGGCTTTTGACACCACTGATAAAAAAGCGGTAACTGCAACTGGAGAACCTTCGTACACATCGGCTGTCCATAAGTGAAAAGGAACAGCAGATATTTTAAAAGCAAACCCAGACACTAATAAGATGAATCCAAATAGTTGCATTGGGTTATTACTTATATGTGCTGTTAAGATATCAAAGCTAAGTGTGCCACTAGTTCCATATAAAAAAGAAATACCCATTAATAAAATACCTGAAGAAAAAGCAGAGGACAATATTAATTTCATAGCAGCTTCGGATGATTTTCTTTTAGCTAAATCGAAATTAGCTGCTGCGGCCAAAGGAATAGTACTCATTTCAAGTCCTAGATAAAACATCAATAAGTTGCCGCTCGAAATCATAAAGAACATTCCTAACAAGGAAGTAAATAACAGTAAGTAAAATTCAGCCAACTGCTTATGGTTCTTTAACCATGCGTAAGATTGCATAGAGATAAGAAGCATCGCTAGGTTTAATATATTTTTTTCTAGTACAATAAAGGCATTGCTTGTAAACATGCCATTAAAAGCACCGCCTTCGCTGCTGCCAAATAAGCCTGCAGCTAAGTTTATAAATAATAGAACATTGATGATGTTTAAAATACTTTCGTTACTTCTTTCTTTGCCAATTTTAATAAATAGCAATAAGAATATCAATAAGCTTAGTAAAAGCTCTTGTCTCAGTAATATAAAAATAGTAGATGACATTGTGCTAAATTATTTAAGGGTAAGGGCTTTGTCAATGTTGATCATTAAAAAATCGGTGGTAGGCATAATTAATTGGTTAATTAAAAACGGTGCTAATCCGATAATTAAAATACCTACTATTAACAAACCTGCTGCTAATTTTTCATTCCAAGTAGCATCAGGTAATAAGGCGTGTTCGTTAGAAATAGGGCCCATAATAGTTTTGCCTGTAGCTCTTAATATATATACTGCAGTTACTACAATAGAAGCTGCAGAAATTACAGTGGCTAGGCGATACACACCATCTGGATTTTGCCAGGAACCCATAAATACAGTCATCTCTGCTACAAATCCACTAAAACCAGGTAAGCCTAATGAACATAAACCTGCTATTACAAACACCGTAGAAATAAAAGGCATCGCTTTTAACAAGCCCCCTAATTGTGCCACCATTCTGGTATGTGTTCTGGAATAAATCATGCCAATAGCGGCGAAAAATAAGGCTGTCATTAATCCATGAGAAACCATTTGTATCACTGCGCCATTAATAGAAGTTTTATTTAACATGCCAATTCCTAATATAACAAAACCGCAATGGCTGATAGAAGAGTAAGCATTGATGTATTTTAAATCGGTTTGCATCATGGTGGCGAAGGCTCCATATATAATTGCAATCGTAGCAAGTAAAATAATGATCCATGAATAACTATGTGCAGCATCGGGCATTAAAGCAGCCATGCGTAAACAACCGTAACCCCCTAGTTTCATAGAAATGCCAGCTAAAAACATAGAAGCTGCAGTAGGAGCTGAAGCGTGACCATCGGGTACCCAGGTATGAAAAGGAAATAAAGCTGCAAAAATGCCAAAGCCTAAGAATACAAAAGGAAAGAAGAATTTTTGTACGCCTAATGAAATGCCCATTCTGCCTATTTCTACCATATCAAAAGTGTGTGTATTGTAATAGATGCCCATTAATCCAACAAATACCAAAGCCGATCCTGCCATCAACATTAAAGCCAACTTCATAGCACTGTTTTCTTTTTTACCACTTCCCCAAATACCAATTAATAAGAATTTAGGAATCACCGCTACTTCTAAAAAGAAAAACAAAGTAAATAAATCTAAAGAAATAAAGAAACCGTAAGCGCCCATGCTTAATAAAACTAGCAAGAAAAAATATTCTTTACTTAGTTTTTCCATGGTCCAGGAAACCAAAATACCTGCCACTACAATAAGCGAGGTTAATAATATCATTGCCAGTGAAATACCGTCTATTCCAATATGGTAATTAATATTTAATGCTTTAAACCAAACAGTATTGGATTCAAATAAATGGGTAGCAGTATTGCCTGCAGCTCTTTGATCCATATACAATTTCAATAACCAGCCTGCTGTACCCAATTGGGCCAATGATCCCACTAATCCAATAACTCTTATTTGCGCTAATTGCTTGCTCATTAATATGAGTAAGGCAGTTAGTAAAGGCAATAAGATTAACAAAGATAAATTCATATAAATATTTTATTTCCAGATATAAATAAATAATACCGATAAAGCCAATACGCCTCCAAAGAAATACAAGGCATAGTTTTGAACTTTGCCCGATTGTAATCCTTTAATTGCAGTTGAAATTTTTGCAGTAGTGTTGGCTAGTAACAACATAAAACCATCTACTATATTTCTGTCTGCCCAAGCAATTGGTTGACCAATTAATGGGAAGACTATTTTTTTAGTGATAAATAAATACAATTCATCCACGTAAAACTTTTTATAAGCTGCTCTGTAAAAACCACCAAAGAAGGCTACTGCTTTGTCTGATTTTGCATTATGTGATTTATAGAAACTAGCTGAAAGTAAGATGGCTATAATTGAAAGTGCCACAGGTGCTATAGAAAATACCATATCGATATGTGTTTCTATAGCAGCACCATCGGAAGTAATAAATTGAGAAAAAGGGATGAAGCCTACGCCCACTGCACAAGCGGCTAATATCAGTAAAGGCAATTTCATAGTCCAAGTACCTTCGCCATGGTCATGCGTGTCATTGTGTTGGCTATGCGCATCATGATGATGTGCTTTGGCAGCAGCCTCTTTGCTCCAGAAAATATTAAAGTACAATCGGAACATATAAAAACTAGTTAGCGCAGCTGTAAATAAAGCCACACCATAAATTAATTTATTCTCATGGAATGCGGCGGTTAAAATTTCTTCCTTACTAAAAAATCCTGCGAAAGGAGGGATACCTGCAATGGCCAAACAAGCAATTAAAAATGCAGCATGGGTAATAGGCATTAATTTTCTTAAGCCACCCATGTCTTTCATTTCATTACTATGCACCATATGTATCACCGAACCCGCACCTAAGAACAATAAACTTTTAAAGAAAGCGTGGGTAAATAAATGAAACATAGAAGCCATAAAACCTAACCCACTTTCTCCACCATTTTTTGAAATACCTAATGCAAACATCATGTAGCCAATTTGCGACATAGTAGAATAAGCTAGTACGCGTTTAATATCCGTTTGTGTACAGGCAATCACTGCAGCTAATAAGGCTGAAAAAGCACCTACATAAGTTACAATAGTTAGTGCGGCTTCGTCCATAGAAAACACTGGGAATAATCTAGCTACTAAATAAACACCCGCTACCACCATCGTTGCTGCGTGTATCAATGCTGATACTGGAGTAGGACCTTCCATAGCATCAGGTAACCAAATATGCAAAGGGAACATAGCCGATTTTCCTGCACCACCCATAAATATTAATACCAATCCCCAGGTTAGCATACTTGCTCCTAAGAAACTAGCGGTGGTTATACTTATAAACTCAGGTGATTGAACTGATGTGAATTTTTCTATTAATAATCCAATATCTAAGCTACCTCCGTAAAAGCCAATGATTAAAATTCCAATCAAGAAACCTAAATCGGCAAAGCGCGTTACAATGAATGCTTTTTTAGAAGCGGCTACTGCAGAAGGTTTGTTAAAGTAGTAACCAATTAATAAGAAACTAGATACCCCCACTAATTCCCAGAACATATATACTTGGAAAATATTCACAGATAAAATAAGGCCCAACATAGAGAAAGTAAATAAAGACAGGAACGCATAATAAGTAGCAAAGCGCTCTTCTCCTTTCATATAGCCTAAACTAAATACATGCACCATTAGGGAAACAGAAGTAACCACAATGAGCATCATGACAGAAATAGGATCTACAATTACACCCATATCTATGGAGACATTCGGGCTAAATTGTAACCAAGTATATTTTAAAGCGATAATTCTTTGATACACCCCGTTTACTTTACCATCTACAAAAAAGTATTGCTTTGCGGCAACAAAAGAAAGTAAGGTAGAAGTTAATAAAGAAGCGGTTCCTATAATTCCGGCGGTTTTAGCAAAGTATTTGCGGCCGAATAAACCTAGTACCACAAAAGTGGCAAGCGGTAATAAAGGAATCCAAAGTATATATAAGTAGTTTGACATAATAATTAAAATTTCATTTCTGTTGCATCGTCTACATCAATGGATTGATGACTGCGGTATAAATTAATAATAATGGCAATGGCCACTGCTGCTTCGGCTGCAGCAATAGTGATGATAAATAATGAGAAAAATAAACCGTCTAATTTATCGGGGAATAAATATTTATTAAAAGCAACAAAATTAATATTTACACTATTTAACATGAGCTCAATGGACATGAGCATGGTTATAATATTTCTTCTGGTAAACAATCCATACATACCTATAAAAAACAAGGCCGTGCTTACAAAAAGAATATGGGTTAAGGGTATTTCGTTCATGGTATTAATCCTCCTTGTTGTTTAGGTGAACAATATTCGCAGCTGTTGGCTTCATGGCTATAACGATACAGCCTACCATAGCCGCCAATAACAAGATACTCACTACCTCAAAAGGCAGGATAAAACCATGTGAGGTAGTGCTAAGCATTTGGGTGCCTATTTCACTTACATTGGTATTGAATGGTTGTGCAGAAATGGTATTGAACCCGTAATGATTGATTAAATTAAATGTAAAAGCAGTTCCGAGTAATGCAGCCAATGCAGAAAATATAATTTTACTGGTGGCAGGCTTGGCCATTTCCTTTCCTGATTGTTGGGTTAAGAAAATGGAGAAGATAATTAACACCACAATACCGCCCACATATACCACTATTTGAATGGCTGCAATAAATTCTACTTGCATCCAAAAGTAAAGTGCGGCAATGCCTACTAAAGAAAATAATAACCAAATGGCCGAACGAAATATTTTTAGTGTGGTTACGGCAAGCAATGCTGCACCTAATATAAGTGAAGCAATGGCGTAAAAGATGATGACTGATGTATTCATTATTCTATTCCCTCCCTTATTTTAGATCCTGTTTGATTTAATACCTTGGTTAATTTAGTTCTATCAAATACGCTGTGCTCGAAATTAGGCGCCATCTTAATAGCGTCACTAGGACAAGCCACTACACATAAGTTGCACATGGTGCATAATTCTAATCGATATACTAAAGCATCAATTGCTTTTTTCTTTTTTCCTTCTGGAGACACTTCAAATTTCGTAACTACTTTAATGGTGCCATTAGGGCAAGCCAATTCACAGGCAGTACAACCAGTACAAGCGTGTTCGTTGTTTTCGTCATGCGGCATTACAACTTCTCCCTTGAATCTTTCCGACATCAATAAAGTTGCACGATTATCGGGATATTGCTCTGTAATAATTTCTTTGGGATGGGCAAAGTAATAGCCTGTTTTACGCATTCCTTTTAATAAAGAACTTACGCCATTGACCACCTCTGATATATAATCTTTCAAAAACATGTTTCTAATTCATTTAATATTAAAAATGCCAACCTAATATAGCAATCACTGCTACCAATAAAAGGTTAAACAAACTTATCGGTAATAAATATTTCCATTCTAAATTTAATAATTGATCCACACGCAATCTTGGGAAAGTCCATCTAAACCACATGATTAAAAAGATAAGAAAGAAAGTTTTTCCCATAAACCAAACCGAAGAAGGGATATAATCCATGATATGATTAAAAGCTTCCCAGTTGCCAATATGTAATGGCATCCATCCGCCAAAAAATAAAGTAGCACCAATAGCACATACAATAAAGATGTTGATGTATTCTGCTAAAAAGAATAACGCAAAACGCATTCCAGAATATTCGGTATGGAAACCAGCGGTTAATTCCGACTCTGCTTCGGCCAAGTCAAAAGGGGCACGATTGGTTTCGGCCGTAACTGCAATAATGTACAGTACAAATGCAATAACAGCTGGAATATGTCCTTTAAAAATCCACCATCCATTTTGTTGTGCATTAACAATTTCAGAAAGTTGTAAACTTCCAGTAAGTACTACAATGGTTAATACTGCAAAGCCTGCAGATAATTCATAGCTTACTATTTGAGCACCACTGCGCATTGCACCTAATAAAGAATATTTATTATTACTAGCCCAGCCCGCCATTAAAATACCAATCACGGATAAGGAAGAAACAGAAGAGATATATAATACTCCAATATTAATATCCCAAATTTGAAAATTCTTAGCAAAAGCTATCGGCGCCAATAATAACATACCCACCATCATTACTACAAAAGGAGCCAAGTTAAATAAAAACTTATCTGCCATATCAGGCACCAAGCCTTCTTTCATAATTAATTTTAAAGTATCGGCTACGGTTTGAAACATTCCACCTGGTCCTACACGATTAGGCCCTAAGCGAATTTGAATATGCGCTGCTACTTTTCTTTCCATGAGCACCAATACCAAACCTAGGATGGCAAATAAACTAATGGCTAATAAAATAACAATAACACATTCTATGGCCAATGCCAATGTGGGATTGAACTTCATAAATAACCAATCTTGAACATTGGTTGTAATTCCTTCTAAACTAAACATGCTTAATCTATTTATATATAGGTCTAACTAAAATTCATTTATCAACTCCTCCTTATCTATCAATATCGGGTATCACTAAATCCAAGGTACCCATGCTCGCCATTAAATCTCCAATCTTGCTTCCTGCAGCAATATGATTTAATACAGAAAGGTTAGAAAATCCTGGAGATCTAAATTTAATTCTGTGGGGGGTAGTACCGCCTTCGCTTACTACAAATACACCTAATTCACCTCTTGCCGTTTCTACTCTAGTATAAAATTCTCCTTTAGGTAATTTTAAAACATTTTTTGTTTTGCCTACAAAATCACCTTCTGGAATATTGTCAATTAATTGTTCAATAATGCGGATTGATTGATTCATTTCTTTCACGCGCACCATGTAGCGGGCAAAAGAATCGCCTGCCGTTTCTAGTACTTCATCAAACTCTACTTTGTCATACACTTCGTAAGGATAAATTTTTCTGATATCACAACTCACGCCACTCGCACGAGCAACAGGCCCAGTACAACCATAAGAGATAGCGTCTTCGGCACTTAAAATACCCACGCCCTTGGTTCTGCTTTGAAAAATAACATTGTTGGTGACTAAATCTTCATACTCATTCACTTTAGATTTGAATTGAGTGATAAATGCTTTTACCTTTTTTTGAAAATCTGGATGAATATCATACATCAATCCACCTGGAACAATATAGTTCATGGTTAATCTTGCACCGCAAGTGTCTTCCATAATATCAGTAATCATTTCTCTTTCTCTAAAGGCATAGAAGAAAGGAGTAAAAGCACCTAAGTCCATTGCCATAGCACCTAACCACAATTCATGTGAGGCAATACGGGTTAATTCGCTTAAAATTACACGCACGTATTTGGCGCGATCAGGTACTTCAATGGCCATGCCTTTTTCAACCAATAACGCACAACCTAAATTATTGATATGAGAAGATAAATAATCCATTCTACTGGTCACGTAAATAAATTGGCGATACGTTAAACTCTCGCACATTTTTTCGATAGAACGGTGGATGTAGCCTAAATGGGGTTCAATTTTTTTAATCGTTTCTCCATTTAAAGTAACTACTAAATGAAGTACACCGTGAGTGGCAGGGTGTTGAGGCCCCATATTAATAACCAATTCGCCTTCGGCACCTAATTCGCTGGTATCTTTTATTATTTCAGTTTGATTGTACATGTGCCTATTATAATTTTATCATGTTGATAGGGTCTTCAAAATCTTTTCTTAATGGGTAGCCTTTGAAGTCTTCCTCCAAAATTAATTTTCTTAAATCGGGATGGTTGGTAAAATCTACGCCAAACATTTCAAATACTTCACGCTCTAAAAATTCGGCTGTTCTCCAAATGTCACAAACTGTTTCAATGACTGCTTGTTCGCGATTTAAATTTGATTTGATGACAATGCTTTGACGGTGGGTGGTAGCCGACAAATGATATACCATGGTTAAGTGTGTTTTAAAATCAATACAGGTCAAACAAAACAAATAATTCATTTGCATCATACCTGTTCTTAAAGCAGCCATCGCGGGCTTTAATTGAGCGGGCTCCAATAAAACGTTTAACCATTCGCCTGTTTCGTCGAAAGTAGCGGCCGGTGCAATGGAACTGATGTATTCTTTTATTTCTTCGTTGGTCATTGTTATAAATTAACTTCTAAATTTTTTTAATCATTTCAACATGCGTAATCTTCTCTTCTTTATCCTTTAAATTCTCCTCTAATTTGTTCTCTAGTCATACCTAATTTAATTTTCTCCTGTAAAGAAATTAAAGAGTGTAATAGAGCTTCGGGGCGAGGAGGGCAACCTGGAATATATACATCCACTGGAATAATATGATCGGCACCTTTTACTACAGAATAGGTGTTGTAAAAAAACGGACCACCACTAATAGCGCAGGCGCCCATGGCAATCACATATTTTGGATCGGCCATTTGGTCGTATAATCTTTTTAATACAGGCGCCATTTTATTGACAATGGTACCTGCAATAATAATTACATCTGCTTGACGTGGTGAGGCTCTTGCTACTTCAAAACCAAAACGTGAAAAGTCGTATTTGGCCGAAGCGGTCGACATCATTTCAATACCACAACAGCTTGTGGCAAAAGACAAGGGCCATAAAGAATTGGAACGTGCCCAATTAATCACACTATCAAAAGTACTTACGACAATTCCACCACCTGGTGTTTCGTGGACGATACCTGGAAAAGGTTCGTTACCAGCAATATTTTCTCTTAATTCCATTTTAATGCACCTTTTTTATGAGCGTATAAAAAGCCCATGAATAATATAAATATGAAAACGATGATTTCAATTAAGGCAACCATGCCTACTTTTTTTACGACCACGGCCCAAGGGTATAAAAAAACCAATTCTACATCAAAAATGAGAAACAATAAGGCAAATAAATAATAGCCCACATTAAATTGATGCCAAGGAGAAGTGTCGGTTGGAATACCACACTCATAAGCTTGACCTTTTTGAGGATTTTTGCTTCCTTTAACTAAAATTTTTCCAACTAAAATACCACCAGCAGAAAATGCAATAGCGGCAATTAATAAAGCAATCAATGAAATAGCACCCATAGTAAATTAGGTATAAAAATGATGCTGTAAAGTAGCAATAAAATGGCTAATAATTACCTAGGTAATCCACATCTAATCCACGTATTAGCGTATTTTATTAAAGTAGAACGTTTGGTCTGATATGAATCAGGTTTTGTTTCCCGCAATTGGATTAAAATCATTAAAATCTGTAAGACAAAGTAGTCCCAAAAGTAGCAGGATCACCCAAATGAACTGCTCCAAAATCATAGCCATAGGAGATAAATTTGGTCCCGGTAATATTTTTTGCCCAAAAAGACAATCCAATTTTGTCATTTTCGATACCAGCTTTCGCATTCAATAATTGATAAGGAGATTGCTGAATGGTATTGGCTAAATCAAAATAGGTGGTTCCAATATATTTCCATTCTCCTCTTAAGATGGCCTTCATATTTTTAGTAATTGCATAAGTGTATTGTGCAGCTAATAAGGAAGTCATGGAAGGAGTGAATATTGGATGTTTGCTTGCTAAATTTACACTTTCTCCTTGTGAAGCGATGTCTAATTTGTCAAAGCTAGCATTGGTAGTTCCAAAAGCATATTGTACTAATAAACCTTTGGCAGGTATCACAATTAATTCTGCTTCCATTCCTTTACTGGTTAATTGACCTGTATTTTTTGTAATAGTAATAGCGTCTGGCAATACCAAGCTAGGTACTTGCGCATCTGTAACTTTAGTATAAAACAAAGCAATATTTAATTGTAATTTATTGGAAAACCAATTGTTTTTTAGGCCTGTTTCAAAGTTGCTACTGTATTCAGGTAAAAAGCCTACGAGTGGCGGCTGTGAAGGATCTGAAGATAGTGGAGATAAACCACCTGCTCTAAATCCTCTACTGTAATTACCATACCATAAGCTATTGTTATTGACTTGATAGTCCAAAGATAATTTTGGCGACAAGGCATTGAAATTTATTCTTCCTAAAGTGTCTGTTCTTGTAATGTATTGATCTGTACTTGGATCATGTTGGTAAGTGCCTAATACAGATTGTGATTGATTTTCATAATCATTGCGCAATCCAAAAGTAATATTCAATTGATTGGTTAAAGCATAAGTAGCTTGACCATACAAAGCAAAACCTTTTTTAATGGTGGTGCTAATACTAGTAGTACTAAACAAAGAATCTCCAATCATCATCATATTGGCATCCATCCCAAAACGGGTAGCTTGTTTTACGGGAGCATCTTGATAAAATAAGAAAGCGCCAGCGGTCCATTTAAATTTACTATTATTATAGTTGCTAGTAAATTTAAAATCCTGGGTAAGTACTTTGATATTATTCCATTTATTTCCATAATTATTAATAACAGAAACGGCGTCTATAGGAGAAAAATCTCCATCAATTGGGTTGGTATAATAACGGTAATTTTGTTGATACGCAGTTTGACTACTAAAATTAAATCCATTGCCCGCATAATGAATAGATAAGCCAGTATTAGTGGTTTGGTCCATCATGGTGGTGGTGCTATTTTGATTTAATTTATAAGGGTTGGCAAAAGCTTCTTCGGTGCCAAAAACCAATGGGAAAGCTCCTTTATTTTGATTGGAGAGATGTTTGAAATTTAAATTCATGGTCCAACGATCGTTGACCAAGTATTTTAAAAAATAATTACCAGACAATCCGTTTTGTTGATCGTAACTGCTATTGGTATATTCATTGGTATAAAAACCATCTCTTTGATGGTGCATTAATGCTGCGCCAAAAAATAATTTATCTTTTATGATGGGCATTTTAAGTCCAAGCGTAGCTCTCTGTTGATTGTAATTTCCTACACTAAGATCTGCAAATCCGGTGGTGGTATTAGTGGGTTGTTTGGTGATAATATTAATAACACCGCCCATGGCATTTCTTCCATATAAAGTTCCTTGTGGGCCACGCAACACTTCAATTCTTTCAATATCAAATAAAGTAGGAATATAAGTGTCTAAGCTAAATTGGTTTACGCCATCAATATAAGTAGCCACCGTAGGATCGTAAGAACTAGTGGCAATGCCCCTTACAGAGGTTACATCACGAGCATCACCTGGATCTGCACTGTATAAATTAGGGATGATTCCAGTAATTTCTTTGGTATTCCACAAACCAAATGCATTTATTTGTTTTGCATTTAAAGCGGTAATACTTGATGGAATTTTTTGAATTAATTCTTCTTGTTTTTGAGCAGTTACCACTAATTCATCTAAAGTATTCAGAGACTCTTCTAAAATAAAAACAGGAATGCTAGCATTTTTATATTTTTCTACTTTTATGATTGGATGAATGGAAGAGAAATTAATATGACTAACTTCTAATTGATAATTGCCTGCGGTAGGTAATTTTAATTTAAAATTACCATTGCTATCGGTGATGGCATTTGTATTCGCATTTAAAACCGAAATAGATGCATTAGCAATAGGTAAATTTTTAACATTGGTCAATTTACCTGTAAATACTTCCTGACTTTTTGAGTTGATACTTACTAAAATAAAGAAGGAGACTAATAAGGAAATTTGCTTGATCATATTTTGAGTTTTTGAGGGCTAGAAAATTTACTTTTGCGTATGCAAATATAGGCTCAAATAAGGGCATTTTAGAAAAGTACAATGTAATAATTGTCCGTTTTTAAACGATTACAGTTAGGGCTAAAGGACTTATAGTAATATTTAATAATTCGTTGTCCGTTAAAAGATTTTCACCATCAATATGAATAGGAGCATTATTTAAATAATGAATACTTGCTTCTTTACAACTTTGCAAGGTTACATTTTTAGAATGGTGAATGCTTTTTTTAAACAACCTTATTGCTAGTATACCTGCTTGTATTTTATTTAAAATTCCAATTTTTACTAATTCCAATTGACCATCTTGAATATTTGAAAATGGAGAGATGAATGCATTGTTTCCAAATTGATTGGCATTGGCAATGCTTAAAGAAAATACTTTTTCTACAAGGCCATTGTTAATACGCACATTTATAGGTGTGTATTTAAAAAGAGTAATGATAGTTGCTTTCATGTAATTGATTAAACCACGACCTTCGCTATTGGCGAAACGATGTGCCACAGCGGCATCAAAGCCAATTCCTGCTGTACAGAAAAATGGCTTATTGTTGATATAGCCTACATCTATTTTTATAGAAGCGCCTACCAAAGCTTTTTGAAAAGCTTTTTTATAATTTAGTGGAATATTTAAATGTCTAGCTAAGCCATTGCCTGAACCAACAGGAATAATTCCTAATGGGATTGATTTACCTACTAAGACGGATGCGACTTCATTAATAGTGCCATCGCCACCTATAGCAATAATTCGGGTAGCGCCTTTTTCGATAGCTTGTTGTGCAAAATGAGTGGCCTCTAATGGTTCAGTGGTTTCCCAAATAGTATGAGCGCTATTAGACTTAATAAGGTGAATTAGTTTCGTGTATTTTACCTTATTTTTACTACCAGCATTAGGGTTGATAATGAAATGGAACATGGTTCAAAATTAGTATAAAATAGCCAATAATTTTATATCAGCTAAAACCCTGTGCTGTTAACAAAGTATGCTTTTATATCTAACCATATTGGGGTTTTTAGTATCATTTTTGATCTTAATAAATTTAAGAACATCAAATAAAGCGAATCTGTACTTGTTCTTTTTCTTTTTAATTAATAATATATATTCCTTAGCCCATTATGCGGCTTTATATTCTAGCAATAAATATTTTATTGCCATTATGTTAGTTCACTTCACCCCTTTTTATTTATTATTAGGGCCATTTTTTTATTTTTATGTAAGGGGCTTAGTGTATGATGATCATAAGTTATATAAGAAAGATATTATTCATTTCATTCCCGCTATTATTATTTTAATCAATATATGTCCTTATCTTTTAAATAGGTTTGATCAAAAGTTATTTTTTGCAGATGAAGTAATGAGAGAACCATTTAATATGTTTAAATATAATTTTCTATTTCTATCGCCTTCGGCAAGTTTTATTTCTAGGCCCATTTTTGCTATTTCATATGTCATTCCGGCGGCAGTTTTAATTTACAAAAAAAGAATAAATGAAAATTACAATAACATGCAATCGAGGCTTATTTATCGGTGGTTAATTTCACTCATAGCTATGTCTTTGCTTCTTTATTTTGCTTTTTTAATGTTTTCTATTATTGGATACGAGACAAGGAACACCCATGAAACTGAAGTTAGAAGCGAGTATATTTTATATGCAACAGGGCTAGGACTAATATTGTTAAATTTTTCATTGTTATTTTTCCCCAATATTTTATATGGATTACCGCAATTAGATTATGCAATACTTAAACCAAAACTGAATTTAGAAGTATCAAATGAAATACTCAATAAAGAGGCAAAAAGTTTTGAAATTTCTGAGGATAAAATAGAGCTCCTCAAATCTAAGATTGACATCTATTTGCAAGGCTTTCCCTATCTTAATAAAAATTTTACACTTTCAGTGATGTCAGCTGAAACGGATATTCCTGCACATCACTTATCTTATTATTTAAATGAACACTTGAAAATTAATTTTAATACATGGAAAAACGATTTGAGAATAAACCATGTAATTGAATTAATAAAAAGTGGTTCCTATGAAAGGCTCACTTTAGATGCTTTATCTAAGCAATCGGGATTTGGATCAAGAAGTAGTTTTATAAATGCCTTCAAATTGAAAACTGGGCTGACCCCTTCTGAATATTTACAAAATTTGTAATGTGTATCCTTTTTTAGATAATTATCTAAATATTTGTTTTAGTTTAGGAAAACAGGACAAGGATTTTTGCTCTTATTATAGGCTATTTTAATCACTTTGTCTGCTTTTATGAAATATAGACAATGTTCTAGTACTAGATTTAAGTCTAGAAATTTTCAAACCTTATTTTCGCCCGCTCCTATAAAGAGTGGGATTTTTTTTGTCTAAATAGTTTAATAATTCCAGACAAATATCTAAATGAATTTAGTTTAATATGATCAATTTAAAACACTTGTTAGTTTGCTTTTGCATTATAGGGTCTATTCAGGTTCAAGGGCAGCAAATAGTAAATCTAAAAAAGCAAAGCACTCAATCCTTAGATAGCGCTTATTTGCTTCATCCTTTTAAGGATAAGATTCAAGCTATAAAGTTAGAAATTAAGAAAGAGCTGGGTAAATTATTCGTAGATTTTAATGACAATAATGTTTATCTATTGTCTGGTATTGGCTTATCAAAGCAATTTATTAATGCAGGAAATTACAATTCTAGTTTTAATTATGATTTAGCAAATAATAAATCTGCTTTTAAACCTGGTTATTACCTTGGTTTTAGAGTGGATGGTGTATATAAAGAAAAACATCTTTATTCCTTTGCTGTTAGTTTAGATAGAATTTCATCTGGTACTGAATATGCTAATTCGACTAGTTTACAACCCTTTATCGGTAATTTTTCTAGATTCAAGGCCGATGATCAATTTTTAAATTTTAGCCTAGCTGCTCATTATAAAAAATTACTACCATTTAAACCTAATATAAGATCTAATTTTTATATAGTAGGTGGTCCAAGTATCGATACTCGTCTTTCGGGACAAAGTTCAGATAACTTAGTAAATAATAATTACCGCCGATTTATTTTAAGAGCTGATTTAGGTATTGAATACGAGAACAAATCTTTTTACACCTTATTTATGCATTATAAACAAGGTGTGACCTCTTTTACAAAATCGCCCGTCTCAACCCATCTTAATTCACTTGAAATAGGTTTATTGATGAAAGCAAGTGATTTGTTCTAAAATAAAATAATATGAAAAACTTTTTAATAATTATCTGTGCTTTGATATTTCTTTTTTCTTCTTGTAATAAAGACACCACTGGTGCAGAAATTAATTTGGCCTATCAAATGGTTTCAGATAAAATTTGGTATTTGGACTACAATCAAACCATTACTTCCACTGGAACTACCACAAAAACTTATATCGGGCAATCTACCTATTTTATAAAATTTTTAAAAAACCTCACTACTGTAGATTCTGATGGCATATCAGGAAGCTATTCTGTTGTAAAAGTGAATAGCAAATTAGAAATTCATGTTCTAGCCAAAACAGCTGGAGCTAATTCGTTAGAGTATATCTATAATATTGAAACTTTAGGCGCAAATAACATGATTTTATACTATGTAAATTCTGGAAATACTATTAAATTTTTTTATAGCACTAGTCATTAAAATGAAGAAACCTTATATTTTATTAATTATTGTTATGATGCTTTGCAGCACTGCTCAAGCTCAAATTGTTATGAGTAGTGTTGGCATGATTGGCGCAGCTTTAGGAACCGTAAGCGCATTAAATTTTAAAAGTTCGGCCACTTGCATAGATGTGCAATCGGGGGTAGCCGTGTTAAATGGACCTCGAGGTAATGGTGAGTTTTCTTTTAGTTGCGAAGTGGCAATGAATTTTAATAGTTTAGGTATTAAATTATTCCCCAATCCGGTAAATAGCAATACAAAAGTAAAGTTTATAAATACCCCCCCTTTAACCGAACAATTTAATTTACAAGTATATACGTTAGAGGGACAATTTATTAGTTCTAAAAAAGAAACTGGTTATAATTTATTTCAAGGAATCACTATGGACCTAGGTTCCCTAACCTCCGGTATTTATATTTTAAAAATAGAATCTACTCAATTTGTAGATGTTATCAAATTTATTAAAGCGAATTAGAACAATAGTTAACTTATGAACAAATCCCTCTTTACTAAAATCTTTATCGGAAACTGCTTAATAATAAGCTTTTTTTTCTCCAATAAATTATTTTCACAATCTCAAGGTACTGGTATATTTTTTCAGGCAGTTGCTAGAGATAATTTTGCAAATCCGGCTAAGGATAGAAAAATTTATATTCAATCAACTATAATTCAAGGCACTGAGAATGGTACTAAAGCCTTAATTGAAGAACATCAATCACAAACAGATCCTACAGGTGTTTTTAGTATAAGTTTAGGTCAGGGAACTAGAAAAGGTGGAACGGCCGCAAACTTAGCATCTATTGATTGGGTAAAAGGTCCTTACTTTTTAAATTTAAAGATTGCGATTAAGCCTATTGCACCCGTTACTAATTGGGATTATACTAAAGAATTGATTGATTTAGGGACTACTCCTTTTGGAACGGTGCCTTATGCTTTATATTCTGCAAGTTCTGGTGCTTTAGATAGTAAACTAAGTATTGGAGATACTTCTAAAATGTTGGCTATTTATGCAAAAGCACAAGCCGTAAATTCATTAGCTACTCAAGTTGTAACAAAATTATCTGCAACAGATACAGCAACTATGTTGGCGCCTTACGCAAAAATGGTTAAAGCAATGGTTGCATCTAATATTACTTCTTTAACAGCGGCTGCTATTAATGCTGGTTTAGATGCAAAGGTAAATATTGCAGATAGTGGAGTAATATACATAACTCCTCAGCAATTAAAAGGAGTAAAATTTGATACTACAAGCTTGATTGCAAGAGTAGATACAAAAGTAAGTATTGCTGATAGTGGAACAACCTATGTTACTCCTATGCAATTAAAAGGCGTAAAATTTGACACGACAAGTTTGATTGCTAGAGTTGATAAGAAAATAAGTTATTCGGACAGTATCACTCAATATGTTACTCCAGCACAATTGGCTTCAAAAACATTTGATAGTTCCGCTATTTATAATCAATTGGCCACAAAACTAAATAAATCTGATACTCTAACCCTATCTAACAGGATTAATTTAAAAGCAGCAAGTGCAGATGTAAACAGCGGATTAGCTTTAAAATTAAATAAAACGGATACCAGTTATTTATTACAAAAAGCAGACACAACGACGTTATCTAATAGAATTAATTTAAAAGCAGCAAGTGTAGATGTAAGTAGCGGATTAGCTTTAAAATTAAATAAAACAGATACTAGTTATTTATTACAAAAAGCGGACACATCGACGTTGTCTAATAGAATTAATTTAAAAGCAAATACAACTGATGTTACCACTGGATTAGGTTTAAAGTTAGATGCCGATCAAAGAGGAGTAGCAAATGGAGTTGCTAGCTTAGATATTAATTCGAAAGTGCCAGCTGCGCAAATTCCAGTTATTTCATTTGCTAGTGCCAGTGTTGTAGCCAACGAGGCTGCAATGTTGGCATTGTCAGGAGCTATTGTTGGAAGCATTGCGATTAGAACTGATGCCAATAAGAATTTTGTTTTAAGTGCTGCCGGTCCTTCAGTTCTTTCTAATTGGGTGGAATTGGCTACGCCCACTTCTGTCACAAGTATCAATGGATTTGCTGGCCCATCTGTAACTGTAACGACCAATGATATTAATGAAGGGGCTACTAATAAATATTATACCGATAATAGAGCAAGAAATGCAATAAGTGCAAGTGCACCATTAAGTTATAATGTTGCTGCTGGTACTTTTTCTATTTCAGTGGCATCAACAACTACTAATGGATATTTAAGTTCGTCAGATTTTACCATTTTTAATAATAAACAAAACGCATTGGTAGCAGGAACTGATTATGCAACTCCTTCTGGCAATATAACTGGTAATGCAGCTAATGTAACAGGAGTGGTATCAATAATTCATGGCGGCACAGGAACTAGCACAGCAACTGGTGCGCTAATCAATTTAGGCGCAGAATCTACGGCCAATAAAAGCACAGCAATAGATCTGGGAAATGCTAGGCCTAGTGATACTTTATTCCCCTCTCAAAAAGCAGTAAAAACATATGTAGATGCGCAAACGGCAGCAGCTGGTGTGTTAGATGGAAGTATTACTAATGCAAAATTAGCAGGAAGTATTAATTCGGATAAATTATTAGGAAGCATACCTGCTTCTAAATTAGTTGGAACAGATATTACAACAGTTGGCACCATCACTTCAGGAATATGGAGTGGAACAACTATTGCCTTAGCAAATGGAGGAACAGGAGCCACTACAGCAGCAGGAGCAAAAACTAATTTAGGATTGGTCATTGGTACTGATGTTTTAGCTTATAGAACTTTTGGTACTGCAGCGAATAATAATACAGCAGATTTTGAAGTTCCATTAACTTTTACTTCCCCTTTATCTAGAGCAACTAATACAATTTCTATTCCTGCTGCTACTACTTCAGTTAATGGTTATTTAAGTAGTACAGATTGGACAACTTTTAATGCAAAACAAACTGCATTAACTGCGGGTTCTGGTATTTCAATAAGTGCAGGAACTATTTCGGCAACAGGATTGACCACAAGTAATTTATCTAGTACAGCAGGTATTACCAATTCACAATTAGCAGGAAGTATAGATGATTCAAAATTAGCAATAATAAGCACGGGAGGTAAAGTTGCTAATTCTGCAACTACAGCCACTAATGCAAATACAGCAAGCGCGATTGTTGCAAGAGATGCTAGTGGAAATTTTTCTGCAAACATTATTACAGGAACATTGTCTGGAACTGCAAGCACAGTAACTACTAATGCAAACTTAACAGGTGATGTTACCAGCGTTGGAAATACAACCACAGTTGGAAAAATTAATGGAACTTCACTCTCTGCATTAACAACAGGAATTTTAAAAAACACCACATCAAGTGGGGTGCCAAGCATCGCAATTGCAGGAACAGACTATCAAGCACCAGTTACATTGACCACTACAGGAACTTCAGGCGCCTCTACTTTTACAAGTAATACATTAAATATCCCAACCTATACATTGGCTGGATTAGGTGGAATAAGTTTATCAGGTTTAAGTGCTACTGCGCCATTAAGTTATAATAACACTTCGGGTGAATTTTCAATGCCTGCAGCAACAACAAGTGCAAATGGATATTTGAGTAGTGCAGATTGGACAACTTTTAATGCAAAACAAACTGCATTAACTGCGGGTTCTGGGATTTCAATAAGTGCAGGAACTATTTCAGCAACAGGATTAACAACAAGTAATTTATCTAGTACAGCAGGTATTACCAATGCGCAATTAGCGGGAAGTATAGATGATTCAAAATTAGCAATAATAAGCACGGGAGGTAAAGTTGCTAATTCTGCAACCACAGCCACCAATGCAAACACCGCTAGTGCGATTGTGGCAAGAGATGCTAGTGGAAATTTTTCTGCAAATATTATTACAGGAACTTTATCAGGGACTGCAACTAATGTTTCGGGTATTGTTGCGATAGCAAATGGAGGAATAGGATTAACAAGTGTTGGTACTAATGGTCAAGTATTATCTTCTAATGGAACAAGTATTGCTTGGTCAAACCCTGCAGCAACTGGAATCACTGCTATTAATGGCATCACTACAGGAACACAAACTTTAACAGTTGGAACAACAGGTACAGCACCTGCATTTAGTTCATCTTCCTCAACGCATACTTTAAATATACCAATGGCGTCCACTACAAGTGTGACTGCAGGTTTATTAAGTAAATCAGATTATGATGTATTTAATGCAAAGCAAACTGCATTAACAGCAGGATCTGGTATTTCAATAAGTGCAGGAACTATTTCAGCAACTGGATTAACTACAAGTAATTTATCTAGTACAGCTGGAATTACTAATACGCAATTAGCAGGAAGTATTGCAGCTAGTAAATTAATTGGAACTGATATTACAACAGTAGGTACTATTACTTCAGGAGTTTGGAGTGGAACAACCATTGCATTAGTGAACGGAGGTACTGGTGCAACTACACCAGCGGCAGCTAGAACAAATTTAGGTTTGGCAATTGGCTCAGATGTGCTTGCTTATAGAACTTTTGGTACAGCAGCAAATAGTAGCACAACGGATTTTGTTACAGCGAACGCATCAATAACTAGTGCTACAAAAACAAAACTTACCTATGATGCAAAAGGATTAATAACTGCAGGGGCAGATGCCACTACTGCAGATATTGCACCAAGCACAGATAGAAATTATGTTACAGATGCACAAAAGTCGGGCGTCTTATCAAATACATCAGGAATAAATACTGGCGATGAAACTGCATCTACAATCAAATCAAAATTAGCCATCACCAACTTAAGTGGAAGCAATACTGGTGATCAAACCATTACTTTAACAGGCGATGTGACAGGAACTGGCACAGGAAGTTTTACATCTACAGTTACTAAAATTAATGGTACATCATTATCTACATTAGCAACAGGCATATTAAAAAATACAACATCTACAGGGGTGCCAACAATAGCAATTGCGGGAACAGATTATCAATTACCTATTTCTTTAACAACTACTGGTAGTTCAGGTACAGCTACATTTACAAGTAACACATTAAATATTCCAACATACACATTAGCTGGATTAGGAGGTATAGGATTATCGGGTTTAAGTGCTACTGCGCCATTAAGTTATAATAATGGAACGGGTGCGTTTTCAATACCTGCAGCTACTTCAAGTGCGAATGGTTATTTAAGTAGTACAGATTGGTCAACGTTTAATAATAAACAAGCTGCATTAACAGCTGGAGCTGGATCTGGAATTTCAATTAGCGGAGGGACAATTTCAGCAACAGGACTAACTACAAGCAATTTATCAAGTACTGCAGGTATTACTAATGCTCAATTGGCAAGTAGTACAACTACATTAGGTTCAACATTAATGTCATTAGGTGGGACTGTAACTTCAGTTACTGGTTTAAGTTCTGTTAGCTCAACTGGATTTACTGGTGCCTTAACAGGAAATGCATCTACAGCTACAACATTAGCAACGGCAAGAAATATTAATGGAACTGCATTTAATGGAAGTGCAGATATTACAATTATTGCAGATGCTGGAACATTGTCTGGTACAACTTTAAAATCAACAGTTATTAGTTCAAGTTTAACTGGGGTTGGAACAATTACTTCAGGAACTTGGAATGGTTCGACATTAGCTGTTGCGTATGGAGGGACTGGTGTAACAACATCAACTGGATCTGGAAATGTTGTATTATCTACTAGTCCAAATTTAGTTACGCCAAATTTAGGGACACCATCAAGTGCAACTTTAACCAATGCAACTGGTTTACCAATTGCTACTGGTGTTAGTGGTTTAGGAACAGGAATAGTATCATTTTTAGCAACGCCTACAAGTTCAAATTTAATTAGTGCTGTAACCGATGAAACTGGAACAGGAGCGTTAGTATTTGCCAATACACCAACATTAGTTTCTCCAGTAATTGGAGCTGCAACAGGAACTTCATTAAGTTTAACTGGAACTTTATCTGCAGGTACTTCATCAGTTACAAGTTCAACTATTAGTGGTAATGAAACAGTGGGTGGAACACTAGGTGTGACTGGTGCAACCACATTAACTGCATTAACGACAACAGGCGCTGCAACATTTAGTAGTACAGTTAAAATATCAACTGGCGCAGCAGCAGGTAAAGTTTTAACATCGGATGCAAGTGGTAATGCAACATGGCAAAATACTGGCGGTACAGTGGTTACGATGAGTGCAACTGGAACGGCAACTTCAACTGCCACCTATATTATATTTACTGGTGCAACCGCTTCACAAACAATAACTATTCCTTCTGCAGTTACATTAGGTGCAGGTAGAGAAATTACCATTAAAAATGTGGCCAGCGTTACTGTGAGTATTGCATCTGCCGCAGGGTATTTGATACAAGATAATTCTACACTTACATCTGCCACTGCAGCACTTGGTATTGAACCTTCAAACAACTGGATGAAACTGGTTTCTGACGGAACGAACTGGTATATATTCCGAGCATTATTCTAATAGTAAATAAAAAACAAAAGATATATTTTAAAATATTAAGCATAGTTAAGAAATGGAAAATTTAACAATTACAAGCCCCTTTACAATTCTTACTAGAAGAGAAAAAGAGGTATTGATTTTAATGTTGCAGGGGGCGCAAGTAAAAGAGATTAGTGCTTCTTTAGAATTAAAGTCTAATACCATATCTACCTTTAAGAAGAGTATACTTTCCAAAACGGGGGTAAGTAACAATATTGAGTTATTTAAATTAGCTCAAGAGCATAATATAGTATAAAATGAAAAAAATTATTTTCATAATAAATATCTTGTTAGTTGCTTCTTTTGCGGAGGCGCAAACAGGTATTGGTACAACAACGCCTAATGCTTCTGCGAAATTAGATGTTAGTTCAACAACACAAGGCTTTTTACCGCCTCGTGTTACTTTAACAGGAACAAATGACAATACAACAATAAAAAATAGTGCAGGAACATCAATAACACCTGCAACAGGTTTGTTAGTTTACAATACTGCAACTACCACCACGGACCCTTTCAGGGTAGTTCCTGGATATTACTATTATAATGGAACAACTTGGATATCTATTTCCAATGGATTAATTATAGACAACAGTAAATCTGCAGGATTTACATTGGCTTCTACGGATAATAATAAAGTATTTTTAATCACTTCGACAACTGATATAACAATTACAGTTCCAAATACTTTACCAGTTGGATTTAGTTGTCAAATAATTCAAGGTGGGGCTGGTCTTATAACTTTATTAGGTTCCAGTGTGACACTAAATTCCTCAAATGGTTTAAAAACAAGAGCCACCAATAGTGTAATTGGACTTGTTATGAATACAGCTACAACTGGTTTTGTTATGGGAGATACTATTTTTTAATAATGCATAAATATTTTTTCATATTATTTTTTTCTCTCTGTTCAATTTTTTTGAATGCCCAAAGGATATTTCAAAATATTGCACTTAGAAAACCAGTAGGAACGAGCAATCAAAATTTTGCATATACAGGAGCAATTCAACAATTTATTGTTCCCAATAGGGTAACTTCTATTCAAGTAAATGCCATAGGTGCAAAAGGTGGAACAGGAGCAAGAGGTCAAGTTGGAGGTGCTGGTGCAAATATTACAACCATATTAAATGTTACACCTGGTCAAGTTTTATATATTGTAGTGGGCGGATTTTCTGGACAATCTGCAACTGCAAAATATGGTTTTGGTGGAATTGGTGGAACAGGCACGAACTATGGGGGAGCTGGTGGTGGATTATCTGGAGTCTTTACTTCAGCAACACCTGCTATTTCCAATGCATTAGTTGTTGCTGGTGGAGGCGGTGGCGGTTCTGGAATTTCAACTGGTTCCGACTATACAGGAGGTAATGCTGGTAATACTTCAACAGGTTCATCAAGTAATGGGAACGAGCCAATTGCATCGCAAAATGAATATATCAAAAATGGCAGATATCAATATGGTTATTTAGCAACAACAACTGCTGCAGGACTAGGTGGAGAAGCTTTTGACGCAGGTACAGGTGGTGGAAATGGTAGTGATATAAATGGTGGAAGTGGCGGATCTGATGTAGGAGTAAGTGGATGGAATGGTGGCGGTGGAGGAGGTGCAGGTTTTTATGGTGGCGGTGGAGGTACTGGCGGTGGTGCAGCAACTGGTGGTGGCGCTGGTGGGGCAACAAAATCAACTGGTTTAGTTAGCACTTATGGAACAGCAAACGTGACAGGGGACGGAAGTGTGTCCATTACTTGTATTAATAATTCAGGATTGGTATTTCAATTAGATGCAAGCAATAGTTCTAGTTATTTGAGCTCAGCAACTAGTGTTTGGAAAGATTTAATAGGCACAAATGATGTAACATTATACAATACCCCAACTTTAAGTTCATCCATTGGATTAACATTTAATGGAACAAATCAATATGGTAGCATACCTTCAGTAAGTGGGGTGACTGATTTTACCAATACCCAAAAATATAGTGTTGAAATATGGTTTAGACCTTCAAATGGGCAAGTAAACTCAGGTGAAGCAGAATTATTGGAAAAGTGGAATAAATCTGGCGAATCTAAATATCCATTCACAATTCGTTATAATGAAGGTGCTAGTAGTATGGCAGTAGCATGTTATGATGGTTCCACTTTTCGATTTGTTAGCATAAGTGGATTTCCAGTAAATACATGGAAGCAAATAGTTGCTGTATTTGATTTTGTGGGCAAGACACTTAATGTATATAGAGATGGTGGTAATGTTGTTAGCGTAAGCTTATCAGGCATCAATCAAGTTAGTAATACAAGTCCAATTGCAATTGCATCTAGGCTTAATTCATCTGGCGGACCTGAATCTGCTCTTATGTTTAAAGGAACTATTGGAATTATTAGAACTTATAATATTGCATTATCATCAGATCAAGTTTTGCAAAATTTTAATGCAAATAAAACAAGATTTGGTTTATAAAAATTATTAAAATGAGAAAACTACACTTATTCATATTCTTTTTTTATACTTTTTTGTATACCAATGCACAAACCGGCATTGGCACTCCAACACCAGACGCTTCTGCGAAGCTAGATGTATACTCAACGAATAAAGGCTTTTTGCCACCTCGTGTTACATTAATTAGTAGCACTGATAATACAACTATCCCAAGTCCTGCAACAGGTTTGTTAATTTACAATACTGGTAACAATGCCGGACTGGTTGCAGGTTACTATTATTGGAATGGAACTAGTTGGGCAACTATTGCAACTGCTAGTGGCTCTGGAGTGAGTGCTTCTTTTTTAAGGGGATCAAGAAGTTCTGGACAAACAGGATTGACAAATGGTGGAACAGTTATATTCACGCAAGTTGATAATACTGCAGGACAAGAAATGTCTTTAAATACTTCAACAGGTCAAATTACATTAGCTGCAGGAAGAACCTATCGTTTAGTTGCACAAGTGCCAAATTATCAAACATCTAGTGGGGATGCTAGATTACAACTTGCATGGTATAATGAAACTTCAGGAGCATATATTGGAAGTACTAGTAATGCTTATCCACCTGGAAGTGGTGCATCTTATGGTGCAACAGCAGGTTTATCTGAAACAATAATAACCACAACAGCTACAACTGTTATTTCTTACAGAATTGTACAACTTTCATCAGCAACTCAATTAGGAGGTAGTTCTGACTTTCCAGTAGCGGGTTCTTACCCTTGGTTTGAAGCACAAGTTATTTCAGGTAACGCGCCAGTAACAGGGCAGAGTGTGGATTATATTCAAGCATCATTATCTACCAATCAAGCATTGTCTGCTGCTGGAAATATAATTTTTAATACCTCATCGGGTGCAGGAATTACAATAACAAGTGGGGGTTTTAATTTGATCGCTAATAAAACATATAAATTAGAAGCCGCATTGGGGGGTGCTTCAACTGGGTATGGATATTATGCATGGGTAGATAATGCGAATACTATTTTGCCTGGTGGCAGTATTGGAGTTGTAATGAAAGCCGGCTCTGCATTTACGGATGCCCCACAGGACAAGGCGATTGTTTATTATACGCCTACAGTAAATACAACAGTCTTTTTAAGAGTAATAAATGTTTCAGGAACAATTACCGCCTATGCGCCTTCTGCTGCAAGTGGTTATTCCAGTAGTTGGGCAAGTATTCAACAAATTGGTTCCTCTGCAATCATAAATCCTTGGACTTTATCTGGTACAAATACTTTCAATACAACTGGAAATGTAGGAATAGGAACATCATCACCTACTACTACATTAGATGTAAATGGTTCATTACAGGTAAGTGGTTCAACTACTTTAAAAAGTAGTTTAAATATTGGAACTGGTGTCGGAGCAGAGGGTGGTGAAATGCAATTAGCATATGCGCAAACGGGTAATACTTTATCAGGAACTGCAGTTGTTGTTGATGTTTATCAAAATAAATTAAGAATTTTTGAGAGTGGCGGTAGTACTAGAGGTGTATTTCTTGATTTATCTAAAGCACCAAGTGGTGTAGGGGGTGAGTTGCTAACAAAAGCAAGCGGATTTGTAAATGCAGGAGATTATATTACCTTAGGTAATTTAAAGGCTACAATACCAACTTCAGGAAATAGAAGTTTACAACTTGCAACAGTGTCAGGTTCCTATTCGGTTTATGGTAGTGGTGTGTACTCATATGGTGGAGTTGGAGGATCAACTATTGATTTTAGTAGCCCTAGATCAATTACAACAACGCCAGCATATATAAACTCAACATACACTTTTGGTACAGCAGGTGCAACTGATTCTTGGTTATTAACTGATACAAGTTCAACTATCGCTTGGAGAATAACTGTAATTATTGGCTCAGGGTATAATAATAACTTCATCTCCATCGAAAGGCTCCTATAATTATCTCCTTAAAGCCCCTACATTACTGGAGAATATTTTAACGGCAATAGCCAATAGAATGACTCCAAAAAATTTACGCACTGCTAGTAAGCCTCCGGGACCTAGCAGTTTTTCAATTATATTAAGCGATTTTAATACTGCATAAACAATAACTAAGTTTATAAGTATACCTAGTGCAATATATAATTCATCGAAGTTGGCTTTTAAAGACATAATAGTAGTAAGTGTTCCACTACCCGCAATAATAGGAAAGGCGATAGGCACCACGGCACCTGAATGTGCATTTTTATCGCCTTTAAAAATTTCATGACCCAATACCATTTCTAATCCTAATAAGAATATCACAATAGAACCACCCACAGCGAATGATTTTACATCCAAGCCCAATACTTGCAAAAAGGGTTTGCCCAGAAATAAAAATAAAATCATTAAGCCTCCAGATATCAAAGTCACATTTAAGGATTTGATCACCCCGGTTTTTTCTTTCATCGCAATTAATAACGGGATAGACCCTACAATATCTATTACGGCAAACAAGGTAAAAATAACGGTGAGTAGTTGGTCAAAATGAAATTCCATAAAAAAGCTTTGTATGAAGATACAAAGCTTTTTTTACTAATGTGTAAGGATAAAATGCTTATTATTTCAACCTCAGTCCTATCATCAATCTCCTGCCCATCGCATTATAGCCATTGATTTCTTGAAATACTGCATTGCCTAGGTTTTGTCCATCAGCATACAATAAAACATGTTTATTGTAATTGTACTGAATATGGGCATTGATTAGGGTGTAGCTTTTTAAACTAACATCTTCCGCAGCATAACCGCCAACATCATATCGTTTGCTAATGTACCTGGCTGCAACGCTAAAATTTAATTTAGGATTTACTTCATAAGCCCATTGGATACCTGCGCTATTGTTAGGACGTTTTAATAAATAGTTATAGGTAATTGTATCAGTAGTAGTGGCTCTGTTTTGATTGGTTTCTTGCCCATTCATTAAAGTGTAATTTGCTGAAAAAGTATTTTTTGTATTTGGTTTCCAATTTAATTCAAGTTCTAATCCATTTACTTTTTGTTGGATGTAATTAAAGAAACTATAATCAATATAATTATAGTCTATTCCATTGTCAATGATTCTGTTATAATACACCGCTCTAAGATAAAAGGGATTGGTTTTATAGTCTATCCCTATCTCGGTATTAAAGGATTGTTCCGGTTTTAATTGTTCATTATAACTTAATTGATAGAGCGAAGGCGCTTTGTAACCAGTGGAAACACTTGCCATCAATCGTAAAGTGGAACTTAATTTATAAGAAGGACTAATAGTGAAAGTTTGATTGGTTCCATAACGATCATGTTTATTAAATCTTCCTCCTAATTCAAGTAACCATTTATTGGATGGATCGTTGATGAGTAAAGAGCTATACAAGGCAGTCTGGTATTGAAAAGTGTCTTTAAAATTATCATTGTAGGGCCCGTATTCGCTAATGGAGACGTAGGTTTGATGATAAGACCCATATCTAAAATCTGCACCAACAATCCATTGTATATTTTTTGCTATTGGCCTAGAAAAAAAAGCATCAGCAAAATGGGATTTGCCAGTGTATTGATTGTTTTCAAAAATCGTATAAGTTCTATCTGCGCTATCATTTTTGTATTGCCTATCCTGTGTACTCAATTGATACTGCAATTGAAATATGGTTTTTTCTTTTTTATATTTCAAAATAAGCCCCGTCATTTTAGTAGCATTGTGAAATTGATCGTCTTTGTCATCTTTAAATGCCCCATAATCAATATCGGCATTGTAACTTGTTTGATGAGTGGAAATTTTTACATTCCAATAGGGGTTGATTGCATAATTCACATTCGCGAACCAATTTTTATTACTATAGCCATCTTTATCAAAATTATTTTTGCCAGTCATATCAGTGGCAGAAGAAAACCCAGTAGCTGTTTCATTGCCCATTCCAACATTGTAATTGAATTTTCCAAGGGTGTTGCTGTGTTGTAGATTTATTTTTTGAGTGCCAAAAGATCCTGCACTAAAATCACCCGACAATTTAGAAACGGATTTATTTTTGGTGATAATATTGATGACACCACCAATGGCATCCGACCCATACAAAGTACTTTGAGCACCTTTTAAAATCTCCACCCTTTCAATTTGATCCAAGGGTACTAAGTTCAAATCAAACTCATTACTTATCATAGATGGGTCACCCACCGGCATCCCATCTATTAAAATCAAAGTTCGTCCACTAGAAGCTCCGCGCATGTAAATGCTTGGCACGGTTCCTGCATTGCTTAAACTACCAGGTAAATACAAGCCTGCTTGTTCATTTAAAATTTGCGCAATACTTCTTCCTGCATTGGTTTGTATTTGCGCAGCATTAATAACAGAGACGATTTTACCTGTACCGTTTTGTTTTTGTTCCACTTTGTTAGCAGTGACAATTACTTCTTCTAAAGTGTTTTGGTTTAAGGAATCTTTTTGAAATTTTTCTTTTTGCCCAAAGGCAAGGCTGGTGGCGATAAGGCACACCGAGAGCATGATTAATTTTTGGCTCATTGTTTTGTTTTTTTCATTTTACTGAGTGAACAATGAGCTTCCTGGAGAAAGAGAACCATAATTGATTAAGGAGTGGAAGAGGGAAGTATCTATAAAATAAATACCATCTAACTCTATAGCCTCTGCGCTTAATTTTTTACAATCCCTGCTTTTTACCCGAAAGCTGTTGATTTTTTAAACTAGGCAGGTCTTCTGGCTTGTTCTTATTGGATGCATCCTTCCCAAATTGCTTCAGTGGATATTTTGCATCAATTGCTTTTCGGCAACGAACTCACAGCTACGGGAATAGCCCCCGATTTTAACGGGATTCCCTTTTAATCATTTGCATGAACCTAATTCTGAATCAAATTTAGGATTTAAATGCCCCAGGCAGGTTTTAATTACTAACCGCTTGTTGAAAACTTGGCTCTTTTTATTATATTTAGCCTTCATTGAATTACATGAAACAAAAGCAGTCCATTAATTTTTTTAGCCTAACCATGATTGTGGTGAGTTTGGTGATTGGTATGGGCATTTTCAAAACCCCTGCTACTATTGCAGCGAAATCGGGTACCCCGCTTATTTTTTTTAGCGCATGGCTTATTGGAGGATTGATTGCTTTATTTGGAGCACTCACTTATGCCGAAATTGGGCAAAGACTTCCAGTAATGGGAGGCTACTATAAAGTGTTTGCGCATTGTTATCATCCGGGTGTTGGTTTTACGATCAATGTTTTAATACTAATAAGTAATGCAGCTTCTTTAGCGGTAGTGGCTTTAATTGGTGCCGACTATGTGAGTGATTTATTATTTGGTCAACCTTCTGGTACTTTATTTAATATTATAGTGGCTTCGGTTTCGGTGGGGCTTTTTTACATTGTTAATTTATTAGGGTTAAAAACAAGTAGTCGCACACAAAATATTTTAACGGTGGTCAAAATCTCTTTAATCGTTTTATTAATTTCTTCTTTGTTTAAAGGAGTGACGGTTCCACCCCACGGTATTAACGAAGGAAAAATTTATACTTATGATGGCACCAATGGCGCCTTATTACTTTTGGTAAGTTTGGTATCGGTATTTTTTACGTATGGGGGCTATCAACAAACCATCAATTTTGGATCGGAAGTAAAGTCGGCCAAAACCATGCAAAGAGGAATTGTGGTGGGCATCCTAGTGGTATTATTTTTATACTTAACTATCAACTATACTTATATTAAGGTCATTGGTTTTGATCAAATGAAAAATGCCAATGCGATTGGTTCCTTATTATTTGAAGCATGGTTTGGAAAATTTGGCGCTAAGGTTTTTGATTTTGCCATGGTCTTAAGTGTGTTGGCCTATGTGAATGTTATATTAATGAGTAACCCCAGGGTGATGTTTGCAATGAGCGAGGATAAGGTATTGCCTGCCATCTTTCAAAAAAAACATCCTACAACAGATGCACTGGTTCCGGGCTTAACTGTTTTTGCCATCATTACTATATTGGTTACCTTTTTTGGCAAAGGAGTAGATGATGTGCTTAGTTTTAGCATTTTTTTGGATTGCTTGGGTATGAGTACTTCTGCGGCAACGCTTTTAATTCTAAGAAATAAAAAACAAGGAGATGAAGTAGTTACAGGAGTGCTTAAAAAATGGACCCCCATTTTTTGTGTAGTTTTTGTGATTGCTTATGCTTTGGTGGCCGTTGCGGTAGTCATCGACAAGCCATATTCGGCATTTACAGCCATGAGTTTAGTGGCTTTAGTCTTAATTATTTACCGCATTTTTTATTACAAAAAGCAGCCTTCCAGTAGTAATTCTTAATAAAAAAGGCATAATAATTTATTTTAAAAGCGTTTTAAAGCCTTTCATCTGTATTTATTGCTGTTCAGCCGATGCCTTTTCCGTCTGTCTAAAAATTAGTCTACTACTGCTTATTAGTTTACTTTTGTACCGTTAAAAGCGTTCTAATAATATACTCATGAAATACCTATTTTCTTTACTCCTATTTTGCGGGGCTATAAGCCTTCAAGCGCAAGAACCCGCACAATGGGATTTAAAATCCTGTGTTGAATATGCCATTCAGCACAATATTTCCGTTCAACAAGCAGATGTATCTGCCCGACTAGCAAAATTGCAGGCTCAATTAGCCAATTCTAATCGTTTGCCTACCATTAATGGTTCAACAGGAATGGGAATGAGATTTGGTAGATCTATTGATCCTACTACGAATGGGTTTTCTAGCACTCAGTTTTTATACAATAATTTTGGTTTAAATGGGGGTGTGCAAATATTTAATGCAGGGAAACTAAAAAACAATGCAGAAGCCACTAGTTTAAGTTGGTATGCGAGTGAGGCCGATAAGCTAACCATTGCGAATGATATTTCATTAAATGTAGCGACCTATTATTTACAAATATTATCAGCTATTGAACAATCCGAAATTGCAAAAATACAAATTCAGCAAACTAGAGAGCAGTTAATAGCCACTGGCAAAAGAGTGGAAGTGGGTTTGTTGCCTGAATTAAATTTGTTAGAATTGGAAACCCAATTGGCCAATGACAGCAGTAGTTATATTTCTGCCATTTCTACAGTGCAACAAAGCAAATTAAATATGATGGCTTTATTGAATTTAGATGCAGCTAAGCCATTTGAAATTATAGCTCAACCAGTAGATCAAATAAAATTACAAGCCTTTGCCGATTTGCAACCTGATTATGTATTTAATTTGGCATCTCAAAATATGCCCAATGTGAAAGCGGCAACCCTTAGAGTAAGAGCGGCCGAAAAAAACACTTTAGCAGCTAAAGCTGGTTTTTATCCTACATTAAGTTTTGGTTACAATTTAACTTCTAACTTTTCAAATCAATCAAAAGATTGGGGGACCGTATGGAATGGATGGAATACGCAAGTAAGTAATAATTTTGGACAAAATGTGGGCTTGCAAATGTCTATCCCACTTTTTAATGGCAATCAATCTAAATTAAATTATCAACAATCAAAGTTGAATTTAAGTAATGTAATGCTTCAGGCAGATAACACCCATCTTAAATTAAAGCAGGATATTTATTCTTCTTATACCAATGCGATTGTGGCCTACAATAAATTGAACGCTGCTCAAAAAGCGTTAAACTCTTCCGAAAAAACCTATCAATTCGCTACTAAGCGTTATGATTTAGGTTTATTGGGCACCATAGAATTATTGAACAATCAAAATAATTATTTAAAAGCTAAAGTCAATTTTAAAACGGCTCAATATGAGTATGTATTTAGAATTAAACTTTTAGAATTTTATAAAGGAGAAGCATTAACATTATAGTAGCATTAAATAAATCAAAATGAATAAGAAATTAATTTGGATATCGGTAGGATTAGTGGCAGTCATTGCACTATTGATCGGCTTAAAGAAAGCCGGTGTTATTGGTAAGGAAGAAGGGTTGGAAGTAACTTCTGAAAAAGTACAGTTAAGAACCATTACCGAATCGGTGAATGCTAGCGGAAAAGTATATCCAGAAGTAGAAGTTAAAGTGAGTCCAGATATTTCTGGCGAAATTATAAACTTATACGTGGAAGAAGGTGACAAGGTAACCAAAGGTCAAGTGTTGGCTAGAATTTATGCTGATATTTATTCTTCTCAAAGAGATCAAATAACCGCTAACGTAAATCAAGTAAAAGCGCAATACGAAAATGTAAAAGCAGCTTTAAGTGGAATTAAAACTAGTTACGAAAATACAAAAGCAAGTTACGAGCGTTACAAAAAATTGTTTGCTGATAAAATTGTTTCTAGATCTGAATTTGAACAAACCGAACAGGCCTATCGTTCTGCTGAATCGGCTTTCAATTCTGCTAAAGAAACTATTAAAAGTGGAGAAGCGCAAATTCAAGGTGCGAATGCACAATTGGCCAGAGCTGAAAAAGATTTATCCAGAACAATTATCACTTGTCCTATGGATGGTATTGTGAGTTTAATGAATGTGAAGAAAGGTGAGAGAGTGGTAGGTACTGCACAAATGACCGGTACGGAGATGTTGCGTGTAGCCGATATGAAAAGTATAGAAGTGAGAGTAGATGTAGGAGAAAATGATATTACAAAAGTTAAAATAGGAGACACTGCTTTAGTAGAGGTAGATGCTTACAATAATAGAAAATTTAAAGGAGTGGTGTATAAAATTGCCAATCCAATTACTTCTACAGCTACAGGTGCGGCTGCTACGACTGAAGTAGCCAATTACAAAGTACATATCAGATTGCTCCCAGAAGGCTATATCGATTTAGTAAAGGATAATAATATATTTCCATTTAGACCAGGCATGACTGCAAGTGCAGACATACAAACCAAATCAAAAGCGAACGTAATTACGGTCCCATTAAATGCAGTAACCACTAGAGACAAAGATGGACAAGGGAAAGACACAAAAGTATCTAGTACTAAAACAGATGACAAAGCGGCTCCTAAAACCGCAACTGGTGATGATTTAACGGAAGTAGTATTTGTTTTACAAAAAGACAATAAGGTAAAAATGGTTAAAGTGAAAACTGATATCCAAGACTTAAATTATATAGAAATAGTAGGACTAAAAGTTGGAGAAGAAGTTATTACAGGGCCTTACAGTACGGTGAGTAAAACTTTGAAAGAAGGAGATTTAGTTAAAATCGTTTCTAAGGAGAAGCTTTTTGAAGAGAAAAAATAAAAGTTAGTTACTTATATAAAAAGGGGTGCATTTTAATAATGCACCCCTTTTTTGTTGAGTTTCGTATGTTTGTGCTATGGAAGCGAAAAAAGTGGGCATAATAGGCAGTGGTAGTTGGGCTACAGCCATTGCTAAAATTATTACAGATAACCATCATTCTATCAATTGGTGGGTAAGGCAACCTGCTAATATTGATTATTTTAATAAGCGACACCATAATCCACATTATCTTAGGAATACCTATTTCGATGTTTCAAAAATTAATTTCTTTTCTGAAATAAAGCAAGTGATCGAGCAATCTGATATACTTGTTATTGCGGTTCCTTCTATTCATATAGAAGCTTCTCTAAATGGCGTTGATGCCGATTTGTTAAAAGGCAAACAAATTGTTTCTGCTGTAAAAGGAGTGCTACCTAAACACAATGTTCTACTACATGAATATTTATACAAAGCCTTTAATTTTCCTTTAGCGCAATATTTTACTTTACTGGGGCCAAGTCATGCCGAAGAAGTGGCAGCAGAGCAATTATCTTATTTAACTTTTTCAGGTCTTGACTTAAAGGCTACTGAATTAATTGCAAAATATTTTGAAACCGAATACATCAATACAAGAGTCAACAACGATGTCATAGGCGTGCAATATGCGGGAGTAGCAAAAAATATTTATGCATTGGGCGCGGGTATTGCGCATGGATTGGAATACGGAGACAATTTTTTAAGCGTTTTTATTGCCAATGCTGCCAACGAAATGCAACAATTGCTAAAGTCCATCATGCCTCAAGAAAATAGTAAAGCAGTTAATTATGATTCTTCGGTGTATTTAGGTGATTTATTAGTGACCTGTTATTCCTTACATAGCAGAAACAGAACCTTTGGAAATATGATTGGGAAAGGCTATTCGGTTCGTGCTGCCGAATTAGAATTGAATATGGTGGCCGAAGGGTACAATGCCAGCAAATGTATTGTTGCTATCAATGAAAAAAATAAAATTTCCTTACCTATTATAACAGCTATCTACGAAATTTTATGGGAAGGCCATGATCCAGCAGCAGCGTTTAAGCAAATTGAAAGTATACTAGTCTAATAAATAGTAGGTTAATTTATTTTAGCTTCCATCCAAAAAAAATCGCTCGCAATTCCATCTGCAAAGAATTTTGCTTCTTTGGTTAAGCAATAACCCATCGCTGTTTTTTGAACTTGTTGTTTAAGTTCAAAATTCGTTGCGATTATTTTTACATGTGCTTCAAATTTTTCTCCAAATTGAGTTTTAATCTTATCCAATGAAAACCCTTCCATTTGTCTCAAAGAAATCATCATGTATTCGTTGAACCTAGTTACGGTCTCTAAGGTTTCTAGTTCAAAAGGGACGGTATTGTTTTTGATGGATTGGAAATACAATTGGTTATTGGCAATATTCCATTGTCTTGAATGAATATTATAAGAGTGTGCGGCAGGGCCTAAACCTAAATAAGGAATTCCATTCCAATAATTACTATTGTGCTTACTTCTGCAATTGGGTTTAGAAAAATTTGAAATTTCATAATGTTCCCAACCTGCATTATCGAGTGTTTCTACAATCAATTCAAATTGTCTTGCTTGTTGGGCCGTATCCACATCTTGTAAACTCTTTTTTTGAATCATCTTATGCAAGGCTGTTTTTTCTTCGACTGTTAAAGCGTAACAAGAGATATGTGGAATGCCATATTTTAATAAAATTTGTAAGTCTTCGGCTAGGTCTTGATCACTTAATTGTGGGGTCCCGTAGATTAAATCGGCACTGATATTGCTAAAGCCGGCTGCTTTTGCATTGGCAATAGCTTGATGTGCTTGCTGAACGTTATGGGCGCGATTCATCCAGGCTAAAGAATGTGGTTGAAAACTTTGTATGCCAATACTTAAACGGTTAATACCCAACTCCAACCAATCCTGCGCTTGATTAGCTGTTAAATCATCTGGGTTTGCTTCCAATGTAAATTCTAAGTCATGGGACAAGTCAAAGGTATTCTTGATTGTGCTAAAAATGGATCGAAGTGCATCTTTACTTAAAAGGGATGGGGTACCGCCGCCAAAATACAAGGTTTCTATTTTTCCGTTCAAGTATTTATGTTGAAGCTCTATTTCTTTCAGCAGGGATTCTGTAAATTCATGGAGGTACTTGGTTTGCGTAGAAAAATGAAAATTACAATAATGGCAGGCCTTTTTGCAAAATGGGATATGTATATAAATGCCTGACATAGTATGTATTGGTGAACAAAGCTAGTTATTAGTTACTAATTCTGCATTAGGATACTTATTTTTGTGCTAGATGTGGACAATACTAAAAAAAGGAACCTGGCTAATTGGGGCATTGCTCTTTTTGAGTTCATTTGCTCAAAAAGACAAAACTGTATTGAATCAGGATACAACAACTCAATTAGCGGATAGTCTAGTTAAAAAAGATACCCTGCTAATTAAGTATATCCCTGTAGTTCCTAAATCTTTTCAACTTTCTGATGCTTGGTTTATTCAATCCAATCATGATTTAAAACTAGATTCTACTTACAATAGTTTAAAAGATTATCGAGATTATTTCAGTAATCATAAGAAAGCTTTTCAATTGTATTTTAAAAATGCATTAATCAATAATGACAATCAAGTTATCTATAAAATTGAACAAAGATTTTCTTTGCCTGACAAAGATTTCTTGTTTTATTTAATTGTGGCCATTCTTTTATTGTATGGGTTTATTAATACCATTTATCCGCAATATTTTCCTAAATTATTTAGTCAATTTAATCAATCAACCACTAGGATGATGCAAAATAGAGATCAGCTTTTGCAAAATAGCTTTGCATCCTTAACGTTAAATGTTTGTTTTATTTTAAGTTTTTCATTGATGGCTTCTTTGCTTATTTTTAATAATCACTTACTTCCTATTTCTTTTTGGCAAGGCTATTTATATATCGCCCTTTTTTTTACAAGCTTATATCTTGGCAAATACATTTGTCTTGAAATGGCAGGTGCAATTTTTAATACAAGGGAGTTGGTAAAATCCTACGTTTTTGTAGTTTTTATGGTCAATAAAGTATTAGGGTTTTTATTGGTCCCATTTGTCTTAATTTTGGCCTTTGCCAAGCCTATGTATTACACTGCGGCCATTTATGGAGCGGCAGGCGTATCAGTCTTATTGATGCTTTACAGGTATCTATTTTCAATAACATCTGTTAGGAACAAATTACATTTATCGTCTTTTCATTTTTTTCTATACCTTTGTGCTTTCGAAATATTACCTCTTTTAATTTTGTATAAACTGGTAGTTCAGTATTTTGGCGGGACTTACTAATTTTAAAAGTGAAAAACGGAAAAGATATGAGTGAAGAGAAAAAATCCACAAGCACAAAGGCAGCAAAAAAAATACTTATTTCGCAAGCTCGTCCCGAAAGTGAAAAATCTCCTTATTTCGATTTAGAACGAAAGCATAAAGTTTCTTTACATTTTCATCCGTTGATTGAATTGATAGCTATTCCTTCCAAAGACTTTAGAAAAAATAAAATAGACATAGCTGCATTTTCTGCTGTTATTTTTACAAGTAAGCATGCCATCGACCACTTTTTTAGAACCTGTGATGAGTTAAAACTGAGTATAAGTCAGGATACTAAATATTTTTGCGTAACCGAGTCGGTGGCCTTATATCTTCAAAAATTTATCATGTACCGAAAGCGTAAAGTATTTTTTGGTGCAGATGGTACTAATAAGAAATTATTTGATGTATTAAATAAACACAAAGGCAACGAAAAGTTCCTTTATGTATGTAGCGAAAACCAGCAAGATAATGAGATTGTGAACTGGCTAAAAGATCACGAATGTGAATTTGATCTTGGCTATATGTACCGAACTGAATTTAGTGATATAAAAAAAGTATTGCTAGAGCATAATTTTGATGTGATTTGTTTATTTACGCCAAGTGGTTTAAAGAGTTTGCTTCAAAATAAGCCAGACTTTAAACAAAATGGTACTGCCATTGGTGCTTTTGGTTCAAGTACCTGTAAGGCGGTGGAAGACGCAGGCCTTAATTTACACATAAAAGTACCTAGCCCTCAAACCCCAAGCATGATTGCTGGCTTGGATCAATTTCTTTCCTCCAATAGTAAAAAGAAATAAATAAATTGCATTCCATGAATGCAAATCCTCCATTTACCAATAAGCTCATACACGAGAGCAGTCCTTATTTATTACAGCATGCGCATAATCCAGTGGATTGGATGGCTTGGTCTACAGAAATTTTCCAATTGGCAGAAAAACAAAACAAACCTATATTATTAAGTATTGGTTATGCTGCCTGTCATTGGTGTCATGTAATGGAAAGGGAAAGTTTTGAATCGGAAGAAGTAGCTACCTACATGAATTCTCATTTTATCAATGTTAAGGTGGATAGAGAAGAGCGTCCCGATGTGGATCATATATATATGGATGCTTTACAAGCAATGACAGGCGCTGGTGGATGGCCACTCAATATTTTTTTATTGCCCAATGGGAAGCCATTTTATGGCGGCACTTATTTCCCACCTATTGCTATGCAGCAAAGGGCTTCCTGGATGGACGTATTAAAAAGCGTACAAGAAGCTTATACGCATCAACTGGAAAAATTAATTGAGCAATCAGAAAATCTAACCAATCATATTGCACAAACAGGCAAGGCTTCCATGAATAATAATATATCCATTGGTAACACAGAGGAGCCACTTGCTACTAAAGAAGAGCTAGCATTAATAGGAAATAGAATTTTGCAAAACGCAGATACTCAATGGGGTGGTTTTGGAGCTGCTCCAAAATTTCCACAAACTTTCTCTATTCAAATGTTATTTCGAAACTATTATATCAATCATCATGAAGCTTCAATGGTTCATGGTGTAAGATCCTTAGATAAAATGATACAAGGGGGAATTTATGATCATATAGGAGGTGGTTTTTCAAGATACAGTACGGATGTGCAATGGCAAGCGCCTCATTTTGAAAAAATGTTGTATGACAATGCCTTGTTGTTAACGGTATTGTCAGAAGCTTATCAAATTACTAAAAAAGAAAATTATAAAATGGTGATCGAAGACACCATTGATTTTTTAGACAGAGAGCTTGCTAATGAAGCTGGAGGCTATTATGCTGCATTAGATGCAGATAGTGAAGGCGTAGAAGGAAAATATTATACCTGGACCTATGAAGAAATAAAAGCGCATATTGATCCTCTTATTGTGCAGGATTTTTGCGCTTATTATCAAATTAAAGAGGAAGGAAATTGGGAGCATACTAATATTTTATGGACCCAAAATAATATGGAAGCTGGTAAAACAGCCATTTTTGAAACCGCAAGAAAAAAATTATTTACAGAAAGAGCCAAAAAGATAAGACCCGCTCTAGATTTTAAAATTATTTTATCCTGGAATAATTTAATGGTGATAGCACTTTGTAAATGTTATGGGGCATTGGGGGAGGAAAAATATAAAAATAAAGCCATTGCTACCATGCAATGGTTAGAGTTGAATTTATACAACGAAACAGAGAATTATTTTTATCATACCAATACGAAAGGGAATAAAAAAGCTTATGCGTTTTTAGAAGATTATGCTACTTTAATTCAAGCTTATATTCAATTACAAATTATAACAGGAGATACTAACTATTTAGAGAAAGCAAAAAAATGGGCGGAGTATGTTCAAATTCATTTTTTGGATGAGGAATCCATTTTTTATTATTATACGGCAGGCTATCAAAAAGATATTATTATTCGAAAAAAGGAACTGTATGACGGTGCACAGCCAAGTGCCAATGCGGTCATGTGTGCCAATTTATTTTACTTAGGTAACGTTTTTGATCAACCTAAATGGATATATCAAGCCGAGCAAATGATTGCTCAAATGAAAAAAATGATCCTACAATATCCCAACTCCTATAGCTATTGGGCACAAAGCTTTAGTCAATGGGCAGCTGGCTTTAAAGAATTAGTGGCAGTGGGCCCCGAAGCTCCAAAAGTGATTCCATTGGTATTGGCTAAGTTTTTACCCCATCATTTGATCCTTTTTACCCAGCAGGAAGATGAAAATATTCTTATGACTATTGGGAAGCAAAATACTGATAATCAATACTTTATATGTATGAATAAGACATGTTCTGAGCCAATAGGGCAACTAAATGAATTTTTAGCAATTATCTAACAAGTAATGTTTTAATTTGCAAACCTTAATTAAGTGGTGGAAATCAATGCTTTCCGCTTCAAAATCAGGAAATTTTTTTTATTAAAAAATGTAATTTATTTCCTTTTTTTTCGTTCTAGTTAGCATAGGTGTTAGGTTAAAAAATTGATATGATAAAAAAATTATATAGGCTGCCTTTTAAATTTCCCTTAATGATACTAAGTATCTTGATGGGATCCTTGTTAATCATGGCATTTGAATCCAATAAAGGTGCTCCAAAATTTAACTCAGATCCAGCACATACCATCCTTATTCCAGGGGGGTCATTTTATATGGGGGCTAGCGATGAGCAAATTGATATGGCGATGGTGAATCGAAAAAAATTAGTTTCGGTGCAAAGCTTTTGGATGGATAAAACAGAAATCACCAATGAGCAATACAGAAAGTTTGTAAATTATGTAAGTGACTCATTAAAATATTTAGCAGTGTATCTTGGTGGAATAAATCAAACAGAAGATACCATTAAAGTGGATTGGGCAAGAGCACAAAGAATCAATTTAAGTAGCAAAGCAGTTATTGAGAAATTAAACGAATTGTTGTTGAGCCCTGACAATCGTTACAAAGGAAAAATCGGAATAGATCCAACCAAGCTAATTTATAAATATTCTTATATAGATCTTAAAGCGGCGGCTTTAGCTTCTAGATCATTAGAACTTCCACTAAGTGATTTTTTAGTTACCAAAGAAGAACCTGTTTATCCAGATACCTTAGTGTGGATGCGTGATTTTTCTTATTCTTATAATGAGCCACTAACGCGTATGTATTTTTCTCATCCATCTTATAATGAATACCCAGTGGTAGGGGTTACTTGGAAGCAGGCGACTGCTTTTTGTAATTGGAGAACCAATAATAGCGATTACTATAATGGAAAACCTGGACGTGCAGATGCAAAAATAGATGGCATTTTCCGTTTGCCAACGGAGGCAGAATGGGAATATGCTGCTAGGGGTAATTCTAAATCAAATGCTATGTATCCATGGGGATCCCCTTATACAAGAACCAAGGAAGGACGTTTATTGGCCAACTTTAAACCAGGTAGGGGCGATTACTTTGGCGGAAATTCTAAAGCTGATAATATATATACCACTAAAGTTAAAACCTACGCAGAAAACGGCTATAAACTTTTTGATATGGCGGGTAATGTGGCAGAGTGGACCAGTTCCATTTTTTATGAAGGAGGTTATAATTTTGTGGGAGATTTTAGTCCCGATATGCAATACAATGCAAAAGACGAGGATCCAATTTTAATGAAACGTAAAGTAATTAGAGGAGGTTCTTGGAAAGACATCGCTTACAATTGTCAAGTAAGCACTAGAAATTACGAATACCAAGATACTGCAAAGTCCTATATTGGATTTAGATGTGTATTATCTATGGCGCCAAGAATAAATTAAACAAAGCTTACTCAATAAATTTTATTTTAAAAACTTATAAATTTTCCAAATGTCAAATTCTATTTCTCCAAGAACCAATAAAATTATCAATGTAGTTTTTTCATTGGGAGCAGCGGTTGTTATTATTGCAACCTTGGCTAAAATATTACATCTTGGATGGGCAGATTATGCATTAATACTTGGCTTTATAACGGAAGCTGTTATTTTTACTATTTATGCTTTTTTGCCGCCGCCAGAAGTTGGAGATGCTACTCATGCGCCTCAAGCTGGTGCAGTGGATTCGGTGATGTCTCATTTGGAAGCCGCTAAATTGGATGGCGCCGCTTTTGAAAAATTAAGCAATAGTTTTCAACGCTTGAATGATACCGCTATGTATTTAGGTGATTTAGCAGAGATGTCTAAATCAAGTAAAGATTTTACACATAATACGAAAGATGCAGCGATTGCATTAGGTTCCATTAAAGATGCAGCAGCTGGCGTTTCTACTAACTTAGGAAGTTTTGCTTTGGCTACGAATGGAGTTAAGGATTTAAATGATCAATTTCAAATGATGAGCAAAAGTATGGAAGCTATGAATACGTATTATAGTAAATTAGCGGAAGCTTCTAATGCTATGTCTAGTTCGGCGCAAGATGCCATCAGAGCCAAAGAGCAAATTGCTTTACTTGCAGACAACTTAACCAAATTGAATCAAGTGTATGGCAATATGATTATTGCAATGCAAGGACGTTAATTGTATTTTTAAAAACATTTCATTTTATTAAAAACTAGTATACATGTCATTACCTAAGGAGCCGAGGCAGAAGATGATCAACATCATGTACATTGTGTTGACTGCTTTGTTGGCATTAAATGTATCTAGCGAAATTTTAAATGCATTTAAAACCATTGATCAAAGTTTGGCGAATGCTAATAGCATCATCGAGCGCAAAAACAATGACATTTACAAGTCATTAAAAAATAAGTTAGCCGATCCCAAAACAGCAGAAAAAGCAGCTATTTGGGCGCCTAAGGCGGAGAAAGCGCATGCATATGCAGATGCCTTATTTAATTATATAGCTGAGTTAAAGAAAGAATTAAAACTTGCATCTGGTTTAAAAATTAAAGACGGAAAAGAGGAATACAAGGAAGATGATTTAGAAGCCACGACCAGATTATTTTTAAACTATAAAAGTGGGGAGACAAGAAGCCAAGATTTATATAAAAAATTAGTTCAATTTAAAGCCGATTTAGCGGGAATTGATCCAGCCATTGAAAAGGAAGTGATTCCTAATTTGCCTTTAGATTTAAGAATTCCAGAAACAAAAAGTATCGCAGGCAAAACGGATTGGGGTTATGCGTATTTTAACATGACGCCAAGTGTGGCTGCTATCACTATTCTAACAAAATTTCAAAACGATATTAGAAATAGCGAAGCGCAAGTGGTAGAGTATTGTCATAAGGAAATTGGAGAAGTAGAATTAATATACGATCAGTTCAATGCTTTTGCTGCTTCTAATTCTCAATATTTAATGTCTGGAGAAGAATTGGTAATTACGGCAGGAGTTGGTGCTTTTAGTAGCGCTGCTAAGCCTACCATTAGCATTGATGGCAATAACGTTCCTATTACTGCAGATGGTTCTGCTGTATATAAAACTGTTGCAGGCAATCCAGGAGCCGCTGTAAAAAGAGTACGTATTTCTTTTTTGAAACCGAATGGAGAAACTGCCATCATCGAAAAGGATGTTAAATATACGGTAGGTACGCCTGTTGGATTAGTGGTGTCTACCGATAAAACAAGAGTTTTTTATAAGGGGCTAGATAATCCATTAACCATTACTGGCGGTGGAGGTGCCGAAAATATTAATGTGGCAGTGGAAGGAAGTGGATCAACCATTAGCAAAGCAAGTGCTGGACAATACATTGTTAAATGTACTCAACTAGGCAATGTACTAGTGAATGTGAATAGTGGAAAGTATGCTCAGAAAATTAATATCCCAGTAAAAAGAGTGCCAGATCCAATTGCGATTGTGGGAGGTAGTGCTGGCGGAAATATGGCAGCGAATAAATTTAGAGTTCAACAAGGGGTGATTGCCGATTTAAGAGATTTTGTTTTTGAAGGCATTAAATTTAATGTAGTTTCTTTTATAGTAGTGGCAACTGGCAAAGGATTTGAAGAAGCCGAAGTGGCCGAAGTAAATGGCGCTGCTTTTGCTGGCGGTGCTCAAGCTTTAATAAGAAGGTGTCAACCAGGCACTTCGGTAACCATTGGTGAAATTAAAGTAACTGAACCAGGCGGTGGCACAAGAAAATTAGATCAAACAATTACTTTTATTTTACAATAAACAAATTAATTTTTTGTAAAAAGAGTAATTTAAAAATATAGAAAATGAAAAAAAATATAACCTCTTTTTGTTTTGTTTTGGGAGGGCTTTTAATGGTGCTAGCGGGTAATGCTCAATTTAATTACAAGAAAAAAGCGGCACCTGGAACAGGTCCTGCAAAAGATACAGTGGTTCCAGTAGCTCCAGTAGCTGCGCCTGTTGTAAGCAAAACTACAGCGGTGGCCGATCCCAATGTAAAACCCAATAAATCAATTGACACTACCTTAGTTGGAGGTTTTAATTCTAATGCAAAAAAAAGTTTAAGAAATAATTACGGGTTCTCTTCTAGTAATAATGGTAAAAAATCTATTCAGCAAAGAACACCTGCCAACTATCAAAACTTAAGAGAAGAAGATGCGTTGTTTAGCGAATTTGTTTGGGAAGAAGTAGATGGCAGAGAAAAAATAAACAGACCCTTTATTTATCAGGCATACGATGACAATGGTGATCAACGCTTTTTTGCCATTTTATTAAAGGCCATTGAAAATGATGGCGTGGTTCCTTTTTCGGCAGAAGGGGGAGACGATCGTTTTACAAAACCACTCAATATAGACGATGTCAATGCGATGTTGAAAGGAAGTTTGGATACACAATTAGTGCAAAATATTAGCAATCCAAATGTATTTGATACTAGTATTATTTACAATACCAAGTTGGCGCCTAATCCAGATTCTATTTACACTTTCCGTTTAAAAGAACAATTTATTTTTGATAGCAAAACTAGTAGAATGTATTGCAGGATTATTGGAATTGCGCCAGTAGCCACCATTGTTATCAACAATAAACCAGTCAAAAGAACTTTATTCTGGATTTATTATCCTGAACTTAGAAATAGTTTGGCCAAACATGAAGTATATAACCCAAGAAATATTTCTAGTAGAATTACCTGGGAGGAATTGTTTGAAAGCAGATATTTTAATGGCTACGTAGTAAAGTCTACCCTAGATAATTACAATGATAAAATGCTTAATTCCTTGTATTCCGATCCAAAAAGAAGATTGCTAGAAGGAGATAAGATTAAGCAAAAGATTTTTGATTACGAGCAGGACAGATGGGTGTATTAACCATTCTGTTTTAAGAAGGCTCTTTTAAAAAGGCCTCTTTTAATATATTCGCTTTCTTAGCGCCTATAATTTCTGTCAACAACTCCAATTTGGCTTCCTTTATTTTTTGCACCGACTTAAAATACACCAATAGTAATTCTTTGGTTTTAGGTCCTATGCCAGTAATTTGATCCAAGCTATTTTCAAGCGCTCCTTTAGATCTTTGGCTTCGGTGAAATTGAATACCAAAGCGATGCACTTCATCTCTAATAACGCGCACTAGCCTGTGCGCTGGGCTATTAAAATGTAAGCGAATTGATTCCGAGTCGCCAGGAAAAAACAACTCTTCTAAATTTTTGGCTAATCCAATGGTGGTTACTTGATGTTGAATACCCAATTCGGAAAGGGCTTCAAGGGCGGCATTGAGTTGTCCTTTGCCACCATCAATAATAATGAGTTGAGGCAAAGCTTGTTTTTTTTCTAGCACCGAATGGTAGCGTCTATAAACGGTTTCTTTCATGCTGGCAAAGTCATTAATGCCTACTACCGTTTTAATATTAAATTTTCGGTAGTCTGATTTGCTAGGGGTGCCATTTTTAAAACAAACCATGGCAGAAACGGGGTAGGCGCCTTGAATATTTGAATTGTCAAAACATTCAATATGCGCTGGAGTCTCTTTTAAATGCAGTAAGTTTTTTAATTCCTCTAATACTTCGTTTTCTTCTGTGTTTTCAACGGCCAATAATTGTTGTTTTTGTAACCACTCTTTAATGGCGTAATCGGCATTCTTTTGAGAGAGTAATAATAATTGTTCTTTATCACCTTGTTTGGGTAGGGTATATTTTACCCCAGGTAACATATCTTCCAATTCAAAAGGAACAATAATTTCTTTGGCATTGGATTGTAGATTATTTCTGAAATAGTGAATGGCAAATGCTAATATCGTTTCTTTAGTTTCTTCTAAGGGAACACTAAGTGGTAAGATATGCGTTTGAATGATTCTGCCTTCCTGTACCATCAAATAACTCACGTAGGCTTGGTCTTGTTCATGGGCAATGCTAAAAACATCAATAGGGTATTGTTGTTTAATATAAACTACCGATTTGGTTTGGTAATTTTCAAGTTCTTCAATTTTCCTTCTGGTAAGATCGGCTTTTTCAAAAGCCAATTCGGTCGCTTCCTGCGTCATTTTTAATTTAAGCGTTTGGAGGACGGGTTTGATATTTCCTTTCAATATAAAATTCACTTGCTCAATAGAAGCATCATAGTCGGCTTCGGATTGAAAAGACTGACATGGGCCTAAACAATTACCTAAATGATATTCCAAGCAAACTTTAAACTTGCCAAGTTCAATATTTTTTTTAGTGAGCGGAAGGGTGCAGGTTCTGAGTGGAATAGTTTGCTTGATATGAGTTATTAATTCCCTTACTGCCATAGCATTTGTAAATGGTCCAATATAAGTGGAGCCGTCTTTAATTTTTCGTCGAGTTAAAAAAACTCTTGGGAAAGCTTCTTTTTTAATAACTATATAAGGGTAACTTTTATCATCCTTTAAATTGATATTGTATTTTGGCTGATAATTTTTGATCAATTCATTTTCTAAAATAAAAGCATCATGTTCCGAGTCCACCAGGGTAAATTGGATGTCTTTGATTTTATGAACCAATTCCACCGTTTTCTGTGTATGCTGATTGGATAGAAAGTAAGAACTCACCCTTTTTCTAATGTTTTTAGCTTTGCCTACATACAATAAATGGCCCTTTTCATCAAAATATTGATAAATACCAGGGTTGGCTGGTAAACTGGATTGTATTTGTTTAAATTGCTCTTTTTCCATTTTAGGTCGGTGGTTAACAAAAATACTTTATATTTTTGTGTCATGGAATTATCTGTCAATATACCTGCCCTACTTTTCCCGGCCATCAGCTTGATCATGTTGGCCTATACCAATCGGTTTTTAGCGCTTTCCAATAGGGTTAGAGTGTTGCACGATAAATACCATCAACAAGAACAACGCCATATCATTTTTGGACAAATCAAAAATCTGAAATACCGCATCAAACTCATTCAAAATATGCAAACCTACGGGGTGGCTACTTTATTGCTATCTATTGTTTGTATGTTCTTTATTTTTATTCAATACCAGGCCATTGCTAAAATAGTTTTTGGAATTAGCTTGGTTACTTTTTCTATTTCTATTTTTCTATCACTGATAGAAATTAGATTAAGCACTCGTGCCATTGAGCTAGAGCTAAGTGATATGGAAGGCTTAGAAGACCCTACTGTGATGGAGTACCTAAGAAAGAAATTCGATCGAGAATAAATTTGTCGCGATTCGAATTATCTAATCCCTTTTTATTACACCGCTCTTCTTTCTCCAATTTGTTGACGCCACATAGCGTAATACAATCCTTTTTCCAATAATAATGAATCGTGTGTGCCTTGTTCGATTACTTGCCCTTTTTCTAACACATAAATTCTTGTAGCGTGAATGATGGTACTTAAACGGTGCGCAATCATGATCGTTATTTGCTCTCTTTCTGCCGACAATTGACGGATGGTATCGGTAATGGATTCTTCGGTAATACTATCTAATGAAGAAGTGGCTTCGTCAAATATGAGCAAGTGTGGGTGTCTTAATAAGGCGCGTGCAATGGACAATCTTTGTTTTTCTCCGCCACTTAATTTTAATCCACCTTCTCCAATTAAGGTATCTAAACCATTCCCCCCCTTGTCTAATATATTCGTGCAACTTGATTTCGTTAGCGCTAATAACATTTCCTCCTTAGTCGCATTGGGCGCCACAAAGGCTAAATTTTCTGTAATGGTACCCGCAAACAATTGAGTATCCTGGGTAACAAAGCTTATTTGATTTCTAAGTTCATTCATATTGATGTCATTGGTATTGACTCCATTGACCAATATTTTTCCCTCCTGTGCTTGATATAAACCAACTAATAGTTTAACCAAAGTGCTTTTGCCTGCCCCTGAAGGCCCAACAAAGGCAATGGTTTCGCCTCTTTTAGCTTCAAAACTAATATCTGCAATGGCTTTAAAATTGGCCGTTTGATGTTGAAAGCCCACATTAGAAAAAGATAAATTTTCAATGGTACCCACTGCAATTGGATTAGCAGGAATTTGCTCGGTAGGCTTTTTCATGAGTGCATCAAAGTTATTCAGAGAAGCTTCCGTCTCTCTGTAACTCATTATAATACTTCCAATTTCTTGAAGCGGCCCAAAAATAAAAAAGCTATAAAATTGTAGAGAAATTAATTGGCCAACGGTTAATATCTCTTTAAAAATAAGCCACATTAAAGTAAAAGTGATAACCTGCCTTAAAAAATTCACCATGGTTCCTTGTACAAAACTTAAGGAACGAATATTTTTTACTTTTTTTAATTCTAGGGCTAAAATTTTATAGGTATTATTATTCAATCTATTAATTTCCTGAGTGGTCAAGCCTAAACTTTTTACCAATTCAATATTGCGCAAACTTTCGGTGGTCGTGCCTGCTAAAGTGGTTGTTTCTTTGACAATGTTTTTTTGAATGACTTTAATTTTTTTGCTTAACAAATTGGTAACATAGGCAATCATACTTGCTCCTCCAATGTAAATAGGTATGATAGACCAATGTAATCTGGTAGCATACACCGAAACAAAAATTACACTTACTATGATTCCAAAAAGAACATTCACTACATAACTAATAAACTTTTCACAATCGGTCCTGGCTTTGGTTAAGATAGACAAGGTTTCTCCACTTCTTTGATCTTCGAAAGCTTGGTATGGCAATTGCATGGAATGTCTTAATCCATCAGTAAAAAGGGCGGCACCAAATTTTTGAATAATTACATTTACCGTATAATCTTGAAATGCTTTTGCAATACGGCTTACCATGGCGGTGCCCACTAACAATAACAACATATTGCTTACGCCCCATAAAAATTCGGATTGGCTTCTGTGTTGGCCTGCTTTATCCAATAAAGGACTTTTGGCAAAACCGTCAATTAGTCGGCCAAAAATCATGGGATCAAATAAAGAGAAAGTTTGATTGATGCCTGCGAGTATAAATGCCAGAAAAACCAGGTTTTTAAAGGGTTTGATGTATTGAATCAATATTTTCATAGTGCTATTGTTGTAGTGGGGTCAAAGGTAATAAAACTAGCTTATTTTAAATCAAATGCTAGGCTTATCCACTTGCTGTTGAAAACTGGCCAAGCCAATTGTGGAACTTATACTCGGAAAGCACTAATTTACTAGTACATTTTTGAGCACCTATTAATTATTTTTTTATGCTTTGGAGAAAATTCAATGGCGAAAAAATTGTGCTTCCCATCAAAGAAGCAGTTAGACAAGCCATTATTGCAGAGTCGGAAAAAAAGACAAAACTAAAAGTTTGTATTGGCACCGATAGCCAAGTAAAAGCCCATATTACTGAATTTGCCACAGTGATTGTTTTTTTAAGAGAACACAATGGCGGATTTATGTACATACACAATGATAAGACCACACAAAAATTTCATTTAAAGGAAAGAATGTTAACCGAAGTAGCAAAGAGTATTGAAATTGCTTATGAGCTTTGCGACTTATTTATTCAATACAATATAGAAATGGAAGTGCATGCCGATATCAATACGAATCCTCAATTCAAGAGTAACGATGCCTTAAAAGAGGCCATGGGCTATATATTGGGAATGGGTTTCGCTTTCAAAGCAAAACCTGAAGCCTTTGCAAGTAGCTGTTGTGCGGATAAGGCAGTTAATTAATAATAGGAAAATTTTTATTAGAACCCTTCTCTGTCTCAGTATTGTTCTGTGTTTTAGAGTCCTTCTGCGTCTAATTTATTGTATTGGTCTATACAAGCCAATACCTCTTCAACACCAGTGCCTTTTTCTGCGCTGGTGACAAAACCTTGTGGTAAAAAAGGTAATATTTTATTCAACTCATCAAAGAATGATTTTACATTTCGAGTAACGACACCAGGTTTTTCTTTGTCTGATTTGGTGAAAATAACGGTATAAGGTATTTCCCATTTATGCAATTGCAAAATAAAAGCAAGGTCTATTTTTTGCGGGGTATGTCGGCTATCAATTAAAACAAATATGCGACTTAGGTTTTCTCTTTTTCTTAAATAATTTTCAATCATTTGCTCCCATCTTCTTCTACTGCTTTGGGATACTTTGGCAAAACCATAACCGGGTAAATCAACAATATACCATTTGTCTTGTTTTCCTTTGGCCACTTGGTTGCTGACAATTTCAAAGTGGTTAATCAATTGCGTCTTACCTGGTGTGCCTGAAGTTTTGGCCAAGTTTTTTTGACCGCACAAAGCATTTATGATGGAAGATTTTCCCACATTGCTTCGCCCAATAAAAGCATATTCAGGTGCTTTTAAATTAGGACATTGATCAAAACTTGGACTGGAAATTAAATAAGTCGCTTTAACAATTTTCATAAGGTAAGTAAGACTTATTTAGCAGCTCCTTCTGGTTTGGTGGGTCTTTTTAATTTGAGACTATCAGCAGGGTAGGTGGCTTTGATGGTATCAACAATATTTTGACACCAATCAGAGATCAACGCTTTTTCTGCTTCGGTTAATTTAGCTTCTTGATGTATTAAGGTATAAGATGGTAAAGGCATTTCACCTTCTTTTATTTGCTCAATACATTCTTCTAACTTTTTATTTTGCTTGCCAATTCTATAGCCAGCAAATTCATTAAGGTTAAAATGTCTTTTGCCATCTTTTACATGGTTCGCAGTCCAATAGCCAATGGGCTCAATGGCAGTATACCAAGGGTAGTTAGTTTTATTGGTATGACAATCGGCACAAGCCTTATCAAATACTAATTTTACACTATCCGACATAGGGTATTTAGTGGTAATGTCTTTGGTGGTGTCAGCAGATAAGTTTTTTTCGGGACGTATAAACTGCATCACTATTAAAACAATAAGCAGTCCAACTAAAATTTTCTTTATCATACATTTATGTTTTATTGAATTTCCATATTTAAGACAACCATCAACGCGTATAGTTTAATAAGTTGGCTTAAAAAAAGTTATAGTAAGGTAGTTCTAATTTTTTAAATTAATACTTTTCCAGTCATTTCTTTCGGTATAGGAAGGTTCATCATGGTTAAAATAGTGGGTGCCAAATCGCCTAATTTACCAGTTTGTATAGAGCCTTTCCATTCCTTATCTATAATAAAGAAGGGAACTAAATTGGTGGTATGTGCGGTATTGGGGCTGCCGTCTTCATTGATCATAAAGTCTGCATTACCATGATCGGCTGTTAAGAAAATAGTATAGCCATTTTGTAAACCAGCGGTAACTACTTTTTCTACGCAAGCGTCCACTGTTTCCACTGCTTTTACCACCGCGCTAAAAACACCTGTATGCCCTACCATATCTGCATTGGCAAAATTTAAACAAATAAAATCGGGATGTCCTGCGTTTATTTCAGGCAATAATTTATCTGTTAATTCTTGCGCACTCATTTCGGGTTGCAAATCATAGGTGGCTACTTTTGGTGAAGGGGCCATAATTCTAGTTTCACCATCAAAAGGTTGTTCTCTTCCTCCACTAAAAAAGAAAGTAACATGCGGATATTTCTCAGTTTCCGCTATACGAATTTGTTTTTTATTATTTTGCGCCAACACATCACCTAATGTATTGACTAGGTTGTCATTTTCGAAAATAATATGCACGTTTTTAAAAGTTTCATCATACTTGGTCATTGTAGTATAATGAAGTTTTAATTTATTCATCTCCAATTCGGGAAAATCTTTTTGTGTTAATACCTCTGTAATTTCTCTGCAACGATCAGTTCTAAAATTATAACACAACACTGCATCTTCTTCTTCAATAGTCGCAATAGGATTCCCGTTTTCAAGAATAATAGTAGGCTTTATAAATTCATCTGTTATTGCATTGGCGTAATTCTCTTCAATAGCTGCAATTGCTGAACTGGCAGTAGGGCCAATTCCTTTCACTAAGGCATCATATGCAAATTTTACTCTTTCCCATCTTTTATCTCTATCCATAGCATAGTACCTTCCACTTACAGAAGCAATTTTTCCTACGGAACCAGCTAAATATTTTTCGACGTTTTCAACAAAGCCCAAACCGCTTTTTGGATCGGTGTCTCTACCATCGGTAAAAGCATGAATAAATACTTTTGTTAAACCTTCTTTTTTACAAATGTCGCAAAGGGCTTTTAAATGTGAAGTGTGTGCATGAACACCTCCGTCACTTACTAAACCTAATAAATGCAAAGGCTTGTTATTTTGTTTAGCGTATTGAATGCTTGCTAATAATGTCTTATTAGCAGCTAATTCACCATCTTTAACTGCCACATTGATTCTTTGCAATTCTTGATAGACAATTCTGCCTGCCCCTAAATTCAAATGTCCCACTTCGCTATTACCCATTTGCCCCTCAGGTAAACCAACGGCTTCTCCGCAAGTGACTAAGGTGGAGTTAGGATATTGCTTATATAAACTATGAACAAAAGGGACATTGGCCTGTTGAATGGCATCGGCCTTAGGCACCAAGCCCAAACCCCATCCATCCATGATTACTAATATTACTTTTTTTGACATTTTCTTACCTAATTTTAGCTGTAACTTTGTTTTTTATTAATTGGTACCACAAAGTTTCAAAATACTAAGCAGACTACAAACTTTAAGCGGTTATAATACTAAAAAAATGAGCCCTATTCGCAAAATACTGTTGATCCTGAGTTTTTTAATTTCAAATACATCTTTATTTGCACAAAAGGAGACAGAGCAGATCACCCAAAATATACAAACTGCTAATTTTTCGAACCTGCTAATTTTTTGGGATACGGAAGTAGAAATGACCATTTTAGACCAAATCAATCAAAAAACAAGTCAACCGCAGGAAGCCAATCAGCAACTGCAACTTTTTTTTAATAATAAAAGTATTGTAGGGTTTGATAAAAATGCAGAGCGTAAAGTAGGCAATACAGTATACATCACAGGTAAGCTTTTGTCCGGCACCAATAAATACAATCTCACACTCCTATTACAAGAAACAAAAAAAGGACTTCGCATTGTTAGCGTTAGAGTTAGTTAGCACAATATTTTTTTAATAATGCGTTTTATTCTATTTTTAGAAAACAATGAGTAAGAAACAAAATACAAGTAGTTCTCCATTGGTGTATAGTACCGATCCAAATTATCTTCCCCCTTCGGAGATGAATGAAGTAGAAACCCTTTTGCCCGAAGAGCAGCCTTTAAAAATTCTTTTAGAAACAAAACAACGTGCAGGAAAAACGGTCACTGTGGTTGTTGGATTTGTAGGAACTGAAGAAGCCATAAATGTGTTAGGCAAGGCATTGAAAAATCATTGCGGTACAGGAGGCTCTGTAAAAGATGGTGAAATTATCATTCAAGGAGATCATCGTCAGAAAATATTTCAATACTTTAAAGCAAAAGGATACAAAAAGGCCAAGCTTTAAAAATATACTTCCAAGTTTAGCTTTGTTTTTAGTTCGGCAATTAAAGGATATTGAGCCGCCATGCGTTCGTATTTTTGTTTGCTGTTTAAACTTAAATGCAATGGCACATCTTCTTTTTCGCCTACCGCTACTAGAATATTAAATTGAATGGCACGATTGTGAAAACTATCCCAAACTTTTTCTAATAAATTCATGCGTTCTTGTTCGACAAATTTTTGAGCAGTTAAAGCCGGTACTGTTATGGTGAAATGGGTTTCGTCTTCAATAGTTAAAACGGCAAATTTAAAAGTGCCAGCCGCGGAATGTTTTAATGCGGTTTCTAAATACTGTGTGTAGTCATCCCAGCATTTTCTTAATAGTTCCATACTTAATGGAAGGGATTCAATTACTTCTTCTATCTCGTATTTTTCACCGTACTTTTTTTGTAAAACAGCTAATAAATTTTTCTTATTGCCCTCGTTGGAATTGGTGCTTGTGGCCTTTGTACTTGCAACTATTGCAGATTTAATAGGAACCTCCATAGGAACTTCCATAGCAGTCTCTTGACTAGGCTTAGCTACAGAGGTATTCGTTTCTTTGCTCTTATTTTTTGTTTCAGGGACGGTTTCGATAATTAATTTAGCCTCTTGGTTAACTACTATATTACTTAAAGGAACTATTTTTTTAAGGCGAATGGGGTAATGGCTCTCAATTAGTTTTTTTTTTACTAGTTGGTTGTCTTCCATACTCAACTCAATGGCTTGTTGTAAAAAATTTAGTTTGATAATGGCCATTTCTACATGCAGTCTTTTATTGCGCGCCATTTTAAATTGAATCTCTGCTTCGTTTAATAAATTCAAGGCACTTACCAAATAAGGGGTACTTATATCGGCCGCAGTATTGACGTATTGTTCTCTCCAGCCTTCAATGGATTCTAATAATTTTGCACTAGCGGTATCCTTACAAACCAATAAATTTCTAATAAAACTAGCCAATCCGTATAAGACCATATCTCCTTCAAATCCTTTTTGGTTAATTTCATCGTACAGCAACATGGCATTGGTCAAATCCTGTTTGACTAAATAATCTAATAATTTAAAAAAGTAAGCCTCGTCTAAAATATTTAAATGCTCTAAAGTATTGGCGTAGGTTAATGCACCGTTTGAAAAACTAACTATTTTATCTAAGATACTTAGTGCATCACGCATACAGCCTTCGCTTTTTTGAGCGATTAATTGTAATGCATTTTTTTCTGCTTTGATATGCTCTTTGCCAATGATTTCTTCTAAATGCGCAACAGTATCATTGGAATTAATACGTCTAAAATCAAAAATTTGACACCTACTTAATATGGTAGGTAATATCTTATGCTTTTCGGTAGTAGCTAAAATAAAAATTGCGTAAGGAGGAGGTTCTTCCAAAGTTTTCAAAAACGCATTAAAGGCACTCGTGCTTAACATGTGTACCTCATCTACTATATAAACTTTGTATTTACCAGCTTGTGGCGCAAATCGAACCTGTTCAACAAGGGTTCTAATATCATCTACCGAATTATTACTAGCTGCATCTAATTCATGAATATTTAAACTGCCCCCTTTTTCAAAAGAAACACAACTTTCACAGGTATTGCATGCTTCCCCTTCTTTAGTGACATGGGTGCAATTGATAGTCTTTGCAAGAATTCTTGCACAAGTGGTTTTGCCCACCCCTCTAGGTCCACAAAACAAAAAAGCATGTGCTAAATGATTGTTTAAAATGGCATTCTTTAAAGTGGTCGTAATATGCGACTGTCCCACCACTGTATTAAAGTTTTGGGGCCTATATTTTCTAGCTGAAACAACAAAATTTTCCATACTTGACGCGCAATATACACATTCAAAATCAAAAGTTAGGCTCCCCTAATTAAATCTTATCCCCTATTTATAAATAGCTATTTGGACTTACTCTTTTACGCTGTAATCCATCATAGGGTGCCTTTCAAAAGGGGTGAGGCTCGTATTAAAAATATGCCTATAAGTGACCATTTGTCTGCTAGGAACAGCCCCTAAGCTTTTATAAATATTCACCATTTTTGGATTCCAGTCGGCGGCCCAACCCATTTCATATTCTTTGTAAATATTGGATTCGTGTAACCATAAATCGCAGGAGTAAATTAAAAAACTGTCCACCCCCAAGGCTTGGTATTTGGGTACGACACCAAAAGCTAAACCAGTTAATTTAGTATTGGTTTTATTCCATTTCATCCACAACAAACGTAATTTTTGCCAAAGTCCAAGTCGCCCATTGAAATATTTAAAATATTGATTGACGTCTGGAATATTAATAAACATGGCAATGGGTTCTTCTTTATAATAAGCAAACCAAATTACTTTTTCATCCATCACCGCTTTTAGGGAATTAAATAGTTTTATGATCTGCTCATAGGTAATGGCTTTGGCTTCTCCATGTTGTGCCCAGGCGCTATTGTAAATAGTTACAAAATCTTGTGCAAATTTTTGCAAATTATTTTTATCTAAGTGAAGGGCCCTATAATCGGACTTGGCTTTGAATTTTTTATAACGCTCTTCAAATTTAGGCGGTAGGCCATCTTCAATATTGAGTTTGTAATAATATTGATTGTAGAAGTTTTCAAAACCGTATTGGGTAAGCAATGATTCATAATAGGGAGGGTTATAGGACATGCCATACATAGGTTCTTCCTCAAATCCTTTCACCATCAGTCCCCACCATTTGTCGCGGTCGCCAAAATTAATGGGTCCATCCATGGCTTGCATACCATTTGCGAAGAGCCATGCTTTAGCGGTGTCAAGGAGTAGTTTAGCTGTTGCAAAATCATTGATGCAATCAAAAAACCCTACACAGCCCACTGGATATTCAGTGCCCTTGTTTTTATAACTCGAATAATAAAAGGCAGCGATGCGACCGATGGTTTCACCTTGTTCATTTTGTACCAACCATCTTTTAGCATTGCCTTGTTGGAATAACTTATTTTTTATTGGGTCAAAAACTTCCGCCACTTCTTTATTCAATGGTCTAATATAATTAGGGTTGCCTTTATTTAATTGGGCATTGATGGCTACAAAAGAATCTTCGAGTAAATGCGTGTCGACTTCAACAATTTTCATTGCTTGAAATTAGAAATTTTTTAATACACTTAGTGCAAATAAGCCAGCTGTTTCTGTTCTGAGCCGAGTAGGTCCTAAATGAATGGCTTGGCAACCATTTTGAAGGGCCAATTCAATTTCGGGCTTACTAAAATCACCTTCAGGGCCTATCAATAAAAGGCAATCCTGTGCTGCTTTCACTTTTTTAATATCCATTTTATCGCCTGGCGCACAATGGGCTATTAGTTTTTGTGCGTTTTTTTGTTGGGCAATGACATCTTTGAAGCGGAGGGGAGCGTTCAATTGGGGAAGCCAAGTTTGTTGACTTTGAATCATGGCCGACTGCACAATATTTTGCATGCGGTCCAATTTAAATTTTTCAAATAGGGTATGCTCACAAATCATGGGAACAATTGCTGTTACACCCATTTCGGTAGCTTTTTCTATGAGCCATTCCAATCGAGTTGCATTTTTTAGTAGAGCAATACCTAGGGTTAAGCTTTGCGATGGAGCAGAAAATTTTTTCTCTGCTAAAATAGTAACCAGTGTATTTTTTTTATGGGGCGCTGTAATACTTGCTTCAAATAAATAACCTTGACCATTGGTTAAATCAATTCGGTCGCCTTCTTGCATTCTTAATACTTGAACGCAATGCTTGCTACTCATTTCACTCAAAGTAAAACTAGTATTGCCTGATAGTAAATGAGGTTCGTAGAAATAAGGGACAGGCATGCTGATTGTATTTTAAAAAGGCTGATCGTCGTTGATGCCTTCGTCAAATTCACCGCCATTCATTTTGCTGCCTTGAATAAAGAAGCGTCCTCCATCACCCGTACCGCCATTGTTGGCGCCAGCTTGAATAGGCTTGTAATTATTACCTAGTCCAGGAATACCGCTATCGCCTTCCCATTCTTCGAAACGTTGAATGTCTAAATTGGCTCTTAATTTAATCAAGTCTAAACGACCATTTCTATGCTTCGCTATTCTAATATGTGTTTCACCTTGGGTGCTTTCACCCATTTCATTACTCATTACTTCGTAATACTCTGGACGGTAAATAAACATTACCATATCGGCATCTTGCTCAATGGCACCCGACTCACGTAAGTCACTCAATTGAGGCATCTTACTTTCTTTTCTCGTTTCCACCGCACGACTTAATTGAGACAAAGCAATGATGGGAATATTTAATTCCTTAGCCAATGCTTTCAAACTTCTTGAAATATTACTAATCTCTTGCTCACGATTTGAATTTCTATCGCCGGAGCCACTCATTAATTGTAAGTAGTCAATAATAATTATTTTAACCTGATGCTTATTCACTAGTCTTCTTGCCTTGGCTCTAAATTCAAAAATATTTAAGGCAGCGGTATCGTCAATATAAATAGGGGCTTGTTCTAATTTTTTTATACCCTTGCTATGCAATTGTTGGTATTCGTAATCTTCTAATTTTCCTCTGGAAATTTTTTCCATTTTAATTTCACTCTCCGCACTTAAAATACGTTGCACCAATTGGGAGGCGCTCATCTCTAAACTAAAAAAGCCAACTGCTTGTGGTTTGGTAGGATGCAATGCTGCATTGCGGGCCAAGTTTAAAGCAAACGCGGTTTTACCCACGGAAGGTCTTGCTGCTAAAATAATTAAATCGGTGGGTTGCCATCCGTAAGTAATTCTATCCAAGGAAGTGAATCCGCTAGGTACTCCAGAAATTTCATCTTTCTGTGTTCTTAATAAATCAATTCTGGTCACGGCATGGGCTAAAGCATCTCCAATGTCTACGAAATTTTTCTTCAAATAATTATTCGTGATATTGAACATTTTAGTTTCACTATCATCTAATAAATCAAACACATCGGTGCTGTCTTCATAAGCGTTGGCAATAACTTCGCCGCTGATTCTTATTAATTCTCTTTGAATAAATTTTTGCAATACAATTCTACCATGTGCTTCAATGTTAGCAGTAGATACCACTACGTTGGTTAGTTTTGAAATATAATAAGCACCACCAATAATATCAAGTTGCTCCCGTGTTTTTAATTCTTCTACCATGGTGAGCATATCAATGGGCATATTTTTTTGTTGCAAACTTTGCATTGCTTCAAAAATCATTTGATGGGCTTCTACATAAAAACATTCTGGCTTTAATATCTCTGTAACAGTATCAAAAGCACTTTTGTCTAATAAAATGGCCCCTAAAACTGCTTCTTCTAATTCTCTGGCTTGTGGTGGAATTTTTCCATACATCATCGAACTAATGTCTACGGATGTACTTTTCTTTTTAGTTCTATTGGTATTTATATTGGGGAGGGCCATAATGAATCAACTATTTTCTACTGCGAAAATCAACCCAAATTGGGACTTCATGAAATTTAGTTTTGCAAGTTGCTTATGCACAGGGTATTTACACCGGAAATACACAAAATAGGAGGGTTGTTCACCGGTTTTACACCTTGTAATTGCAGTTATTCACTTCTATTTTTTACTTAAAAGCACTTAAAAATTTGTATTTTTGAAGCCATACCATAAAGATCCTATATGACGATTAGTTATCACTGGCTGAGTACTTATTTACCTCAAAAGCTTACCCCTGAGCAGTTATCCACTATACTTACTTCCATTGGATTAGAAGTAGAGTCCTTGGAAAACTATGAAAACTTTAAAGGCGGGTTGGCTGGATTGCTAGTGGGCGAAGTGTTGGAAGTAATTCCTCATCCTAATGCAGACAAATTAAAATTGACAAAAGTAGCTGTGGGAAAAGAGCGCCCTTTAAATATCGTATGTGGAGCAAGCAATGTAGCGGTGGGTCAAAAAGTGGTAGTGGCATCAGTAGGCACCACCATTTACCCAAAAGGAGCAGCCTCTATCACTATGAAATTGGCTAAAATAAGAGGAGAGGAGAGTGAGGGCATGATTTGTGCCGAAGATGAAATAGGAATTAGCGAAGACCATGCAGGCATTATTGTTTTAGATCCCAAATGGAAAGCAGGCGATTTAGTTTCTGCAGTATATGAATATCATCAGGACTGGATTTATGAAATAGGGTTAACACCTAACAGAATGGATGCGATGAGTCATTATGGAGTGGCCAAAGATGTTTGTGCTTATTTGTCTTATCATGAAGCGGTGGTAAAAGCCATTAGCCCTTTTACCAAAAAAGCTACTAAAAATAATTCAGTAAAACCTTTTAAGGTAATTATAGAAGATGAAAAAGGTTGCGGAAGATATAGCGGCATGAATATAGAAGGGGTAACTGTAAAAGAATCGCCTTCCTGGTTAAAAAATAATTTACAATCCATTGGCGTTCGTTCTATTAATAATATTGTAGATATCACTAATTATATTTTACATACTACCGGACAGCCTTTGCATGCTTTTGATGCCGATCAAATTAAAGATCAAAAAGTGGTGGTAAAAAAATATGCAGCAGGAACCAAGTTTGTTACTTTGGATGGAACGGAACGTGCCCTCACTGCAAATGATGTTATGATTAGTGATAGTGAAAAACCAATGTGTATTGCGGGTGTATTTGGGGGATTGAAAAGCGGCGTAAGCAATGCTACAAAAAATATTTTTTTAGAAAGTGCTTGGTTCGAAAATGTACATATTCGTAAAACATCGGTGCATCATGGTTTGAGAACCGATGCAGCTACTCGATTTGAAAAAGGGGTGGACATTACAGGCACTGTTGATGTATTAGAATTGGCTGCGCAAATGATTCAAGAAATAGCAGGAGGTACTTGTAGTGAAGTGGTAGATGTATATCCGCATCCTGCTCCAAAAACAAAAGTGCAATTAACTTATGCTTATTTAAAAAAACTAAGCGGTAAGGCCTATCCGGCAGCAGCAGTAAAAACTATTTTAACCAGCTTGGGATTTGAATTGCTACATGAAACCGAAGCGGTCATTGAGCTAGCTGTGCCTTACCATAAACCAGACATTAGTTTACCTGCCGATATAGTAGAAGAAATTTTACGCATCGATGGATTGGATAATATTGCTATTCCTACCACTATTTCCATTAGCCCTTCTATAGATCCATTGGAAAAGAAAGAAAAGTTTAAAGAAAAAATAGCCAACTATTTAGTGGGCAGAGGTTTTACAGAAATCATTACCAACTCCATTACCAATAGTGCTTATTTTTCGGAAGAGGTATTAGCAGGATCGGTTAAGATGTTGAATAATTTAACGGTAGATTTGGATGTGATGCGTCCCTCTATGTTGGAGACAGGCTTAGAAACCATTGCTTATAATTTAAACAGGAAAAACAATTCGATTTCCTTTTTTGAATTGGGTAAAGTGTACGGAAAATCTAGCAAGGGCAGTTATTATGAATCAGAGCAATTGGCCATCTATATTTCTGGTAAACAATCTCAAGATGGCTGGAGAACCAAAGGGGTGGAGCAAGATTTTTTTGTAGCTAAAGGCATCGTGCAAGCTATTTTTGAACTATTGGGCATTACTAATTATACTTGGAAAACAAGTTCGGCTACTATGATAGAATTGGTGGTGGAGAAAAAAATGATAGGCCAATTACAAGTGGTTCCTTCCAAAAAATTAAATGCATTTGGTATCAAACAACCGGTCCTATATATTTATTTTGATTTGATGCTATTGTTTAATAGTTATCAAAATAAACAAGTAGTGTATCAGGAGGTTTCTAAATATCCATCTATTGAAAGAGACTTGGCTTTGGTAGTGCCACAGGCTACTATTTATGAAGCTATTGAATCTAGTATCCAAGCTGCAAAATTAACAGCATTAAAAGAGTCTAGAGTGTTTGATATTTTCGAAAGTGATAAGTTGGGACATGAAAAAAAATCGGTGGCTATTAATTTTGTATTTAATGCTGCTGATAAAACATTAACCGATGTGGAGATTGATGGTATGATGCAATTGTTGATAAAACAATTTGAAAAAAATATTCAAGCAGAAATAAGAAAATAACTAATTTCAAGTAACATTTATTCTTAATGGCCAACCTGAACGATTCAATACAATCCTTGCAAGAAAAGCTACAACTGCTGTTGAAGCGTTTTGCGCTATTGGAAAAAGAGAATCAGCAGTTGAAAAATTCTTTGAATCATCAAAAAGAAGCGACAGATTTAGTTGAGCAACAATTAAAGGACCAACAAACCCAATGGGCAGCTTCAATGGTGAACAAACCCAATATGGATCCTGCCGAAAAGGACAAACTGATTAAAAAAATTGACCAGTACATTAAAGAGATAGATGCTAGTATTAAAAATTTGAATCCTTAAGCCATGCCAGAAAATCAAGATTTAATACCCGTTAATATTACCATTGCAGACCGCTCCTATAGGGTAAAAATTGCTCCAAAGGATGAAGAAGCGGTTCGTAAAACGGCTCATTTGATCAATCAGAAAATGGTGGAGTTTAAAAATGCCTATGCTGGCAAGGATATGCAGGACTATATTTCCATGGTTTTATTGTGGTTCACCACCGAGCAACAGCAAACTGGGCAGAACTTATATGAGCTAGAATCTATTCAGAATCAAATCGATGGGTTCACTGGGGCCATCGAAAAGGCACTTTCTGCCACATAATATAAACCGCCTAGGTCTATTCTTTCCATTAATTGATTATCTTCGTTTCGGAACCTTTGACGCATTATGAATAATCTTAATACGTCATCTTGTAGTAGATAGGAAAACGAAGCTTGCTATAAGTGACTAAAACGATTTATAAATAATAGGATTAATGTAGTAACCTCATTACCAACGAAAAAGGGGAGTATGATTTTTTTTAAACAACAAGAATTAAACAATGGACCAAACAATATTATTAGCCATCATAGGAGCGAGTTCCTTGGTGGGGGGCTTAATTATAGGCAAACTGGTATTTGCCCGTAATACCAAAAAGCAAATTGAAGATGCTGAGGCACAAGCGGCCAATATTTTAAAAGAAACAGAACTTAGAGCGGAGACCATAAAAAAGGAAAAGCAATTAGAAGCTAAGGAGCGTTTTGTGCAATTAAAATCCGAGTACGATCGTGATTTATTGGAGAAAAACAAAAAAATTGGGGAAGCTGAAAATAGAATTAAGCAAAAAGAGATTACCATTAATCAAAAAGAAGCTTCTATTGATAAGCAGGTAAAAGACAATGACGTCATTAAAGAAAAATTAAATCGAGAAATTGATTTAGTGAATGTAAAGCGCTCCGAATTAGAGAAGCATCAAGAGGAACATATTCGTCGCTTAGAAAAAATAGCCAATTTAAGTGCAGAAGATGCTAAGCAACAATTAATTGAAAGCTTGAAAAGCGAAGCCCATACCCAAGCACTTGTTTTGCAACAAGAAATTATTGAAGACGCAAAACAAAAAGCCAATAAGGAAGCGAAAAAAATAATCATCCAATCTATTCAACGTACTGCTGCGGAAGTAGCTATTGAAAATACAGTGACTGTATTTAATTTAGAGTCCGATGAAATGAAGGGACAAATTATTGGTAGAGAAGGACGTAATATTCGTGCCATTGAAGCAGCTACAGGAGTAGATTTAATTGTGGATGATACGCCAGAAGCTATTTTACTTTCTTCTTTCGACCCATTGCGTCGTGAGATTGCACGTTTAAGTTTACAACGTTTAGTGGCAGACGGAAGAATTCATCCTGCTCGTATTGAAGAAGTGGTAGAAAAAACACGTCGTCAATTGGAGGAACAAATTGCAGAGATTGGAGAAAGAACTGTGATTGAATTAGGTATCCATGGTTTACATAAAGAGTTGATTCGTATCATTGGTAAAATGAGATTCCGTAGTTCTTATGGTCAAAATTTATTGATGCATAGTAGAGAAACGGCTAATCTTTGTGGCATCATGGCTGCTGAATTAGGAATTAATCCAAAATTGGCTAAAAGAGCTGGTTTGTTGCATGATATAGGTAAAGTTCCAGACGAGGAAACAGAATTAAGCCACGCCTTATTAGGGGCTAAATTGGCCGAAAAATACGGTGAAAACCCAGCGGTAGTGAATGCTATTGGGGCCCACCATGATGAAATGGAAATGCAATATGTCATTTCTCCTATTATCCAAGCTTGTGACGCCATTAGTGGTGCAAGGCCAGGTGCTAGAAGAGAAATCATGCAACAATACATTCAGAGAATCAAGGACTTAGAAAATTTAGCGATGAATTACCAAGGGGTGGAAAAGGCCTATGCCATTCAAGCGGGTCGTGAATTAAGGGTGATTGTAGAGGCAGAAAAAGTGACCGATCAAACTTCAGACCAATTGAGCTTTGATATTGCACAGAAAATACAGACAGAAATGACCTACCCTGGTCAAATTAAAGTAACCGTAATACGTGAAAAAAGGGCTGTGAACATAGCCAGATAAGGGGACATTTAATTTTATCAAATAATTTGGATTATAAGGTGGGTTCTCCTACCTTTGCCGTCCGCAAAAACAATGTATTATGAGCGAAGCAGTAAAATTTGTACACGAGCAGTTGACCGCAAAAAAAGACTATCCAGCCTTCAAAGCTGGTGATAATATTACCGTTAACTACAAGATTGTAGAGGGTGGTAAAGAGCGTATTCAAAGTTTCCGTGGAGACGTTATCAAAACACAAGGAACAGGCGCTACAGCCTCTTTTACAGTACGTAAAATTTCCGATGGTGTTGGTGTTGAACGTTTATTCCCTTTCTTATCACCTAATATCGATGGTATTTTGTTGAATAAGTCTGGTAAAGTACGTCGTGCTAAATTGTATTACTTACGCGATAGAAGCGGTAAGAGTGCACGTATCAAAGAAAAAAGATTCTAAACAAAGGTTTTTACTAAACTTAATTGATATAAAGTCCCATCCTAATTGTAGGAATGGGACTTTTTTTTGAATCTCCCTTTTAGCTTTATATTGGCTTAATTCCCATAAAATATTCGTTTTCTGTTTTATAATTACCTTATCTTTAATGTTCTAAATTTAACATTATGGGCAACTTAGGATTTCAAGAATTATTAATTATCGGAGTGGTTATTTTAGTGATGTTTGGCGGAAGAAAAATCCCTGAATTCATGCGTGGATTAGGTAAGGGTATCCGTGAGTTTAACGATGCTAAAAACAATGTGAAAAAAGAAATCGAAGAAGGCATTAAAGAAAAAGACGAAAAGCCAGCTTAGTTTTTGTTGATTCTCTTTTTTTACAAATTAACACCTTAGACTTTGTTTCGGTTTCATTCAATCAAAGACTACCATACTGCATTAATTGCTGAACAAGTAACTTGTATTCAGGCAGTAAATTATTACCTGGATCAAATTAAACAGCATCAAAATTTAAATGCTTACCTAGAAGTTTTTACAGAGGAAGCCATTGAACTTGCTAAAGCATTAGATGCTGCTCGTGCACAAGGGCTGCCCTTGGGAAAATTACATGGAGTTGTAGTGGGTATTAAAGATGTACTTTGTTACAAAGACCACAAAGTAAGTGCTGCTTCAAAAATTTTAGAAAATTATACGGCGGTGTATTCTGCTACTGCTGTTCAACATTTAGTGGACGAAGGCGCCATTATTATTGGTCGTCAAAACTGTGATGAATTTGCGATGGGAAGCAGTAATGAAAATTCTGCTTATGGTCCAGTTAAAAATGCTTTAGATATAGAAAGAGTACCGGGTGGTTCTTCTGGAGGCTCGGCTGTTTCGGTTCAAGCCAATTTATGTATGATTAGTATAGGATCGGACACGGGTGGCTCGGTGAGACAACCTGCTGATTTTTGTGGTGTCATTGGATTGAAACCAAGTTACGGTCGTATTTCACGTTATGGATTAATTGCTTACGCTTCATCCTTTGATCAAATTGGAATTTTTTCTACAACAGTAGCAGATGCCGCATTGGTTTTAGAAGTTATTGCTGGAGCAGATGCATTTGACAGTACCGTTTCCAATCAAAAAGTACCGGCGTATAGCCAAGAAATTAAATCTATAGAGGTACCTAAGAAAATAGCTTATTTTAAAGAGACCTTGGAGCATCCTGGATTGGATCCGGAAATGAAAGCGCAAACAATGGCTTATTTGGAGCAATTAAAAAAAGAAGGATTTATAGTAGAAGCCATTGACTTTTCATTACTCTCTTATTTAGTACCTACTTATTATGTATTAACCACTGCAGAGGCTTCAAGTAATTTATCTCGCTTTGATGGTGTCAAGTTTGGGCATAGAACTAAAGATGCACTAGATGACCTTACTGAATTGTATAAAAAATCAAGAACCGAAGGTTTTGGAGAAGAAGTGCAAAGGAGAATTTTATTGGGCACTTTTGTTTTGAGTGCCGGTTATTTTGATGCCTACTTTACCAAGGCGCAACAAGTAAGAAAAAAATTAGTGGATTTAACCACTGCACTTTTCTCTAACTATTCTATTTTAGTTTCACCTACTGTACCAACACCTGCATTTAAGTTGGGCGAGAATAACCATACACCCACTGAAATGTTTTTAGCAGACATCTATACCGTGTATGCCAATTTAGTGGGCATACCTGCTATTTCCATCCCCTTGTTTAAACATAGCAATGGCATGCCTTTTGGCTTGCAAATAATGAGTGCTGGATTTAATGAATCGGAATTATTATCCTTTGCTACGAAATTAATGGAGCCAAAGGAATTGAATGCTTAGTGCATTTATAAGGATAGCCTATTAGTAGTCCTCGTCTAGTTCATCTTTATCATCAAACAAATCATCCTCGTCTACTTCTTTGAAATCATCGTTCAATGAGAAGTCGTCTTCCTCCTCGGCAACTTTAAATTTGCCAGGTTTTTTGGCTGATTTTTTTGGAACATCAAATTCTTCGAAATCAGGATCCCAGTTGGTATCGTCTTCTTCTTTCCCCCAATCATCTTTGACTTCATCTTCTTCCATATCATCCTCCTCTTCCAAATCCTTTTTTTTACTAGGCTTTGGCTCGGCTTTACTAGACTTTTCCATCCCAGTTTTTGGAGTGGTAGACTTTTTTTCTTTCAATGATTTAATGGCCATAGGGGTTCAACGATTAACAATGTAAAATTTCAACTGAAATTTGTAATTACCAAAAAAAAATGTCTTTTTTTTAAAAAAAAGGGAAGAAATTTTTCTATGCTATAAAGGAAATTAAATGTGAACTATTTGATCTCTTCCGGGACCATTAGAAACATATTTTACTGGAACACCTAGGTATTCATTTATAAATTTAATATAGGAGTTCATAGTGGCAGGTAATTCCTTCTCCTGCTTCATTTTAGTGGTATCTATATTCCAGCCTTCCATTTGCTTCCAAATGGGGGTCACAGGTGTACCAACTAGTTGAAAAGGAACATAATCAATTTGTTTTCCTTCCATTTCGTAGGCTATCCCTAATTCTAATGATTTAAAACTATCCAAAATATCCGCCTTGGTCATAATAATTTGTGTTACACCATTGATCATGCAAGTATATTTTAAAGCAACCAAATCAATCCAGCCACAGCGACGTGGTCTGCCAGTGGTAGCGCCAAATTCACTTCCCAATTTTCTAAGTTCCTCTCCTGTAGCATCATGCAATTCTGTAGGGAAAGGGCCACTTCCTACGCGAGTACAATAAGCTTTTGTAATACCAAATACTTCATTAATTAATTTAGGTGCTATGCCTAATCCTGTACAAACACCTGCCGAAATGGTATTGGAAGAAGTGACAAATGGGAAAGTGCCAAAATCAATATCCAACATAGAGCCTTGTGCACCTTCGGCCAAAACTTTCTTTCCTTTTGAAATTTGGTCATTAATAAAATATTCACAATTAATGATGTTCATGGTTTTTAAAAACTCAAGGGCCTCAAAAAATTCATTTTCCATTTCGCTGATGTCCTCGTTGAAATTAAAGCTGTCCAAAATTTTCTGGTGCTTCATACGAAGTGTGATGTACTTGCTTATGAAATTCTTATTTAATAAATCGCCTACTCTTAGCGCATTGCGACCCGTTTTATCCATATAGGCTGGTCCAATTCCTTTTAAGGTAGAACCTATCTTACTTTCGCCTTTAGCTAGTTCCGATGCTTTGTCCAAAGCACGATGAGTAGGAATAATAATATTAGTTCTTTCGGAAATAAATAAATTTTTCTTTACATCCACTCCCATTCCAGCTACGGCATCACATTCTTTTTTCAATGTGACAGGGTCCAATACTACTCCATTGCCAATAATATTTATTTTATCTTGATGAAAGATACCAGAAGGTATTTGATGTAAAACCATTTTTGTTCCATTGACATACAAGGTATGACCTGCATTGGGGCCGCCTTGAAAACGTGCAATGATGTCATAATTGGGTGCGAAATAATCCACGATTTTTCCTTTGCCTTCGTCACCCCATTGAAGTCCTAATATTACATCTACCATGATTTTGTATTTGAGATAGCAAAAATAAGTCTTGAAAAGTTGATTACCTATTTAAACCCAAAATAATTAGCGCAACTTTTACACAGTTTCCGTGTCAAAACGGCTTACTTGTTGAATACCATCCAGTGCTTTAATTCTATCCACCAATTCCTCCAATTCGTCTTTGTCCAGCACATATACTTTAATAGTGCCTTGGAATAAGCCATCTTTGGATTCAATGGTTAAAGCGGCTATATTAATTTTGAGCTCCCCGCTAATGATATTCGTAATTTTATTCACAATTCCTACGTCATCCATTCCTACAATACTAAGACCCGTTAGGAAGGAAATTTCTTTATTTTTAGCCCATTTGGTTTTAACTACTCGATGTCCATAATTAGCCAAAAGTTGCGTAGCATTGGGGCAACTGGTTCTATGAATAATTAATCCTTTGGCTGTACTTACAAAACCAAAAACATCGTCACCCGGAATGGGGTTGCAGCACTTACCCAAACTATATTTTATTTTATCACTTTTTTCGCCAAATATGATGAGTTCAGAATCTTTCTTGGGTACTTGTTTATTGGTATTGGTTTCTTGAAAATTTTCTGATGGGAGGATGACCGGTTTTGGAGCTTCAATTTTTTCTCCAATCACTTGAAATAGTTTTAACTCCTTTAAATCTAAATTTTTGGTAGCTATTTTAAACAATAAATCTAAATGACTGGTCAATTTATAATAATACATCACCTGATCAATATTATAGGTGTTGTATACCGCCCCGATACCTTCTAGCTTTCTTTGTAAAGTATATTTGCCTTCTTCAGAAATTTGTTTCTTTTCCTCTCTTAAAGCATCTTTAATACTATTTTTTGCTTTAGCAGTAACTACATTCTGCAACCAATCTTCGGTAGGCTTTTGTTTGTTGCTGGTAATAATTTCAATTTGGTCACCACTTCTTAATTTATGACCAATGGGTACCAATTTATGATTCACTTTGGCGCCAATACATTTTGACCCAATGGCGGTATGTATAAAAAAAGCAAAGTCCAATGCCGAGCTATTGATGGGCAACATTTTTACTTCCCCTTTGGGGGTATACACATAAATCTCTTCCGCTAAAAAAGAGGTTTTAAAATCTTGTAAAAAATCAATGCCATCTTCTTGCTGATTGCCTAAGGCTTCTCTAATTTGTACAAACCATTTATCAAAACGGTCTTCATCCTGAGAACCTTCTTTGTATTTAAAATGCGCGGCCAAACCCTTCTCTGCAATTTCATTCATTCTTTTGGTTCTTATCTGAACTTCTACCCATTTTCCTTGTGGCCCCATTACTGTTGTATGCAGAGCCTCGTAGCCGTTACTTTTTGGATTGCTTAACCAATCTCTTAATCTTTCAGGAGAGGGTAGGTACTCGTCCGTAATTAAGGAATACACTTTCCAACAATCTTCTTTTTCTTTGTCTAAAGGGACATCTAAAATAACGCGAATGGCAAAAAGGTCATATACTTCTTCAAAGCTTACTCCTTTCTTTTTTATTTTATTCCAAATTGAATGGATGCTTTTAGGGCGGCCTTGAATTTCAAATTCAAATTCAGCTTGCGTTAACTTTTCTTTTAAAGGACGGATAAATTCATTGATGTACTTTGTTCTTTCGCGCTTGGTTTCCGCTAATTTTTTTGCAATTTCTTTATAGGTTTCCGTTTCCATGTATTTCATGGACAAATCTTCCAGCTCCGTTTTTAAATTATACAAACCCATTCGATGGGCTAATGGCGCATACACCCAAATAGTTTCTGAAGCAATCTTTAATTGTTTCTCATGCTTCATTGCATCCAGGGTTCGCATATTGTGTAAGCGATCGGCCAATTTAATTAATATCACTCTTGGGTCATCCGTAAGGGTGAGTAATATTTTTTTAAAATTTTCAGCCTGTTGACTGCTATTAGCATCCATGATGGTAGAAATCTTTGTTAAACCATCAACAATTTTAGCAATCTCATTTCCAAATTCACTTTTGATATCGTCTAAGGCAATGTCGGTATCTTCGACTGTATCATGCAATAAAGCACAAATGGTACTTCTTACACCTAGTCCAATTTCCTCTACGCAAATCATTGCAACGGCTATGGGGTGAAGAATATAGGGCTCTCCACTTTTTCGACGCATTGTTTTATGCGCATTGGCTGCCATTTCAAAGGCCGTTCTTAATAATTCTCTATCTCCTTTTTTTAATTTGGGTCTTAGGGTTCTTAGCAATGCACGATAGTGCCGAACAATTTCTTTTTTTTCTTGTTCGTCATCCAAGTTGTATTTAGGAACAACTGCAGGGTTATTATCTAAGTCAATCAGGTCCATCTTATTACGAAAATACGTAAAAGGGCTAGGATTTTTACAAAGAACAAACAGATAGTGTAACTTTGAACCGTATGCCGTCGACCCCGCCCAAGCAAATATTCAAAGGTTCCATTTTAAGAAGAGTATTCTCTTTTGTGAAACCCTATCGCTTTATATTTTGGACCAATGTATTTTTGTCCATTGTTTTGGCGTTTTCGACCCCCATTCGGCCTTATTTAATTCAGGCTACTGTAAATGCAGCCATTGGCAAGGCCGTCAATTTTCCTAGCTGGGTACATTGGGTCTTACCCAGTAATGCGTTTGACACAGTCATTCAGCTTATATTATCGATTACCCTTTTTCAAGTCATATTTATATTGTTTGAAACAGTGGTGCGCTTTTTTTTCACTTTTGGGATGGCCTGGTTGGGTCAACAAGTGATTAGAGATTTAAGAAACAAAGTGTACCATAAAATTATGCATTGGGAAATGCGTCAATTTGATAAAACACCCATTGGTACTTTAACCACAAGAACCATTAATGATATTGAAAGCATCAATGATATTTTTTCGGACGGGCTCATTCCTATATTGGCAGATTTGTTAACGATTATTGTTACCCTAACCACCATGTTTGTGATTAATTGGAAATTGACTTTGATTTGTTTAATTCCTTTTCCCATTATGCTCGTGGCAACTTATTTTTTTAAGGAAAGTGTCAATAAAAGTTTTAATCAAGTTCGAAATGCAGTAGCGGCTTTAAATGCTTTTGTGCAAGAGCATATTTCAGGTATGCAAGTGGTACAAGCATTCGCGGCAGAAGAAAAAGAAATGCAAAAATTTTCAAAAATCAATGAGGGCCATAAAGCAGCCAATATCAAAGCCATATTTGCTTACTCGGTTTTTTTTCCGGTGGTGGAAGTGGTATTGGCTTTAAGTACTGGTTTAATTGTATGGTGGGTAGCCGATAGGTCTTTAGACGCGGGCTTGTTGGTCGCATTTATATTATTCTTAAATCAAATTTTTAGACCGCTTAGAATGATTGCCGATAAATTCAATGTGCTACAAATGGGGATGGTGGCGGCGGAGCGTGTATTTAAAGTATTGGATAATGAGGATGTCACTTTAAATGACGGCAATTTTTCGCCAGCGCAAATTCATGGAAAAATCGAATTCAAAGAAGTTTGTTTTGCCTACAATGAACCCAATTGGGTCTTGGATCATTTAAATTTTAATGTGGAAGCTGGCACCACAGTGGCCTTGGTGGGATCGACGGGTAGTGGCAAAACATCTATCATTAGTATTTTAAACAGATTGTACCCTTATCAATCAGGCGCTATTTTATTAGATGATAGGCCCATTGAATCTTATTCTTTAGATCGTTTAAGGGCATCCGTTGGTGTTGTATTGCAGGATGTATTTTTATTTTCGGGTTCTGTATTGGACAATATTACACTGCGCAATAAAGACATTCGCAAGGAGCAAGTATATGAAGCAGCAAAGATGATTGGCATGCATGATTTTATTTTGCAATTGCCAGGAGGCTATGATTACCAAGTGATGGAAAGAGGGGCTACTTTGAGTTTGGGTCAAAGGCAGCTTTTGAGTTTTATTAGAGCTTTATTATACAATCCTTCTATCTTAATATTAGATGAAGCCACTTCCTCTATTGATACCGAAAGTGAGCAATTAATTGAACGAGCCATTGATACGTTAATCAAAGGACGAACTTCAATAGTTATTGCACACCGACTTTCGACCATTCGGAAAGCCAATAAAATTATCGTTTTAGACAAGGGGCAAATCAAAGAAATGGGCACCCATTTGGAACTATTGCAACAGGGCGGACTTTATGCCACTTTAAATGAAATGCAATTTGAACAAAAGAAACTTTCTTGATTCTTTTAATCAATTGATTATCATATAATTACAACATTTTTTATTTTCTATATTTCGGCTCAATTTCTCTTGAAATTTCTGCTATTTCAAAGGCTTTCTTCTTATCTTTGCAGCAAATTTTCAAATTAGTATGGTCTTCAATCGCATTAAACCTTTATTGGCAGTAAGTTTCAGCCTTATTTTCTTGTTCAATACGATCAGTGCAGCTGCTGCTGAAAAAGCAGGTGCAAAAGAAGAAGGTAGTTTTAATGTTACTGAAACCATTTTGGAACACATTAAGGATGATCATAGTTGGCATTTGTGGGGGCACACTACCATTTCTTTACCAGTAATTTTGTATACGCCACAAGGACTTGAAGTTTTTTCTTCTGAAAAATTAGTCGACGAACATCATGAGCCAATTGTATACAAAGGAAAATTTGATTATAAATTAGTAGCGGGCAAAACCAAAATAGTAAATGCTGCGGGTGAAGTAGATATTGCTGCAAGCAAAAAGCTATGGGATTTTTCTATCACTAAAAATGTAGCAGGTTTATTTGTATCCGTTATTATTTTATTGTTGGTTATTTTAACTGCAGCAAGTGCCTATAAAAAAACAGGGGTTACTTCTGCGCCTAAAGGCTTACAATCTTTTATGGAGCCTATTGTTTTATTTGTAAGAGATGAAATTGCACTTCCTAATATTGGTGCTAAGCGTTATGCAAAATACATGCCCTTTTTATTAACCATCTTCTTTTTAATATTAACCAATAACTTTTTAGGATTGATTCCAATATTTCCAGGCGGCGCCAATGTGAGTGGTAATATTGCTTTTACCATGACTTTAGCCGTGTGTGTTTTTATTGTAGTGAATTTAAGTTCTAATAAAAATTACTGGGAGCATATATTTTGGATGCCAGGCATGCATTGGTCTATGAAATTATTTTTAGCACCCATTGAATTAATAGGGGTATTTAACAAACCTATTTCTTTGATGATTCGATTGTTTGCAAACATTACAGCGGGTCATATTTTGGTATTGAGCTTGGTATGTTTGATTTTTATTTTTAAAACTGTTTATGCAGCTGCAGTAGCGGTGCCTTTTGTAATTTTTATATTCTTGATAGAATTGCTAGTAGCTTTTTTACAAGCCTATATTTTTACCATGCTAACTGCGATGTATATTGGTATGGCTTCTGAGGAAGCGCACCATGATCATCCAGCCGCAGAAGGAACCGGTAAAGAATTAGCACATCATTAAAATATTTATAAATTTTTTTTTCAATAACAATTAAAACGTAAAAAAATGGTAGTAGGAAGTGTTGCCGCAATCGGCGCTGGATTAGCTGCTATCGGTGCTGGAATTGGCATCGGTCTAATTGGTAAAGGAGCGGTAGAAAGTATTGCTCG
>CANFOM010000010.1 GCA_947448725.1 Bacteroidota bacterium
GCATTAGAATCTAATAATATTTTCTGTGTTATATCATATACAGCGCCAGAAATTGCAGAACTATTGGAACTAGAAGAGTTACCAATTGAATTAATCCTAGCTGATAAACTTGCCGTATCTCTAGCAAATCGTTTAGAAAGCATTTCAGAAGTATCGGATATTCTCAACCTATTGTTCAACATTGTTGAAGTATCGGATATTTTAAGCCTATTTGAAAGCATTGTTAAAGTATCTGAAATTCTCAACCTATTATTCAACATCGTTGAAGTATCGGATATTCTCAACCTATTATTCAACATCGTTGAAGTATCGGATATTCTCAACCTATTATTCAACATTGTTGAAGTATCTGAAATTCTCAACCTGTTATCTAGCATCGTTGAAGTATCAGATATTTTTAACCTTCCATAAGTAGTATTATTTATCGAATCTACTCTAGATGACAAATACAAGGTATCCCTACCAATTCTTTTGCTCAACATATCAGAAGTGTCTGATATCTTTAACCTATTAGACAGCATGTCTGTTGTATCCCCCACTTTCAATCTTCCATAAGTACTATTAGTTATAGAATCTACTCGCTTTGATAAAAACAAAGTATCCCTACCTATTCTTTTACTTAACATATCAGAAGTATCTGAAATCTTCAATCTATTAGACAACATCGTTAAAGTATCCGATATCTTCAATCTATTATTTAACATCGTTGAGGTATCCCCAATATTTAACTTGGTATTAATTCGAGCATTTAAGTTATTTGCACTATCCTTTATAGAAGTAGTGGTTTTTAACGAATCAGCTACAATTCTTAAGGCAATTCTAAGTGCTTTAGTTGCAGAGTCAGCACTGGCTTTCTTGGTCGCATCTGCTGTATCATAAATTTTGTAAACTATTAAATCTGCAATTCGAGCCGAATCATTGGTAATACGAATTGAATCTTGATTAATCCTTGCCACTAAAACACTTGAATCTAATTTTATTTTTGTTGTAAGATCTGTAACCGAAGTAGACAATGCCGAACTTCCAGAAGAACTAATGGAATTAATTCTGCTTGACAAACTTGCTGTATCTCGAGCAAATCTTTTAGTAAGCATATCGGAAGTATCTGAAATTTTAAGCCTATTGGACAACATAGTTAAAGTATCAGAAATCTTCAACCTGTTGGACAACATAGTTAAGGTGTCAGAAATTTTTAACCTATTCGATAGCATAGTCAATGTATCAGATTTTCTTAGATAAGGTAACAGCATATTTGAGCTGTCAGAAATATTGACCTTTGTATTAATTCTAGCATTTAAATTATTAGCACTATCCTTTATAGAAGTGGTCGTTTTTATGGAATCAGCCACAATCCTTAAAGCATTTCTTAAAGCCATCGTTGCAGAGTCCGCACTTGCTTTCTTTGTCGCATCTGCTGTATCATATATCTTATATACTATCAAATCTGCAATTCGACTAGAATCATAGGTTATACGCAATGAATCTTTATTAATCCTTGCCACTAACACATTTGAATCTAATTTTATTTTTGTTGTCAAATCACCTACCGAACTAGTCAAAGCAGAACTAGAATTACTACCTAAGGAGTTAATTCTGCTTGATAAACTAGCCGTATCTCGTGCAAATCTGCTTGAAAGCATCGAACTCGTATCCGATATTTTCAGTCTATTAGACAACATGGTTAATGTATCAGAAATTCTTAAGCTATTCGATAGTAATGATGCTGTATCTGACTTTCTGAAATATGGAGATAGCATTGTACTAGTATCTCCAATTTTTAATCTTAAATTAATCCTTGCATTTATATTATTTGAGCTATCCTTTATAGAAGTGGTCGTTTTAAGAGAATCAGCAACTATTCTTAATGCAGTTCTTAAAGCCTTAGTAGCTGAATCTGCACTAGCCTTATTTGTCGCATTTGCGGTATCATAAATTTTATATACAATCAAATCTGCAATTCGAGCAGAATCATAGGTAATTCTAAGTGAGTCTTTGTTAATTCTTTTTACTAAAGCAGAAGAATCAGCTTTAACCTTTTCAGTCAAATCGGTCAAAGTAGTAGAAATGGATGAACTTGAAGAACTAGAAGAGTTACCAAGAGCTTCTATCCTTTTTGATAAACTTGCCGTATCTCGAGCAAATCGATCCGAAAGCATTGAACTGGTGTCAGAAATTCTTAAACTATTGGATAGCATGGATGCGGTATCCGAAATTCTAAAGCTATTTGACAACATTGTTGCAGTATCTGAAATCCTTAAACTATTCGATAGCATGGTAGCAGTATCTGACTTTCTTAGATATGGAGATATCATTGTACTAGTATCACCAATTTTTAACCTTAAATTAATCCTTGTATTTAAATTATTTGCACTATCCTTTATAGAAGTGGTCGTTTTAAGAGAATCAGCCACTATTCTCAATGCAATTCTTAACGCCCTAGTGGCCGAATCAGCACTAGCTTTTTTTGTTGCATCTGCTGTATCATAAATCTTATAAACAATTAAATCTGCGATACGAGCCGAGTCATTAGTAATACGAATTGAGTCTTTATTAATTCTATTTACTAATACAATTGAATCCTCTTTCACCTTTTGACTTAAATCAGATATAGATGCTGTAATTGAAGAGCTTGATGAACTTGAACTACTTCCTAAGGCGTCTATCCTATTTGATAAACTAACCGTATCTCGAGCAAATCTGTTGGCTAGCATTGTGCTCGTATCACTAATATTCAACTTGAGATTTATCCTCCCATTAAGATTATTTGCACTATCCTTTATAGAATTAGTTGTTTTAGATGAATCTGCAACAATTCTCAATGCAGTTCTTAAAGCCATAGTAGCCGAATCAGCACTTGCTTTTTTTGCAAGATTAGTAGTATCGTATATTTTATAAACTATTAAATCTGCTATTCGTGCAGAATCATATGTAATACGTAAGGAATCTTTATTAATTCTTTTTACCAAAGCCAAAGAATCACTCCTTAATTTATTAGCAGTAACCACGGAATCGCTAGCTAATTTATCCCTAATAGACATAATACTATCTACTAATGCACTGCCAGATTTCGCCCCCAATGAATCAATTCTTCTTGATAAGCTAACTGTATCACGTGCAAATCGATAACTAAGCATATTTGAAGTATCTGAAATATTTACTTTTGTATTTATCCTATTATTTAAAGTATTAGAACTATCCGTTAAAGAAGCTCTTTGCACTGTAGAATCGGATCTTATCTTTGATGCCAAATTACTAGAATCTGATAAAATTTTAGCCCTCAAAGTAATTATACTATCCCCTAAAGCGCCACCTGCTTTCCTTGCAAGTGAATCAATTCTATTTGACAAGCTTACAGTGTCTCGAGCAAATCGATTAGTTAACATATCTGATGTATCAGAAATATTAACCTTTAAATTTATCCTTCCATTTAATGCACTAGCACTATCAACTATATAACCCCTTAAAGTGGTAGAATCGTTTCTTATTTTTAATGTTAAAGTAATAGAGTCTGCTTTAACCTTATCCCTTAATTTACTTATACTATCCCCTAAAGCACCGCCTGTAGATCCAGCCAAGGACTCTATCCTACTTGATAAACTTGCCGTATCACGTGCAAATCGGCTGGATAACATATCAGCCGTATCTATAGATCTTATATAACCAGGAATAGTTTTTATAGTAGTCGTATCATAGGCTAGACCCCTTAATATTTCAATACGATTAGATAAAGAAGCCGTATCTCGATTAAACCTATTAGACAACATTGTAGAAGTATCCGAAATTTTCAGCCTATTGTTTAACATTTCTGTTGTATCCGAAATTTTTAATCTGTTGGACAACATGGTTGAAGTATCCGAACTTTTTAATCTATTGGACAACATGGTCAATGTATCTGAAATCTTTAATCGATTTTTTAACATCGTTGTTGTATCCGAAATCCTTAACCTATTGGATAACATAGATAATGTATCCGACTTCCTTAAATAAGGCAGCAACATAGTAGAAGAATCAGAAATTCTCAACCTATTGGATAACATAGATAATGTGTCTGACTTTCTTACATATGGCAATAACATATTATCAGAGTCAGCAATATTTACTTTTTGATTGATTCGATTGGACAAAGCGACAGTATCTCTAGCAAATCTGTTATTAATCATTAAAGCAGTATCTCCATAATTTAATTTAAGTGCTAACTGACTCATCACATCTGCTGCAGAAGATAAACCTAATGCCAACCATGCTGAATTATCTAAAGAAGTTGTATTTAATTTATATAAAGAATCTACAGATTGTACAAATACAAGCATTCCAAATTTTCGACGTTCAAAAGGAATGGCATCTCTGCTTGAAATGTCTGCCATAATCATTAAACCACCCCTACCCAAGCTATCAATATGCGTAGGATTGGTAGCTCCTACCCTTGGACTAATATAATCCATCAATTTAATCTGTGCATTGGTTGCAGAATAAATCAATTGAAACAAACAATATAGTATAATTACTTTTTTCATTAGTTGATTATTATATTTGAGATTGTTTCACTAGCCGCATTTTTGGCTATATAAATGTTATAAGCATCAGTATGACCAGATGCGTTGGTTATATTTCTTGTTACCTTAATAAATGCACTATAACTATCAAAGCCTCCTACTGAGATTCCAGAGATATCAGTTAAACTAGCAGGGAATGCATAAAATATATATTTAAGTCCAGAGGTAATTGGTATATTAAATGATGACATTACTTGACTACTAGCCCAAGTTGAATTGGAAGTAATGATATCCGAATTTAAATTGCTTGTATCTGTTATCGCTCCCCAATACTTTTTTAAAGATGGCGTGAATGTTAATGAGTTACTTACTGTACCCGAACCTATAATTCCAACACTATCAGGTAATGATAAGTTATTATTTTTAACCGCTCCTATACCATAAGCAAGTGATACACCATAGGTAACAGGAGAAGTAATATTTGATATATTATCTGTGTTAGATCCTAAATTACTTCCTCCTCTGGTATAGGCTGCTGTCCCAGATGCATTACCTCCATCATTTTTATTATAATTAGAAGCCAATGTAACTGAAAAACTAGCCCCTGTTTCTACAGTGCCCGCGCTTGGTGTAGATGTTACACTAAAAGAAATACTAGGACCATAATAAGTTGGATGTATAATTTCAGTTGCAATATCTAACATGAATTCATCTAATGTTTTACCAGTAGCTGGTATAGTTTGTCCATTTACATATTTACCTAATGTTTTACCTGCAGCTATTCGAACTGGTATATCTTTTGTGAATTTTCTTGCATAGTTACCCAACATAGTAGCAGTATCAGAAACATTCACTTTGCCAGATGAAATACTAGAAGATAAATTCTCAATTCTTTTAGATAAACTGGCTGTGTCTCTTTTAAAACGGTTTGCTAACATAGTAGCTGTGTCTGATATTCTTAAACTATTAGACATCATTGTTGAAGTATCTGAGATTCTTAAGCTATTATACATCATTGTTGCAGTATCTGAAATTCTCATGCTATTGTACATCATCGTAGCAGTATCTGAAATTTTAAGTCTATTAGATAACATGGATGTAGTATCCGAAATTTTTAACCTATTTTTTAACATAGTTGTAGTATCAGAAATCTTTAACCTATTTTTTAACATAGTTGTTGTATCAGAAATTTTCAACCTATTAGATAGCATAGAAGCACTATCTGATATTTTTAATCTATTGGATAACATCGTTAATGTATCCGAAATCCTTAAACTATTTGACATCATATTCGCACTATCTGAAATTCTTAAACTATTTGACATCATAGTAGCCGTATCCGAAATTCTTAAACTATTTGACATCATACTCGCACTATCTGAAATCCTTAAACTATTTGACATCATAGTAGCGGTATCGGTTTTCCTTAAATAAGGCAATAGCATTGTAGTAGAATCAGAAATTCTTAGTCGATTAGATAACATGGTTAAAGTATCCGAAATTCTTAGTCGATTAGATAACATGGTTAAAGTATCCGAAATTCTTAGTCGATTAGATAACATGGTTAAAGTATCCGAAATCTTTAGCCTGTTAGATAACATGGTAGCGCTATCTGAAATTTTAAGTCTATTGGCTAGCATCGTTAAAGTATCCGAAATCTTTAGTCTATTTGACAACATATAAGCGGTATCCGTATTCCTTAAATAAGGTAAAAGCATGTTAGAACTGTCACTAATATTTAGTTTTGTATTAATTCTATTATTTAATGAATCTGCACTATCTACTAATGATTTATTTAGTAAAGTTGAATCAAATTTTATTTTTGATAAAACACTTATCCCTTTTACAAATAAGGAATCATTTATTGTAGCAACTCCTTTAACATATAAGTTAGAGTCTATTTTAACATTACCGCTTGCTAATAATGAATCTTTTAAATACAATTTACCCTTTAATAGCAAACTTGAATCTATTCTGGCTCCTCTAGCTACTAGTAAAGAATCTTTAAACTCCAATCCAGCGGATACTGTTAATTTACCCCCTATCACTACATTTCCACGAACGGTTAAATTAGTATCAATTAATACATTCCCTTTTACTCTCAATGAATCATTGATCCTTAGAATAGAATCCAATTGAACCTTGCCTTTTACATATAATGAATCATTTAATGTTGATATTCCCTTTACCCTTAAAGCTGAATCTATAAAAGTATTAGCCATAATATGCAATGAATCATAAGTTGAGGCGTATCTTAAATATTTATTTACATCAGAAGTAGACGATAATCCCAGGGCAACCCAGGCAGAGTTATCAAGATTAACTGAGTTTAATTTATATAAACTATCAACAGATTGAACATACACTAACATCCCCTGTTTTCTTCTGAGTGTAGGTATATTATCTCTCATAATAATAGTTGGCATAACCATAAATCCCCCTTTACCTAAACTATCAATATGGGTAGGATATAGCGCAACACCTAAAGTTGTAATATTACCAGCAAGCCCAATTTGGGCATTAACAAACGAATGAGAAAGTTGTAAAACCAAATATAATAATATAACTTTTTTCATTATTGGAATATTATACCAGTTACTGTGCCATTAAAATAATTTTGTGAAACATATACATAATAAGGCATTGAGTAACCTTGAGCATTTATTAAATTCACAGTAGAAGGAGGATTAAAGGCCGCTATACTTTCAAAACCACCAATTTTTATGGACGTTAACGTTCCTAGTGCAGTTGGATACGCATAAAATATATATTCATTTGACAACCCAGTAAAAGAAAGTGTTTGCGATTTAACTGCAGATTGTAATTGAGATCTAAAATAATTAGATACTACTGGAGTAGAAGAAGGTCCATAATAAGAATATTGGAATGTTGTTATTGAAGCAGTATTTCCCCCATTGATGGTGCCAGCATTAATTTTACCTGTAGGATATGGATTTCCTAAATTGTCATTTTTTATGGCGCCTGCCGTATAAGAAATATTCTGTACTGTATAATTAATAGCAGTAGTTAGAATTCTTGTGGAACCAGAGACGGTTCCAGCAGCTACATCAGTGGTAACTCCTGCTCCCATGGATACTCCACCCTTATAAAAAATGGCAGTACTTGGAGAAACCTCAGGTCCAGCATCACCTGCACTATAGGAATGAGTAAGGCTAATCGCTGATAAAAGGTCCATTCTTGTACCTATTTCGTAAGAAGTAGTACCACTTATACCTACAGAAGCACTTGGTCCAGAATAAGTAGGAACAATTTGTACTGTTGAAATATCATATAAAAATTCATCCAAAGTTTTCCCAGCAGCCAAAACCGAATCACCAACATTATATTTCCCTAGCGTTCTACCACTTGTTAAATTTAATTTTACATTTTTTGTAAACTTTCTTGCATATTTCTGCAACATAGCTGCAGTATCAGAAATATTTACTTTACCTGAAGAAGCAGCACTAGTGCTAGAAGCTAAACTATCAATTCTATTTGATAAACTTACAGTGTCTCTTTGAAAACGAGAAGATAACATATTGGCCGTATCTGAAATCTTCAATCTATTAGATAACATGGTAGCACTATCCGAGATCCTTAAGCTATTTGACATCATATTCGCAGTGTCTGTTTTCCTTAAATAAGGTAATAGCATAGTAGCACTATCCGAGATCCTTAAGCTATTTGACATCATATTCGCAGTGTCTGTTTTCCTTAAATAAGGTAATAGCATATTGGAAGTATCCCTAATATTTACTTTTCTATTATTTAAAGAATCTGCACTATCTACTAATGACCTATTTAATAATGTAGAATCAAATTTTATTTTAGATAAAACACTTATCCCTTTCACAAATAAGGAATCATTTAATATTGAAATACGATTTACTACTAATGAATCTCGCAAATCCAATTTCCCCATAATTTTCATTCCCTGCTGAACTCTAGCTCCTTTTGTTACTATTAAAGAGTCATTAAATTGCAAACCAGTATTTAAAATCAAATTCCCTTTTACTTCTAAATTTGAATCCACTACTGTATTAGCCATAATGTGCAATGAATCATAGGTTAAACCATATCTTAAAAACCTATTCACTTCTTGATCAGAAGACAACCCAATCGTTAACCAGTCTGAATTACTAGTTAACTTATTTGAATTGTTTGTATTTAATTTATATAAACTATCAACACTCTGAACATATACCAACATGCCTCTTTTTCTTCTTAAAGATGGTATGGCGTTTCTCCCAGCAATATCAGGCATTACCATAAAACCACCCTTACCTAAACTATCGATATGGGTAGGATAACTAGCAACACCATTGGTTGTAAGATTACCCACAACTTTAATCTGAGCATTAGTCACAGAATAACACAATTGAAACAAAATATATATGGTAAATATTTTTTTCATTAGTTAATTATAATATTATTAACATCCTCTGTGAAATAATTATTAGAAACATAAATATTATAGGCCTGTGTATAACCTTGGGCATTCACTACATTTCTTTGTATTAACGTAAATGCTCCAAGACTTTGAAATATACCTACCATAAATTGATCATCTGTCATAAGATTACCATAAGATTGAGGATACGCATAAAAAATATATTTTTCAACTCCAGTAACAATAGGAATATTAAAAAGTGGCTTTGATCTTGAAGTAGCTAATTCATGAAAAGTAGAAGCTGCAAGAATTAATGAATCTGATATTACATTGGTTGTTGAAGTTCCATAATAGTTACTTGCTTCTGGTGTAAATGATATTGGAATACTTGTAGCAGATCCTGCAAGAATAATCCCTGTACTATCTGGTATACCTATACTATTATTTTTTACAGGTCCTCTAGCATAATTTACTATTACTTGATATTGTATAGTGGTGGTTAATTCAGCAATGGTATTCGATGTCCCCGCTAAATCAGTTACAGGATGCCCAGATTCAAGTCTTTGATATCTAGCCGGAGGCGTAACCAAACCTGCATCATTTTGTTGATAATTATAGCTAAAATTGATGGCTATATTTTTTGTCCCAATTTCAAAAATACCTGCAGCCGGTGTTGGACTAATTGAAACTGTTGGCAAATCATATATAGGAGGAGTTACATCAGTGATAATATCTTGTAAAATATCATCTAATGTTCTTCCTTTAGTAGGAATACTATCTTGGAAATTAAATCTTCCAAACTTTATACCTCGACCAAGGTTCACCATGTGATTTTTCTTAAACTTTAAAGCATATGAATTTAGCATGCTTGAGGTATCAGAAATTTTAAGTCTGTTAGATAACATAGTCGCTGTATCTGAAATGTTTAATTTCAAATTAATTCTATTTGATAAAGAAGTAGTATCTCGTTCTATTCTAGCACTTAACATGGCTGAAGTATCAGATAATTTTAAAACCTGAACTGAATCTAAATAAGAAGATATTGTAGTTCTAAATTCCTGGGTTCCTAGTTTTGAATTAATTCTATTCGACAATGAAGTAGTATCTCTCTGTATCCTTTTGCTAAGCATTTCGCTTGTATCAGAAATATTTAATTTATTTTGAGACAAACTCGTCAAACTTACTCCAGACGAAAACATTATATCATCTATTCGTTTTGATAAACTGGCCGTATCTCTATTAAACCTACTACTAAGCATTAAAGCAGTATCCCTTATTTTTAAACTAGAATCAATTCTACTAGAAAGTGATGCAGTGTCACGAGCAAATCTATTACTTAACATCGCTGCAGTATCTGAAATATTTAGCTTTTCATTGGTTGATGCTTTAGTTAAATCAGCTAAAGCTTGAATTTGAACATTAATATTTTCTGAAGAAGAAGCTACTAAGCGTTTTACAAATCTTGTATTAGCTACAGTACTATCATCACTTAAACTATCTGCAGTTGGCGTAGTGGGCACTCCAGTTAAAATCGGTGAAACAATTGTTTTATTAGTTAGCGTATCTATACCATCAGTGGTAATCATTGTTCCACTAAGGGGTAAAGTGATGTTGGTATTGCCTTTTGTATTAAAAGTTAAATTTCCTAATCCTTTTAATTCAAAATTCCCACCTAAAGTGATTGTTTTACCATCATTTCTAACTCCAGTACCCCCTTTATTACCCGGTAATATAGCTGTAATAGTTTGCGCAGAATCAGCATAAATAGATCTTGTAGCATATAATGCATAAGGTACAGCCCATATTTGCGAAGTACCTAAATCTACATATTCACTTTCAACATTCCAACCTGGAGTAGGTATAGAAGGCGCAATAGCCATCCTTAAATTGACAAAATAAATATCTGATCTCCAATCTAAATCAAGTAGTGTAGGAAGACCCGAAATTCTAGTACCCTTACCAATGATAACGGTAAAAATACCATCCCCATTGGAAGTAACTTGGAAAGTTTCAGAATACACATTCTCTCCAGTTGCCGTACTTTTTATTATTCCAAGTTTAACATATATCGTCCTAAAAGCAGCAGCATTACCATTAGCATCTCTTGCCACAGCTTGAAAAGAAACCCCGTCTGGCTGTTTTTGACCATAAACATTTGCAATTGAAAACATTGCAAATAATAAAAATGATATTTTGAAAATTCTATTCATTAAGTAGCTTAATTTTTTAGAATTTTGAATGTTTGAATAATTGTACTGGAAGCAATTTGAATAAAATAATACCCAGATGCTAGTGTAGACATATCAAGTTTGTACCCTGCTAATAGGGCATCTTGACCCACTTCCTTAGTCACTTGAGGTTGACCAGTATTATTAAAAACAACAACGTTGAACTTATTATCATTCTGTAATTGATTTGAAAATTTAATATTAGCAAATGTGGTAACCGGATTAGGAGTGATTTTGATACTCAATTTTATGTAATCAATATTAACAAAACAAGTTGCAAAAAATTCACCTTTTTTGCTGGCCCAAAATTTTGTAATATTATTTGAAACTTTAAAACAATTATCACCAGAAATTAAAATGGGATTACTATAGGTCATGACACTATTTGTCCCCCCTCCTATAGATCCTATAGAGTAACTTATTCCTATTTGCGAAAAACCGGAATAGGAAATAATTGTAAATAATATTATAATTATATATCTCAAAGAAATTGTCCGTTTACAATAGTTTTACTTTCCTCAATATGATTTGAGATAAGACTAGAAAATTCATCATTAGATTTAAAACCAGAAGCATCAATAATTGAATGAATAGGAAGATCTGCGTTTAATGGATTAGAAAATTCATTCCAAAAATGATCGAATCTGTATTTTTGACACATATCATCAAAATTTAAATTATAATGTTGCCAAGTAACTTGATTTAAAACTGATATTTCTATATTTAAAATATTTGCCATGTGAGTTTCACTGGCCGATTTATGTAAGTAATATCTGTTGGTAAAAAAATGGTGATCAAAAAGAACTTTGATCCTCTTTTCACTATTAATTAAATTACGTATATAAAATAATTTCAATGTATTAAATACTTTCATATTGGTATTTTTATAATTTTGGGAGTGTAAGATTGAATTTTATAAATTCTTACGCAAATAGTGGACGACAAATAGAAAAAGTTGAAGAAAACGAATATGAATCGTTGTAAATCAATAAGTTACAAATATAAAAAAAGGTATTTTTTTAAAAAAAATAATAAAAAGACAATAAAAATTAAAAAATAATTATTTGTTTTGATTAAAACTCGAAATAAAATGAAATGAAAAAAAATATGCACAATCATTATCAAAAAATGATGTGAAAACAGACAAAAAGTTAAACAAAAAACAGCGTAAAAAGGAGATTAAAATAGACTATTTTTCAATTGCATCAATTAAATCAGAAGGATTACCGCCATGAAATTTCTTAAATGGCTTATATAAATGCTGTCTGGAAGAAAAACCCACTTCTTTTGCTAAAGCGTCAATAGTATAATTAGAGAACTTAGGATTATGAATAATGTCAATAAAGTAATCTACCCGTTGTTTATTCACTAAATCATTAAAAGTTAAATTGTATTTATAATAGACAAATTTATATAAATCGTTGCTGCCAACATTTAAAACAGTGGCAAAATTTTCTAATGATGCTTCTGGATTAGTAAAATAAAAGTTTGTATAGAAACTATTAATAAACTCCAATTCATTAATAACTAAATTTTTATTTCGACTAAAATTATCTCCTAATGAAATTTTCATTGAGGATTTATTCAAAAATACTGGTCTATAAAAAACAATAAACAAAATATATAAATACATAAATATGGAAACAAAATACCCGACATCAAAATTATTTTTTATTATGGGTATGGGTACATAAAAGATTAACATTAATAGTATTAAAATAAAAATAGATTTTGTCCAAATTTTTATTTTATCAAAATAGATATTATTCATCTTAAACTTTAGTACAATCTTATATAAAAAAAAGAGAAACGTAAAAAAGAAACTAGAGATTAATAAAACTCTTAAAACCTTTAATAAAGCTGGCAGCATTAGGTTTTCACTGTTAACAATAACTAATGTTTGCGATTTTAAAGATAAAATATAATTTGGATTAAATTTTACATTATAATAAAAGGAATAAATTGATAAAGAGATTAATAAGATAGAAATTGATATTACCCATTTTCTGAAATTAGGGAAATATAAAATACTAAAAATGTTTAAAAAAGAAGATGCAAGAAACGCTTTTGATAAAATTACATAAAAAACATACTTATTGGAATACAAGTCTATACTATGGGTAAAAGAAGCTAGCCCAACTCCAATGGCGATAATGACAAAATTATATTTTAATAAAAAAGGTCTTTTAAATTTAACTAAAACATCCAATAACACTATTAATGAAAATATGAAAATTGAAAAAAATATCTTTTCGAAAATAAGGTTCATAAAAAGGGGGTAACTATTATAACTTATAAAGATATCTATAAATCTAGAATTTTGTCTATTTTTTTAATAAAAGACTATATTATTTTAAATAATATTAAATAAAAAATTTAATATTGTTTGTAAAAATTGATAATATATATATATATATATATATATATATATATTAAACAATATTAATTAATTGTTAATGATTAAATAAACATCTTGTTTAACACTAGCACTATCATATTTAATATGTAACTGTGCAGAATTGAGATCTACGATTTGAAATTTATTAGAAATGACATTTGGAGTAATTCCTGTAAACTTTAGAGACAAATCTTTGAGCGTAGGTAACTGCCATATACCTTTATAACCATCACTCCTTTCAAAATTACCATTTCTATAAAATGTCCAAGTAGTAATAATTGATTTTACATTTTGAACAACCCCATTGTTATTCATAGAATCCACTTTCCATATATGAAAAGTATTATTGTACCCACCTGTACCCGATAATAAATTTTTTTGAAAGTCTAGATCGGTTATCACTTCTTTTTTTGCGCAAGAAATTAGACCAAATATAAAGAATGAGGTAAATACTACATAGAAAAATGTATTTAGTATTAAAGTATTTCTAAGCTTCATTTTAATTTAACTTATTTAAATAATTTTCTTGAATAAAAGAATCCAAAATTCACAAAACTATCTTTGGGTGAATTGGGACTACTTCTTAATTGTCCAACATTTAAACTCGGTGATCCAGGATTTGAAAAATAAGCTGCAATTGCACCATCAGTTTTAGATTTAGCTATCAATTTTGCTTGACTGGGATATAAATCCGGCCCTACATCATCTAAATAATCCGATAAACTTTGATGGAAAGTAAAGAAAACACCGACACTATTAAATCTTGAAAATTGATATTTTAATTTTAGATTTAAAAAATAACCCATGGCCATTAAAGAATAAGGCTTTTTAGTACTATCAACAAATTGGCCACCTGTCCCTAATGTTTGTAGATTATATACTTTGCCATTATATAAACCTGTAGGATTGAAAGAGATAAAATCAAAACCAACTCCTACCGAAGGTCTAAATTTACGCGCTTTTGTATATAACCTATTGTCTACAAAATCATAATTTATTGCAGGTGAAATTCCTAAAATAGAAGTAATAAAAGTAATACCACGTTGGTGTTGCTCATTGGTACTGGCAGGATTATTATCTGAGTTACTTAGTTTAGAACTAATAACAGTTAAACTTGCACTTAAATTTGAATAAATGGTATACCCTATATTTACTCCCATTAAAATATTCATTTCATTGTTCAATAAACTAGCATTACTAACCGTTCCAGTAAATATGGTACCTCCAGCTAGTAAGGCTAATTCGATTCTGCTTTTTTGTGGAGCTTCAATTTTTTGAAATTGATTTTTTACCGAATCTAACTCTTTAGGTTTTGGAGGAACGGTATCTCTTTTCATTTTTAAAGAGTCTACTAGCAATTTATGTTTTCTTAAGTCTAATAAGTAGGCTTGATACCCAATTCTTATGTCGGGTGCAATTTCATTATTGGAACCTACAATGCCTTTAATAGAATAATAACCAGTTCTTTTGGGGGAAGGAATATTTTTAGTAATGTCTAACTTAGTTGTAGTTGCATTTACATCTTGTGGTGTAAATGTAAGCAGAGTATCTGCTCTGTCTAAAGTACTATCTTTTTTAAAGTAGATATAATTGATCGTTGCTTTACTAAAATTTGCTTTCTTATTAGCTACTAAAATGAAGCTTTTTAATGGGTCTTTAATAATTACTGAATCTTGAAATTCAAGGCCAGTTTCTCCATTTTTCATGGAATAAAAATGTAAAGGATTGGTTTCTTTAGGTGTTGTTAAAAAAGGATCTAATTCCAATTTAGGAGAACTATAATTGATAGTTTGATCATAAATACTTTTTGCCAGTTTCTCTTTATCTACAGTCCCCCAAAAATTATTATTTACTTTAAATATTTTTTCTGAACCATAAATTCCAAAATTAGCAGCATGTACTATCGTATCTGCGATATTATCAATTAAGAAATTTTGTACAAAACTGTTATTTTCTATTTTAGAAAAATACCTTGTATACACCTGATCTGCACGTCCATAAATATAATTGGTAGAAATATTGTAGTTCTTAAACCCATATACTAAATTATTAGCAAAGCTGTTGTTGGTAATTTCAATATCAACATGATCACTTCTTAAATCCTCAAAATAGATCCCCGCATTGTTCCCCGTAAATATGTTATTGATAACTTTAAAACTTATCGAAGTAGAATCTGTATTAAAATTAAATGGTGGATTTAATACTTGCAAAACAGAAATTTTACCAATATTATTAGTAAAAATATTTTCAGCTATTTCAACCTTATCTCTTTTCCATCCAAAATCAAACAATAATGGCAATTGTAAATTTTTAAACACTACATTATTGATAAAAACTGCACTGGAATCTATATTCTTTATAACAAGCCCCACCCCTTCTAAATTCTTTTTTCCAAAAAATTCAATATTATTTTGTACTCCTTTTATGGACACGCTTCCTTCACATACAATTAACCCTGCATCAATCATTTCAATTTTTGCACCTGCCGCAACTTCTAAGCCCCCTGTTACACGAACAACATCTTTAATTACATGCAAGCCTGCAGGAATTTTCAAATTGGAATAATTACCTGTTAAAGTATCTTGGGCTGCAACCGGAGCCGAAGCTGCTGTAGCCTGCGCTTTTACATTATTAAGCTGGAATAATATTAAAAAAATATATAGTAAAATTGCCCTTTTCATTAATCAGTGATTTTATATATAATAGGAGGTGAAGTCCTGGTTGATCCGTCAATTAATGACATATTGATGTTGTCAAAAATTAATAAATCATTCTTTTTTAAACTTCCCAGTACTTTTTGAGTGGTGGATTGAAATAATTCTCCATAATTATTAACCGATTCTTCTTCTTTCCCGTTGTGAATTTTGACAGCTTTAAAGCTATTTATTCTTCCAGGAAAATATTTCAAATTGTTAATCTCTAAATTAGCTTCTAACCTTTCTGCTGCAAGTAAATCTTTAACACTTATGTTATAGGTATTTAAATTATCGCCCTTAACACGAACCAATGGATCTGGCAATGGATTGACTAATATCTTTTTATCAAAAAGTAGTTTTTTATCCCCTTTTCTTAAATCATAAAATTTTAATAAATATTCGCCTGTTTTAGCAAAAACTATTTTGAAATCCTTACCCGTTTGATTAATCTTTACTTTTGGCAATACTTCAAAACTAAAATCTTTGCCCATGGCAAAATCAAAATCCGAAATGAAAGTATTATTTAAACCTACAAAAATATTTTCGGTATGTAAGGAGTTGATAATTTTTTTAAACAGTTCATCAAATATTTCATCCGATTTAGCTACCGCTTTTTGATCATCCGCCAATATCTGTTCCGGCTTGTACTCTTTTACTAATTCCTTTAATATATATAATTTAGGATTCCCTTTTGAAAAATAAGTGGGTTCATACCCAATCTCAGAAAGAGCTGCCTCTTGATACAATAACTGCTGTTTTGTAATTAATAATTTTATACGTTCCAATTGCATGTAACTAATAGCCGAAGGCTTGTGCATGAACATATAATAATCCCATTCGTCAATTTTACCTTTGATAGACGTCACCTTAGGCATGATAGGTATTACACTATCAAGAGAGGCGAAAGAAGTTAGTTTATAGGGAGATTTTTTTATAAACTCCGACAATTCAAATAAGTCTTTTTCGATAACAGCAATCCCTTTAGGACCATGCAATATTTCTTCAATTAAACTTCTACTATTAAATTGTTTTAATAAAGTGGTATTTTTTTTCTTGAATTCTTCATCTACATACTCCAAAACGGAATTAACTACCAAATAACTTTTCGCCAACCTGTTAGTAATTTTTAAATAACTCTGTGCTTTGGGAAGTGTATTTAAAGTGTCTACATTGTCCTTTACTACTTGATTACTTATCTCCACTTTCTTCAACTCCTCTTTAATGAGTGACTGAAATGATTTAATAGTCCAAATATTAGAATCTAATACAGACATTTTGATATTAATCACTGAAAAACAAATAAAAACAATGTATAAAAGACTTATGATTTGGTATCTCTTGACATCAACGTGACCTTCGGCCATATACTAAATTTTAAGTAATTAATTATACTGCTTGTACAATAAAATAAATGCAAGTTGTGAACCAGTAGGTGCTGTATTGGTTTTCTCTAAGTGATTATTTAATCGAGTATAAATATCTGACTTTGAATTTTGTTTATTTAAATTGAAAATTTCTTGAAGCTGTGATTTTTCAAAAGCCCCTTCCATGGTAAGCTTATCCAACATTGAATTAACATTCTTAAAAGTATTCATTTCGCCATTAACCAACACTTCACTTAATTCAACAGTATACTCGTTTCTAGGTCCAAATTGAATTTTAGGATTATTATAATTCACTACGTCGTCAATTAAAACCACCGAATTCTCGTCCACTTGCAATTCAAACAATTGTTTAAATAAATCGTAGCCCAAATTTTGATCTTTAAAACTTAGCGCTAACTGAATTAAGCTTTTAATGTAATTAAAGCCTGCATTAGTTTGCATATTATAACGCACTTTCCTAAACTTGCTAAATAAATTTTTCTTAAACTCGTCTTCCCTATCTAATAAAATGGAAACCAAAGAAGAAAATTCACCTTCAGATTGTACATCTGCGTTTTCAACTAAATATTCAATCAGGTTTCTATTCTTATACTTTACACTACTTTTTAATGAATCAATATTTGGGCTAACAATAATTTCTTTATTAAAAAACTGTCTGCAATGGGCTAATATCTTTTGTTCTTCTCCACCAAATACAACTACTTCATTGGCTTCTTTACTTCTAACGGCAAATAACCCTTGATGCTCCTCCACTACTATACTTTCAAATAAATTGGTAATTTTAATACTCACTAATGCAGTAAACAATAAATTAATTTCTGTTTCAGATAAAATAGTAGACTTTGTTAAAACTAAATCGGCCATTGAAATTGCAGGAAACTTAACTTGAAATTGACTTAACAACACCACCGACTCTTTGGAAGGTAATTTTTTGTCAAAAAGGTTTTTAAATACTTCCGTCAATTTTACATATTCACTGTCATTGAACCTAGCCCATTCTGGATGGTAGAAAAGCTCTTTTGCCAAACTAGATATCGCCAATTGTTCTAAATCAGAATAATTACGGCCGCTACCCAAGTTTCCATCACCATTTCCTGAATTATTAACTGTATTATTTCCTCCAGTTAAATATTTATTTAAGTCTACACCATTTACAATACCTCCGCCACTATTCGCCATTACTTCATTGCTACTTGATCTATGTCTTGTTTCATTGATAGATGGATTGATTTCTATGGATAACTTATCCAGCTTAGTTTCATTTTTAGGACTGACACCATCTGTTCTGTAGGCTGATAAATCGAAGCCTTGATCTGCACTTGATCCACCCACTCTTACAGAATCGGCAGGGATTGGCGCGCCTGTCCCCTCAAAAGCCCCAGTTTGAATATTTACATAAGTACTCGAATTGTCATCACCAGCAGCCATAGAACCTGATATGGCGGTAATACCCTCTGCTAGCTTGGCTAAAGTTTCTTCTGAAGCCACTTCTCTTTTTACTTGCACTTCTACGAATTTAACCGCAGATACACCAAATACGATGGCTTCAATGGTCAAACCAAGCGTAATCAAAATATCCTGTGCAGGCCACTCCAATAACTTGGCAATTACACCTATCAAGATTACAACCGCTGCACCACTATAAAAGAGATTGAAAATGTCCAATTTCTTTTTTACAACCATTTCATCTTTGGTATCCAATTTAGTATCCAATTCTTCTGCTTTCATAATATTAAGTTTTGCCTCCTATTTTGAGTTTTAATTACATTACTCAAAAAGTCTAGAAGGGCATGCAAAATAGTATTATGCAATTCTTACACAAAGAATTGAAAGAAAATTGAAAAGTAATGAAGATATCAATCTTGAATCGTTGAAAATCAATGTATTACAAATAAAGAATTTTGTAAAAAAAATGAATATTTACACAATAAATGTAAGTATTGTAATGTCTTTCATCTTAGAATTATAATCCTTTCAGCTTCATATTCTGCCAAATGGCTTCTTTTTCGTCCAAACTTAGTTTAGCTAAATCTAATCCATTGTCCTTTGCATAAGCTTCCATCAGTTCAAATCGATGTTTAAACTTCTTGTTTGTTTTCTCTAAGGCGGTCTCTGGGTCAATTTTTAAAAATCGAGCATAATTCACCAGGCTAAATAAGACATCCCCTAACTCATCCTCCATTTTCTCCTGGTCATTTTGGGCTATTTCATGCTGCAGTTCCCCTATCTCCTCATTCACTTTATCCCAAACCTGCTCTTTGTTCTCCCATTCAAAGCCTACTTGCTTCACTTTCTCTTGAATTCTTAAGGCTTTTACCATGGCAGGTAGGCTATTGGGCACCCCACTCAATAAAGTTTTCTCCCCATTGCCTTCTTTAAGTTTTAATTGTTCCCAGTTCAACTTCACTTGCTCCTCTGTATCTGCTTTTACATTTCCATAAATATGTGGATGCCTATGTATTAATTTTTTTGAAATGCCCTCAATTACTTCTTCTAAAATGAACTCGTTTTTTTCAGAGGCGATTTTGGTGTAAAATAAAATGTGTAACAACAAGTCGCCCAACTCCTCTTTAATACCCTTCCAATCTTCCTCAATGATGGCATCTACCAATTCATATAATTCTTCAATGGTGTTACTTCTTAAGCTTTGAATTGTTTGTTTTTTATCCCATGGGCATTCCGCTCTTAAGCGATCCATGATGCCTACTAATTCTAAAAAGTTTTTTGAGATTTTTTCTTGAGACATGATGATTAATTATTGAATTCTAGTTTTAGATCTATAGGTATCGGTTTGCGAATGACAATTGGGACATAATAACCTTAAGTTACTATACTCATGATTTACCCTTTTTCCGTCAATATGGTCTAACTCGAGTTTTATGGGTTTATTATTCCAATTTTCTATGCCACAAATAGAACACTTATTTTTTATTAAGCCTTCTTTTAATAACCTGTTTTTTAATTTATATGTCTGGAATTGAGGATGATTGCCTTCAAGAATTTCGCTAAGTAATATTTTTTGAGGCGCATTCTTCACCCCACCTCTTAATCCTTGATTAGGAGTATAACATCCATATAAAATGGCTAACCTTTTTAAAGTATTAAAATGGATATTTAAGCTTGCTGCAGCCATTGACATGGATAAACTATTGTTACAAACTTCAATAATTCTCTCCTTTGAAATTTTAGTTTTCATTATTCTAAATTAAGCAAAAAAAATCCCTCCCGAAAGTATCGAGAGGGATTGTGCCTCAGGCGGGAATCGAACCCGCACGGGCGTTGCGGCCCACAGGATTTTCTTACTACTATGGTTTTCACCACCCTTCTCTGGTTTGTAGTCTGGACTATGCCTTCACCTTTTCTTTCGATTTAGGTGCTCCGTGTCTAGTCTCTACACGTTCCCTTTCGGGCTTCGCTCGGTATTCCCATTTTAAAGGGTTCGCCGAATTTACGGAGTTCTACATCTTCAATTTCTCGAAGTGCACTCAAATTCTTGTTCTTCAAAAGAACTGTGTCTAAGTCCTGCGTGTCTACCAGTTCCACCACCAAGGCGTCTGATTTCAGACTTAAAAAAAATCCCACTCCGAAGAACGGGATTTTGAGCGAAAGACCGGGCTCGAACCGGCCACCCCGACCTTGGCAAGGTCGTGCTCTACCAAATGAGCTACTTTCGCTTGTACAAGAACTATTTTTAGGACTGCAAAAATAACGAAACAGCGGTCTTAAACAAAATTATTTTCTTACTTATACTCAGGCTTATACTGAGAGCTACTTTGCACTTCTGGATTTGGTTTTTGGAAGCGACTATTGTACAATTTGGAACAATTGCCTAAAACCAATGCTAGAATAGCAAAAATAGATACATAAAAAAAGAATCTAGAAGAAGTCACCCAATTTGCGGCGATGTCTTTTTGAGCTGAATTATCTTGTAAATCTTGTGACATAGTGTTTATTTACGGACGCAAAAATAACAACAAGTTCTTAATAATGAACTTGTTTGCTTACTATTTTACTAAAAAAGTGCTTGTTTTTTATAAAGTAATCAAAAACCAAGGATCCATTGTAAACGCCCTCCAATGACTGCAAGGGTTTGGGGCCTTTTGATCTTTTAATACGACCCGAAAAACAATATCCTAAAAACCCAAAATGTGCTTTGGCAATAGCTAAGAAAAAGTCTTTATCCCCACTTAATAAGCCCTTAAAGGCCGAAATAGCGTCTAAAGCAAATCTAAAAGGTAATTTCCAAGCCAATTCTGATATAGGTAAATTCTTTGCAAGCATTATTAGGTTATTCCTAAAGTTTAGAAACACTTTGCGTCCCCCTCTAGGCAAAGTACCTGCACCAACATGAAATACTTTGGAAGATGGGCAAGCGTATATCTTATATCCTACTATTTGCAATCTCCAACACAAATCAATTTCTTCTTGATGGGCAAAAAAATCAGCATCAAATCCATTCATCTCATGAAATAATTTAGAACGGATCATCATACAAGCGCCTGTTGCCCAAAAAATTTGTGCCGCCTCATCATACTGCTTTTCATCTTTTTCACAAACATCAAAAACACGGCCTCTGGAAAATGGATAACCTAAAAAATCAATCCAGCCCCCGCAGGCACCTGCATATTCGAATATAGTAGGTGACGCATGAGATAATATCTTTGGTTGGCAAGCACCAATAGAAGGATTTGATTCTAATAAATCTACCATTGGCTGAATCCAATTAGGATCTACCGAAACATCTGAGTTTAATAAAACATAATAATCTGCCTCCACTTTTTTCAAAGCCCAGTTATAACCGCCAGCAAAACCTTCATTGGTGGCATTAGTAATAATTTTAACAGCTGGGAATTTTTCTTTTATTAAAGCAATGGAATTGTCAGTGGATGCATTGTCCGCCACCACTACTTCAAAATTTGAATACTGCGTAGCCAATACCGAAGGCAAAAACTGTTGTAAATAGTTAGCCCCGTTGTAATTTAATATGACGATAGAAACAAGCGGTTTCAAATTGATTCTTTTAGCGAATGTAAGTCCAAAATATGGGAAATTGAACTAAAAAAACTAACTTAGCCCTATGAATAAGGGAACTTTTTTACACAAAAACTTAGATTTACTCAATCATCCCATGGGGTAGTTTAACTACCTCCCAGTTTTTAATTTTTAGCGACTTCAATTATTAATTGATTCAAGAACGCATTTCTTTTCAAAATTTAATTTTTTAACATGACTAATTCAACGGTTAGTTCCAATGCTGCTAAATATTTAGCGCTTGAAGAACAATATGGCGCACATAATTACCACCCACTTCCAGTAGTATTGGAAAGAGGTGAAGGCGTTTATTTATATGATGTAGATGGCAAACAATATTTTGATTTTTTAAGTGGCTACTCGGCTGTTAATCAAGGCCACTGCCATCCAGCCATTATTGAAGTATTGCAAAAACAAGCAGGCAAACTCACTTTAACCTCTCGTGCTTTTCACAATAATTTATTGGGTGAATATGAAAAATACATCACGGCGTATTTTGGTTATGATAAGGTATTACCTATGAACACTGGTGTAGAAGGTGGAGAAACCGCTATTAAATTAGCAAGAAGATGGGGCTATAACGTAAAAGGTATTCCAGAAAACCAAGCCAAAATTATTTTCGCAGAGGGTAATTTTTGGGGACGCACATTAGCCGCAATATCTTCTTCCACCGATCCAAGTAGTTTTAAAGGTTTTGGGCCTTATATGCCAGGCTTTGGCTTAGTTCCTTACAATGACTTAGTAGCGCTCGAAGAGGCGCTTAAGGACACTCATGTAGCAGCATTTATGGTAGAGCCTATTCAGGGAGAAGCAGGTGTTGTGATTCCGGATGATGGTTATTTAAAAACTGTTCGTGCCTTATGTGACAAATACAATGTCTTGTTTATTGCAGATGAAATTCAAACAGGATTGGCAAGAACAGGAAAGATGTTGGCCTGCGATCATGAAAATGTACGTCCCGATATTTTAATATTAGGAAAAGCATTAAGTGGTGGCACTCTACCTATTTCGGCAGTATTGGCAGAAAATGAAATTATGATGCAAATTTTACCAGGAGAACATGGTTCCACTTATGGAGGAAATCCATTGGCCTGTGCAGTAGCTATAAAATCTTTAGAAGTATTGAAAACAGAAAAGATGGTGGAAAATGCAGAAAAAATGGGTGAAAGATTAAGACAAGGATTAGCAAATTTAAAATCTCCTTTTATTACCACCATTCGTGGTAAGGGTTTATTAAATGCAATAGTTATTAAACATGAAAATCCAGAAGCAAGTTGGGATTTATGTTTGCATTTAAAAGAATTAGGCTTATTAGCAAAACCTACACACGGAGATAAAATTAGATTCGCACCCCCATTAATAATAAATGAAAAACAAATAGACGAAGCAGTCGCAATTATTGGGGCTGGTTTGAAATTGTTAGCTTAGGTAAATAAAAAAATATTTCTATATATTACATTCAATATCGGAAATCCAATGGCAATAATTATAATAATTTTTTCTTTTTTTTTATTAATCTTGAATATATTCAATACATCAAATAATATTGGAATCTACACAAATTTTAGAGAAAGCTTAATAAAGTCGTTAATTATTATTTCATTTTTTTGCTATGGTGTATGTGAATCGCTATCACTATTTAATAACTTGGAATTTAATTACGTTTTAATATGCTGGTGTATATTTTTAATTTTTCAAATTAAAATATTAGCAAATAACCATTTTAAAATTAATAAAATTAACATTGAAACAAAAATTGGCACTAATTACAAAATTTATTTAACAACTATTTCAATATTAATTCTAGCTCCCCTACTATTTCTATGTATTTACAACCCACCAAATAATTGGGATTCAATGACCTACCATTTACCTAGAGTAGAACATTGGATTCAAAATAAAAACATTTACCCCTACCCAACCAATATAATTAGACAAATTATAAGCCCGCCGATGTCTGAATATATCCTTTTTCAAATAAGAATATTAGCAGGCAATGACTATTTTGTAAACTTAATACAATATATATCATATATAGGTGTGCTATGTACAGCTTCTTTAATCATGAAAGTCTTAAATGTAGATTACAAAGGACAACTTTTTTCAATTATTATGATGATAAGTCTTCCAATGGGAATTTTTCAGGCCACAACAACGCAATCAGACTTAATTGCTGCATTTTTCTTTTTAAATAGTATCTATTTTGGTATTTTATTGCTAAAAAATAAAGAGACTAATAAAACGAATATTTTCTTTTTCTTAAGCTCCATTTTAATTGGGACATTAGTGAAATATACTATACTTATATTTTTAGTCCCTTATTTAATATATTTAGCCATTATTTTAGTATTAAATAAAAAAAATGAACTTGTTTATATCATTGGTTGCGGAATTTTACTTTTTGTCGTTTTATATTTTCCATTTTTATATAGGAATATCTACTATTTCAATTCAATTTTGGGAGAAAATATTGCTACATCTTCTATAAGAAACGAACACGTGAATTTATATACAATGTTATCAAATTCAATAAAAAATATTGTAGATTATATTTCCATTCCCATTGACAATTATAATAATCTTTTAAATAAAATAATAGTAGGTTTCCATAATTATACAGGAATATCATTAAATGGTAATGGTAGCAATTTTAATAATATGAATTTCGAGATTAGAAATGAACTTAATGAAGATACGTCTGGAAGTATTCTCCATGCTATCATCTTACTTTTTTCTTACGTATTATTTTTCATTAATATAAAAATAAAAAAAATTAATAATTATAAATATTTACTACTTTTCCCTGTCATTTCATTATTAATTTATTCAATCCTATTTAGATGGCAACCATGGGGGAATAGACTTATGCTACCTCTTACGTTTTCTTTCATTTTAGCTTCAGCCTATTTGATATATAAATCTTTTGAGAATAATAAAATTTTAAATCAAATGATGATATCATTAATTTTATTTTCAGTTTTTCCGGTTTATTTCAATAAAAATAAACCAATTATAGAAAACCCTTATTATTTAATTAGAAAAACATTGAAAATTCCAAAAAAGAATTTTATTCCTGAATTCATTGAAGGTGTTCCCCAAAATATAAAAAGCGAAATCCTAGAAAATTACAAATTAATAAACTCAAGATATTATTTAAATAATAACACCTCCGCTAAGCAGAAAAAGAAACTTTTTCATATGCAAGATTCTTTAAAATTATTCAACTTAGAGAAAGGATCTATTTTTGTAAAAAATAGAATTGAAAAATATTACGCATCAAACCCTTATGAATTCAAAAAACAAATTAAATTGATTAATTTCAGCGTAAATAATAAATTTAATTTGAAAATTACAAATGAATCTTATGAATACCCACTGTGGGTAATTATAAAAGAAAAATATAATAATGATTTTTTTATAGGTAGCTTTATCCCACATTTTAACGCCTATAATCTAAATATAAAAAAACAAGATTTTTTTACTAATACAATCCTAAACGAAGGAGAAATCTGGACACAATTTAATAACTAATTATATATGAAAACTCTTTCAATTATCATCCCTGTATTTAACGAAGAAAAATATATTGTAAATATTTTGGATATACTAGAGAAATTAAAATTAGAATCAAATTTAAATAAAGAAATCATTATCATAAACGACTGCTCTACTGACAAAACGAATGAAGTAATAAAAGAATACTTAAACGGGGCCGATTTAGTAAACAAATATGTATATAAAACACATGAAATAAATCAAGGCAAAGGATCTGCTATACATACTGGTATCAAAATTGCATCAGGAGATTATATAATTATCCAAGATGCTGATTTAGAATACGACCCAAATGAATATAATTTAATATTAAACCCAATTTTAAATGGGAAAGCTGATGTTGTTTATGGTTCTAGGTTTATTGGAGGAAAACCTCATAGGATTCTATTTTTTTGGCATACGATAGGGAATAAAATATTAACTTTTATTTCAAATTTTATGACAAATTTGAATTTAACAGATATGGAAACTTGCTATAAAGCTTTTGATTCTAGAATTTTAAAAAATATTATGCTAGTTGAAAAAAGGTTTGGATTTGAGCCAGAGGTAACAGCAAAAATTTCAAAAATTAAAAATATCAGAATTTATGAAGTAGGTATATCTTATTATGGAAGGAATTACCAGGAAGGGAAAAAAATTAATTGGAAGGATGGATTTAGAGCAATTTATTGTATTTTGAAATACAATCTTATTAAATAAGCTTTTTTATCCTGGGTAAAAAAGTCATTAATAATATACCTGCGGAAAAAAATATGCAGCCATACAATGCCCATAATTTTTGTGGGCATTCTCCCATTTGACAGGTAGATAAAATTAGAAAGTTTCTTATACTCCAAGCTAAAAGCAAAGAAGCAAATACCATATTAAACCGTTTGGCCCATAGAAATGGTAGTGCAAAAAACAAAACACTCAAACCTGCGAAAAAACATAAAAATTTACCTGCCTGACCAAAACTACTTCCCGCAGCATCCCAACCAGTAATGGCCCAATTTCTGCTTTCAATAAAAACCAAAGGTTGAGTGGTGCTATAAATAAGTAAAAAGCAAAGTATAATTCCAATGGTTTGAGAATATTTCATAATTATACAAAAGTAGTAATAATTTATCTAAATAATTTTATCTCCAATAGTCAATTGCCCAATAAGATCCAGAATTTATGAATTATTGAGCAACTCGAATATCAATATGACCAAGGATACACTTAGCAAAATAATAAAACTTATTTTAAATACTTTTTTACTCTTCTCTATAGCCCCTTTAACCTTAGAATCGTCAAAAATCCAAATTGAAACATTTAATAATAAAAGAAATGTAATAACAGAGATAATAAATGGAATTGTCACTAAAAGTATCTTATAAAGTATTGAAATAATATTTATTGACATCATAACTTTTTCTATTTAATTTAATTTACGTTCTATAATCATTGCTTCCATACTTGATAACTCATCCATATTTATACTAATATCAAATTTAGCATACGCAGACCACCCTATTGTTACCCCTCCAATTTGGATACCATAAGTATTTATGCCTGTGATAATAAAATTAGAAGAATAATTTGAAGGATTAAAGTTTATATTAGACATATTTACTTGTTGCCAAGAGAAAAAGCCTATCCCGGAGAATGATATAGTTGGCTGTCCAATTACTTGACCATAAGAATTTGTATTATAATTTAAATGCATAGTATACCATCCGCCTTTGTCCTGATTCAAAGGCGAGCCTGATTTAAATTGCACATGATGATATCCAGCAGGCCCTGGCCCAGCATCTATATCAACAAAACCAAATGACTTTATAGAATCTGTTTTAATTTTCGAAGAAGAAATCAAACTACTATCTGTGACAAGAGTCGATCTCTTAGCTTCATATTTGATTGCTATCCCCATTTCCTTGAACACTTCTCTAAATTGATTTAAGCTTAATTTATTCACTCTTATTTTAGTGGAATTTTCTTTACTATCTAAAACTTTTTTATAATCGGGCTGATTTGTCAGTTTTATTTCTCCCTTTTCTCCAACAATTTCTTTAATCTGTTTTAATGCAATGTTTTGACTTTCTTGCAACGATAGCTCATACTCTTTTTTAGTACATGAAAAAGGCAACATAAGCAATAAGAATAAACTTAAATTTCTAAAATTAATTTTGGTTGTCATACTAGTTTATATTTTAACCAAAAATAAATTTCTATTGCATTGATAATCTCAGTATTTATACTTGTAAAAAAGCAGGTAATTGTGGTTATTTACCATTCATTTGACTTATAAATGAATTAAAAAAACCCCTCAAAAAATGAGAGGTTTTACTTTTCAGTGAGGTCGAGAGCGGATTCGAACCGCTGTGGGAGCTTTTGCAGAGCTCTGCCTAGCCACTCGGCCACCCGACCCTATCTAGAACGCGAAATTAATGTAAAGAACTTAATTAGAAAAGAATTTTACCGCTAAAGCGATTTAAACGACATTTGTAGCTAAAATAATTGAAATGAAGGCCATTGAAGCTTCTGAACTCATTATAAATGACCGAGGCGCTATATATCACTTAAATCTAAGACCAGAGGAAATTGCCGACACTATAATTACAGTTGGCGATCCAGAAAGAGTGGCAGCTATTAGTCAATACTTTGATAAAGTAGAATTTAAATTGGCGCATAGAGAATTTATTACCCATACAGGATTCATTGGAAATAAACGAATTTCAGTAGTTAGTACAGGTATTGGTCCTGATAATATTGATATCGCTTTAAATGAAATTGATGCTTTGGCCAATATTGATTTTGCAACAAGAACCATCCATGAACAAAAAAAATCTGTATCCATTATCCGCATGGGCACATGTGGCTCATTGCAAGGCGAAGTGGGCGTGGATCAATTGGTAGCGGGTACCCATGGTTTAGGCATTGATAATTTATTACATTTTTATACTATACAAAATAACGAAGAGGAAAAAGCCATTTTAAATGCTTTTGAAAAGCATACCCAAATAAGTTCCAATCAAATTCATCCTTATATTGCCACAGCCAGTGCAGGTTTGATTAAACATTTTACCGAAGGATATAGCCATGGCATTACTGTAACCTGTCCAGGTTTTTATGGGCCTCAAGGACGTATTTTAAGGCTCCCTTTAAAAATGCCAAATCTTGTGGATCAAATGACTAGCTTTAGCTATGGCAACCACCGCATAGCCAATTTTGAAATGGAGACCAGTGCTATTTATGGATTATGTAATTTATTAGGTCACCAATGCTTAAGTATTAATGTGATCATCGCCAATAGAGTGAAAAAAGAATATAGCAAAGACATGGGTAAAGCAGTGGATCATATGATTCAAAAATCTTTAGCCATTATTGCTGGCATTTAATGTATAAATAATAATTTTACGAAGAAAGACAATAAAAATAATGAAACTACCATTTTCAAAATACCAAGGCACACAAAACGATTTCGTTATAATAGATAATCGTGCTGGTACCATTCAATTAACTGCAGCTCAAATTCAATTTATTTGTGACCGCAGAAAAGGTATTGGTGCTGATGGTTTGATGTTATTAGGAACTGCCAATGGTTATGATTTTTCCATGACTTATTATAATGCAGATGGCAAAGAAGGAACTATGTGTGGGAATGGAGGCAGGTGTTTAACTCAATACGCATTTGATAAAGGAATTAAAAAAGATGTTTATCATTTTATAGCTGTAGATGGCCCACATGAATCTAAAATTGATACTAATGGCTGGGTACATTTAAAAATGACTGATGTGAATACCGTTGAAAAAAATATTGAAGGCGATGTTACATTTCATGTCTTAGATACTGGTTCTCCTCATTATATCGAAATGGTTGATAATGTAAATAGTGTAGATGTAGTAGCATTAGGACAAATGATTAGATACAATGAACGTTTTAAAGAAACTGGCATTAATGTGAATTTTGTTGCCCAAGAAGAAAATCAATTGTTTGTTCGTACTTACGAACGTGGTGTAGAAAATGAGACCTTTAGTTGCGGCACAGGGGTAACAGCATCCGCCTTGATTGCAGGGATTGATAAATTAGGTGCACAAACTATCCAAATTGAAACCCTTGGAGGCAAACTAGCCGTAAGCTTTAACAATAAAGGGGACAATGCTTTTGATAATATTTGGCTAATGGGGCCTGGCACTTATGTATTTGATGGTTCAATTGAAATGGATTAAATAATTTAGTATGGCACTTTTCAATGTTCGGGTGTATGGCCTTTTATTAGACCCTCAAAATAGATTATTGGTAAGTGATGAATTTATTAGAGGAGACTATTTTACTAAACTTCCAGGAGGCGGTTTAGAAATTGGCGAAGGTACACGTGATGGCTTAACTAGAGAATTTGTTGAAGAAACTGGATTAACTGTTACGGTGGGAGAACATTTATATACCACCGATTTTTTTCAGATCTCCGCATTTAATAATAAAGATCAAATCATCTCCATTTATTATTTCGTTCATAGCAATGAATGTGAAAATATTAAAACAAGTGAAATTCCTTTTGATTTCACCCCCGCTCAAGTAGCTGATAAAACAGCCACTGCAGAATCCTTTAGGTGGGTGGAGTTTGAAAAATTGGATGAAGCAGTGATGTCCTTGCCCATTGATAAAGTGGCAATTCAACTTTTAAAGCAAAAATACGGAGTATAGTATTATACTTCGTTTTCCAATCCCATGGCTTCTCGTTTCATCTTTATAGCCATATCATGCCCTACGTATTTTTCAATTCTTGTTTCTATTACACCAATAAGCGGTGTTAAAATAATGGCCATAACAAACTTATACATATAGTTAACTGCACAAACAGCAAGCACGGTAGACCAACTCCAGCCATTACCAATTTTAAACGCAATCAGTAATACCACGAAGCTATCAACCAATTGAGAAACAAGGGTTGAACCAGTGGCTCTTAACCAAACCATCTTTTCGCCTGTTACTTTCTTGATTTTATGAAATACATAAACATCTATAAACTGACTTACTAAAAACGCATATAAACTTCCTAAAATAATCCACATGCCTTGTCCAAAAATGGCTTCAAAAGCAGTTTGCATATTGGCAATACCAGAAGCGGATTTAGAACCCACCCAAAAATCGGCTGGCGCAATGTTCATGGCTAAATAAAACATGATAAAAGCGTAACTAATTAAAGCCACTGCCGTAATACTAATCCTACGTACTGCCTTGGGACCAAAATATTCATTAACAATATCTGTAATAACAAATTCCAAAGGCCACAACAAAACACCACAGGTTAAATTAAAGGATATATTTTTTTCTCCAAACAAAGTGAAATTTGCGGGGGTAATTCCTAAGACTTTTTCTAATGAAAAAATCTTACCGCCAATACACTCTGCAATTAAGGCATTGGCTACAAAAAAAGCGGTAATCCCAATAAATAACTTGGTGGGCTTATCCTTAAACATATTATGTAAAATGCCAGTTTTTTGTTGAATCATCCTTTGCTATTTAATTATAATTTAAGTTTATATGAATAAAGACCCAATTTGAATGCTTAACATTAGAACAATTAAAATTGTTTTCCAATTTTGAACATAATTATCTTTTTTGGCCAACTTGACCCAAATCCAAGCTAAAACAAAGGCAATATTTACCCCGGGAGCCATTTCTAAGCCTAAAACTGCGATAAAATTCGAAACCATTTCAGGTATTTTAAACCACTGAATTGTCATCACCAATAAGCTTAAAAGATAGAAAACATTGCAAATAATGGCCACTTTAGCGATAAAAGACAAACTGATATTGGAGGCAGATTTTGACATATTTTTTAATTATTTACAAGATACTAAAATTACTTAAAAAGCCTTTTTAGTTGTAGGTTTGTCACTATAAATAAATGAATATGTTGAAGTCTATTTTTAAGTCGGCCCTACCCCATATTACAGCCGTCGTTATTTTCGCAGTAGTAGCCATCGTTTATTGTAAACCTGCCCTAGAAGGAAAGGTTTTACAACAACAAGATGTTACCCAATGGAAAGGAATGGCGCAGGATGCACTTAGTTATGCCGAAAAAAATGGACATACCCCTATGTGGTCAAATAGTATGTTTGGTGGCATGCCCACTTATCAAACTACCGGCGTTTCAGGTTTTGCTTATTCGGTAGAATTATTAGACCAAGTTTTAACATTGAAATTACCTGAACCCATCAGTTTATTTTTCCTAGCAAGTTTATGTTTTTATTTTTTAGCACAAGTGTTAGGCTTTAATACTATTATTAGCGTTATAGGTGCATTAGGTTATAGTTATGCTACTTATAACCCCATTCTTATTATGGTTGGGCATATTACTAAAATGCATGCCATTGCCTACCTCCCATTTTTTATTGGTGCCCTATTATTAACTTTTCAAAAGAAGTATTTATGGGGTGGTGTTCTTACGGGAATTTCTGCAGCTCTTTTTGTAGGTGCTAATCACTTACAAGTAAGTTATTATGGTATAATCATCGTTGCCTTCATGTCTATCTTTTTTATCATTCAATGGATTAAAGAAAAAGACTTCACGCATATTCTAAAAACATTTTCTATCTCTATAATTGCAGGACTATTAGGTATTGCAGTAAATAGTCCGCTTTTGGTGAGTACTTATGAATATGGCAAAGAATCTATCCGAGGTGGAAGTGCCATCATAACTAAAGAAAGTAAAACAACTGCAACAGGTTTAAATAAAGATTATGCTTTAAGTTATAGCATGTTTAAATCGGAACCATTAGTTTTAATGTTCCCCAATATTTATGGTGGTTCAAGTGACCCTAATATAATTGATCCAGCAAGCTCTAAGGCCATTGAAGCCCTTCAACAAATGCAGCCGCAAGTTGCTCAGCAATTGCAATCCTACTTGTCTTTTTATTGGGGTGGTATTGGATTTACCTCAGGGCCTCCTTATGCAGGTGCTATTATATGCTTATTCGCCTTGCTTGGTTTTTCTGCAACTAACAATAAACACAAATGGTGGATTGCAGCGACTATTATTTTCTCTTTATTATTAAGTGCTGGTAGTTTTTTAGAAAGCTTCAATGTATTTATGTTGAATCATTTGCCTCTATATAATAAATTTAGAGCCCCAAGTATGATAATGATAATCCCTACTTTATTATTAGGCGTCATGGCTTTATATGGTATGGATGCAATAACAACTGAAACCAATTTTAAAAATATTTTAAATAAATACAAATTAAGTTTTGCATTAATTGGTGTGCTACTGGTGGCTGTTTTAGCAATTTATTTTACCAGTGATTTTAAAAGCGAAAATGAGAAAAATTTAATTACTCAGATCTCAAAATTACCCGACGCCAATCAAAAGGCTGCTTTTGATGCTCCTGCTAAAAGTTTAGTTGCTGGCATTGCTGCTGATAGAAAAATCATGATCGAAGGCGATATTTTAAAATTTGTGCTTTTCTTAGTATTAATAACCGTTTTACTTTACTTATACTTTAAAAAGATTTTTAATCAAACTGTTTTATTGGTCGGCTTTGGCGTTTTATCCATGATTGACTTATTTCAAGTAAATGTTAAATATTTAAAGGCAGAAAATTTTATTGAGACCACCGAAAATGAAACCGCCTTTGCTTTAACCCCTCTTGATATTGCCTTAAAAAAAGATATAAGTAATTACCGTGTTTTAGATGTAAGGTCGGGTAATATTGGTAATGCATTCAATAGCGGCGCTCTGGTTGCTTATCATCATAACACAGTGGGAGGTTATCATCCAGCCAAGCTAAGCATCTACCAAGATTTAATAGAGAACCAGTGGTATAAATTTCCAAATTGTGTGCCTACCATGAACATGTTAAATACTAAATATGTATTGTCTGGAAATATCGCTAACGATACCATCCCCAATAAAGGGGCTTTAGGTAATGTATGGTTTGTAAAAGGAATTCAATATGAACAAGGTCCATCCGAAGTGATGCACCGCTTAGATAATTTTAACCCCAAAGACACTGCCATCATCGAGCAAAAAGATAAAATAGAGTCTTTAAATAATATTATGTTTGATGAAAACGCACATATTGCGTTGGTGAATAATAATAACGACGAAGTGAATTATACAAGCAGTTCCGCTAAAAAACAATTGGCTGTATTTAGTGAAATTTATTACAAATTGGGATGGAAAGCTTATATCGATAATCAGGAAGCCCCTATTGTAAAAACAAACTATGTATTAAGAGCTTTGGTGGTACCCGCAGGAAATCACGCTATAAGATTTGAGTTTAAACCTGAATCTATTATGGCTGCACAAAAAGCTTCGACGATTGCTTCCATATTATTATGGGGATTGTTAATTGGATTAGGATTTACCAGTTTCAAAAAATGGAAAAGCAATAGCAAATAAAATATGACTTTATCAATCATTATTTGTAGTTATAATCGAGCAAGCTATATTAGTGATGCATTGGATAGTTTATATCATCAATCAGCTGGACTAAATGCTTTTGAAGCCATTATTGTTGATAATAATTCAACAGATAACACAGCTGAAGTATTTTCTCAATGGAGAGCAAATCATACTCAAGGTTCATTTACTTATCTAACCGAATCAAAACAAGGTGCTTCCTTTGCTCGCAATACTGGAGCAGCAATTGCAAAAGGTGAATGGCTTTGCTTTATGGATGATGATGCAGTGGCTACCCCCGACTATGTTAAAAATATAATTAATCATATCGAAAACAAACCCCAAGTAGTAGGCTTTGGAGGACGAATCATTCCTAAATACATACCAGCCGAACCAAAATGGATGAGCTATTATGTATCTTCCTTAGTAGGAAATTTTGACTACGCTCCTAGCGCCTGTGCCTTTGAAAAAGGGAAATACCCTCTAGAATCCAATATGATTGTAAAAAAGGCCATTTACGAGCAAATAGGTGGGTTTAATGTTAATTTACCAGGGGTGGTTGGAACTTTAAGAATTGGAGGGGAAGGTAAAGAGTTGTTTTATAAAATTCTAGCCTTAGGACATACTATTTATTACGACCCATCTATTTGCGTTCATCATGTGGTTGAAGTAAAGAAATTAACTTCGGAATATATGTACCGCGTAGCTAGCGGTATTGGTCGAGGAGAAAAAACAAGGACACTAGGTATTTCAAAAAGCGCCTACTTTTTAAAATTTATAGAGTATACTTTAAAACTAGGTGTGGCTATTATTTTAGCAATAAAATATATCTTGCAAGCTACTCCAGCAAAAGCAGGACCAGTGATTCAATTTAGGATAGATGCTTTAAATGGATTAATGAAGTAATTTATATTTTCAAAAAATCAAGTGATGTTAATATCTGGCAAAAATGTAATGAATTTGCCTTTATATGTATCCTTGAAACTTTCAATTATATATTCAGAAAAATTATGAGCAAGAATTAAAATGTAATCTATTTTACTAAAATCGATTTCTTCTCTACTTACAATTTTCAATCCAGTACCAGGCATATATTTACCCTGTTTTAAGTCTGTATCGTCAATTATATAATCAATTTCCAAATCAGTAACATTAATTGCATTTAGAAAAATGCACCCTTTCGCAGCAGCTCCAAAAGCTACAATATTTTTATTGTTTGTTTTTAAATCTAAAATGATTTTTTTACACTTATCTAAATGTTCATACACTTGAGCTCCCCATTTTTTATAATATTCTAAATCATATAATTTTTCAGATTGCACAAAGTCATCAATGGATAAATCTGGTTCATAATTCGACTTAGCTTTTGACATAACTAACCTTAATGTACCCCCATGAATCTTTTGTTTCTCAACTCTAATAATTTTAAACCCGTGTTTTTCCATCATCAATTTCAAAGGCAAAATTGAGTAATAATAAACATGTTCATGGTAAATTTGATCAAATTGATTCGTTTGTAAATCATGTATCCAATAGGGAAATTCTAGAACCCATAATCCTTTTTCATCCAATAAATTGTATACACCTTCTGCAAATGAATTCGTATCTCTCAAATGCTGAAATACATTTGTAGATGTAATAACTTTCGCTTTATTAGAAACTAATTTGGAAGTTTCTAATGAGAAGAATTCATTTAATACAGGGATACCTTTTTCGATAGAGATTTGTGCCAAATTTTTAGAAGGATCGATATTTAAAAAATCCAACTTTACATTCGAAACCGACTTAAAGACAGATAACAAAGTCCCGTCATTGCCCCCAATATCAACGATTAAATCATTTTCATTTAATTTTACCAATCCGGTTATATAATGATAAAGTTTATTACAATGATCAATATATGGGATATTAACCTCTGATTTAAAAAGATAATTACTAAAAAGTAATTCACTGTTAACAGAGTGACTTAATGCCGAAAGATTAGATTTATTATAAAAATTAACTTTTAGTGGGAACCTTTGGCAATTTATAGACTCCTCTTTTGTCCTAGATAAATTATTAACCAAAGGGAAATCTCCTAAATCAAAATAGGTGAAATAATTAGCATCATTTGTAATTGGACAAAAATTAATTTCTTCTATTTCTTTCATTTATACTTATTTATCATTGTTAAAAATAACACCATTTTTACTAATCTTTAATATTTTAACAACCTTTCTTTTTAAATGCAACAAATCCCAGCCTATTGTATTAATATATGAACAAACAAAAATGATAAAGAATAGTAATGTTTTACTGAAAATGTTAAAAGAATAAACTTGTGACTTAAAAACATATAATGAACAATTAAAACTTGTTCCCAACCCTATAAAATTCCTTGAAATAAGATTATTTTTTTTAAACTGACTCGACAAGGTACTTACTTCATTAGAAACGCCACCTTTTGTTATATAATGTGCAGTAGTATCTAAAACCATGATTTTACCTTGGTAAAACAAACTACCTACAATCTCCCAATCAAAACCAATTTCATTCTCAAATTCAATATGATCAAGGCAAATTTTTCTAATGAGGCCATACATATAGCCATTCAATGAAACATTATAATAAAAACTCATAGTTCTTGCCCATTTGCTGGAACTCATGCAACTTTTATTAGTATTTGAACTAATTTCAATTCCATTATCTTGATAGATACATTTGCCAACACATATTGTATAATCTAAATTTTTTTCTAAAAAATCTAAGCATTTTTCAATAAAATACTTGTCAAGCCAGTCATCATCCGCAAGCCACATAAAATACTTTCCTGTAGCTTTTTTTAAAACAAATTGATAATTTTCAACTGTCCTTAAGCTTGAATCTTGTTTGAAATATCTTATTCTTTGATCAAGCTTAACATAACTTTTTACAATTGTATCAATTTCAGGATTTGGAGAATTGTCATTTGAAATAATCAATTCGAAATTAGAATAACTTTGATTCAAGATAGAATCTAATGCTCGAACCATTTCTATTGGCCTATTATAAATTGGCATTGCAATTGATACTAAAATACTCATATTTTCTTCTTTATAAAAGCTACAAATTGATCTCCATTATTCTCTTCATTCAATTTTATAGCTAACTTTTCAAAAGCTTCAACCTCTTTTGTTTTAATAAATGCTTTTTCAGGATTTTCAGAAAAAGATCTTGCATCCATTAAGGGTATATTATGAATATATTGTTCACTAGCCCAAAATTGAAAAGAAGTAGAATCATAAATGACTTTATCAATGTAAAAGCCTTGACCTTCTATTAATAACTTAAAACTTTTCATTGAGTGTAAAAAGAAGTGTCGTGGTGCATCTAATGATACCCAATTAGTTTTATACTTATCCCATGCATGTGAAGTAACTGTGGGGATTCTTATCATACAAGTACCGTTTTCAGACAGCTTTAGAAAAATTGATTTTAAAACATCAATTTGATGATCCATATGCTCAAGTACATGATGCATCATAATTAAATCCCAACCACCAACTTCATCTTGCAATTCTTTCTTCTCTATTAATAACCCATTTTCATATAATATATTTTGATTTATAAAAGGATCAATACCTTTAAGATTTTTCATACCAGAATGCATCATAGAATAAAGTATATTCCCACTTCCACAACCTATATCTAGCACTTTTGAATCTTTATTAATATTTGTCGTTGAAATAAACTTGAATATTGGATTAGGATGTAGCATGTTTAAAAACATTCCAAAAATTCCTTTTTTAAACAATGCATAATTTGCCCTGTTGTAAGCAATCCATTTTTTAAACCTTGTATTTTTTTTTAACAACTTCTGATTAAAAGAATAATAATTTGAAGGATAAAATTTATCCATATTCTCTGGAACTTCTTCTATTTGAAGACACTCACAATTTGCACATTGAAAATACTTAAACTCTTCCCTAATCCCAATCATCATTTCTCTTACAACATAAGAAGTATTACCTATGAGATTACCACAAATTTTACAAGCTTTATTCATAGAATACAAATATAAAATTTCAAAACTACAAATCATTGAAAATAAACATATTTTATACTATAAATTCAATGAAATAGCTAAATTCTTAAAAAATAATTTACCTTTAAATTAAAGATTTTAAATGATTCTAAACGGCATAAAAGGAGCGATATACGATATTATTGGATACCTCGCTTGTTTAGGCAAGCCTGCTTTACATGATGGAAAGAAAGCCCTCATTGTTAGGGTTGACGAAATAGGTGATTATATTTTATGGAGAAAGTGTATTGACCCATTACTAAACGCAGATAAACTTAAAAATTTTGAAGTTCATTTTGTAGGCAACCAATCCTGGAAATCTTTATTTGATTTAGAGTTTAAAGGACCTTTTCAAAAAATTATCTGGCTTGATAAAACCAAGTTCAAGAAAAGTATGATTTATCGTTATACTTTTTTAAGAAATATCGCTAAGGAAAACTATTCAATTGTAATCAACCCAACTTACTCAAGAGCTAAAAGAGTAGATGACAGCATTGTAAAAGCTGCTAATGCAAGTAATAATTATGGATTTGTAAGGAACAATGAAAATTACTTACCCTATGAACAAAATTTTGACAAACAACTATACCATCACTTATTCGAATTAAAAAATAAGTCTAGTTTTGAGTTTACTAAAAATAAAGCCTTTGCAGAATGGTTTTGCGAAAAGCCATTAAATGTATCTAGCATAAATTTCGAAGCCGCCGTTTTACCCTCGCCTAAAATTCAAAATCTTCCAAAGAACTATTTTATCGTCTTTCCTGGCTCAAGAAGTAGTGTTAGAATTTGGAGCACAGATTATTTTATTGAAGTAAGTAACTATTTGTTTGAAAAATATCAACTTACGGCTCTTGTTTGTGGCGGAAATGGAGATATTGTCTATGCCAACAATTTCATTAAAAGCTATATGCATCCTTGCATTGACATGACAGCCAAAACCAGTTTGCCCGAACTACTGAACATTATCAAAAACGCCTCCTGCTTATTATCAGTGGATACTGGATCTATTCATCTAGCAGCCTCAGTGGGTTGTTTAACCTTAGGCATTTTTAATGGCTCTCAATATGGGCGATTCTCTCCTTATCCAATAGAAATAAGTTCCAATATCATCTCTTTTTATCCAAAAAAAGTGTTGGAAGATATTAATAAAAATGCCTTTTCAAAGTATGAACTTATTATCGATATTTCTTACAACGATGTCACCTCAAAAGAGGTTATTGATTATTTAGCTTCGCACCCTATATCTATAAAAGCTATTTAGCTCAACTTTATTTTTAAACTAAATGCTTTTTTCCCTAGCCAAGTTTGTAAAAATAGATGCAGGAGTTTTAACCTGAATTGCCAAAACCTAGACTTTAATGAATAGCCAAAATTAGATTCATACACTTCAATATTTTGCTTAAGTGAATCTAAATATCTTGAGTTGCTTACTCCAGTATTATCAAACTTGATAAGCGTATAATTAATATAAGCATACGGCTCCTCTTTAATTCTACACATCATATCATAATCCATAGCAATGCTATAATTTTTATAAAGCCCTAGTCTATCATACACTTCCTTCTTGACAAACCAAGTTGGATGTGAAATAGCTCTCATTCCTTTATAAACTTGTTTTTTATCAAAAGGTTTTCCAATAGTAACCCAGCTACCCCCTCTATGTAAAACAATATTACCACTTACCCAATTAACATTAGGAAGATCATTAATTTTTTTTGAAACAATTTGAGTTGCATTTTCATCGTAATAAATATCCCCCGAATTTAATAAATGAATCAGATCCCCTTTAGCCAATAAAATTCCCTTATTAAAAGCATCTGAAATGCCAGCGTCTCTTTCATTAATAATGAGCCTATAATTGTTTTTATTTTGAGCAATGAACCAATCCTTTATATCATCATTGGTAGAACCATTTACAATAATATGTTCAAAAGGTTTTTCTATTTGACGATCAACTGAATCGCAGGTTTTGATTAGATCTTGCAGATTATTGAAACAAATGGTGATGATGGACAACTTCATATAACAAATATAAATTTTTAGGCTCAATATAGTTTGAATTTAAATATATTTGTTACATGGGAATCATTCAAAAACAAGGCTTAAAATCGTCACTCTTTATAATGATTGGCTTTGTTATTGGCGCAATTAATTTATTGGTGCTGTTTCCACTATTCTTCTCCAAGTCCGATCAAGGCCTAGTAAGAGCTATGATTGACATAGGCGCTACTTTGTCCATATTTTGTACTTTAGGCACACTCCCTGTAGTGTATAAATTTTACCCGTTTTACAACCAATACTTAGGTCCTAAAAAAAACGAATTGCCTTTTATTACCTTATTGGTTAATTTAATTGGCTTTGGTCTTATATTAATTATTGGTTGGCAAGAAAAAGATTTTATTTTAAGGAAATTAGGTAAATCTCCCGACCTCGCTCTTTATTTCAATTATGTTTATCCTTATACTTTTTTTATTTTACTATTTTTCTGGCTAGAAGGCTTTGCTTGGGGATTAAGAAAAGGAGTAGTTACTAATTTCTTAAAAGAAACCGTGGTACGTATTTTAACTACTATACTTATACTAGCTTTTGGTTTTAAATATATAAGCTTCCCTACCTTTATTGCCCTATTTAGTGGCATCTATTTAATTCCAACACTTATATTAATTTCAACATTAATTCAAACCAATGAATGGTCTATTAAGAATTTTAAAATAAGCAGTGTTACTAGAAGATTAAGAGGAAGAATGATAAACTTTGCCTTATTTGTTTTTGCTGGACAGTTTTTTAGTTTATTAGCCAGAACCAATGATACCTTTTTAATTTTTGGACTTCGAGGCTTAAGCGATACAGGCATTTTCGCCATAGCTACTTATGTTTCGGCTATACTAGAAATTCCACAACGTAGTTTAAACTCCATTACCATCCCCGTTTTAGCGGAGTCCTGGAAAAATAAAGACATGGCCAACATCAAACACATTTACCATAAAAGTGTTTCTAATTTACTGGCTATTGGGTTATTGTTATTTGGACTCATTTGGTTGAATATAGAGAACTTAGTTGCGTTTTTAAATTGGATTAGCCACAAGCAAGGTGGGGGGTATGATGAATTAACAAAACTTATTTTTATTTTAGGATTGGCAAAATTAATCGACTTAGGCACAGGAGTGAATAGTCAAATTATTGGCACATCTAATTATTGGAAATTCGATTTTTACACCAATCTATTTTATATCATCTTATCGCTTCCCTTGAATTATTTTTTGATAAAAAATTACGGCTTAGAAGGATTGGCATTTTCTAATTTAGTAGCGCTTACTTTATACAATAGCGTTCGATTTGGATTTTTAAATAGAAAATTTAATTTACAACCTTATACCTGGAGGCATGGAATATTTTTAGTTGCTAGTATTATACTCATGCTTACAATTCATCAACTGCCATCTTTCAATAACATTATTGTAAATATCCTTATTCAATCTTTAAGTTTTGGATTAGCATTTTATGCATTGGCTTACTGGATTAATCCTGCTCCAGAAATTTTAAATTTCTTCAACGATTTATTTAAAAATAAAATCCCTGGCTTTTTTAAAAAGAAGTAGGTCTATTTCAGCGCTTCTAAAAAACGCTCCAACCCTGCCCTTTTCTCGGGTGTTAAAACGTAACTAATATTCTGGGTATAGTACTTATGTAAATCATAAACTTGCTCGCTAGCTGGAATTAAGGCAATAACATCTTCCAAATGATCCAAACCATAGCCATTGGCAGCATCAAAAGCTTCTATAAATTCTGAAGGAATTGGTTTATTGGCCACCCAGGCTGCAAAAACAAAGGGCAAACCCGTATGTTGTTTCCAAGCCAGCCCCAGGTCGTAAATATGATTAAATCGGCTTAAACTAGCCAAAGCCCTATCTCCAATAATCACTCCGGCAGTAGTTCCCGATATTTGATCCATATACCCTTCTGTTGCTGCAATAAACTCCACCTCCTTCTTCCAATATTGAGTTAATAGAACCTTGGCCAATGCCACAGAAGTTCTACTTTGATAATCTAAATAAACACGTTCTATTTGCTCCATGGGTACTTGGCTAAATAATGCCACAGAGGCCACTTCCCCCTCAGATCCAATCACATATTTTGAAACTATTTGAGGATTGGTTAATAAGGGCATAATCGCCACAGGCACAAGGCCAATATCAATGGTATCCTCCAATAAATCCTGCGCAATTTGAGCAGGGTAAGACTTGATTAAATCGATACGATTTTTGAAGGGTTGCTGCTCCATTCCTAGTAATAAAGGGCGCGTGTTTAAATAACTTACCGCGCCTATGCGCCATCTTTTGTCCAATTGAATTAACTTTGCACAAAGAAAAACCTTTTTTTTAACATAGTAACTACTTGTTTAAAGCAACAGCCAATGTCGAAACTTACAGCCATTTCACCCGTAGACGGACGTTATCAAAAGCAAACTGCCGCTTTGAGCGCTTATTTTTCCGAGTTTGGCTTAATTAAATACCGGGTTTTAGTGGAAGTGCATTATTTTTTATTTTTGGCTGATAAGAAGTTCTTTAAAGTTACCCCTGTCCTTAGAAAGGCTTTACTTGGCGTAGTTGAAAATTTTAGTGAAGCAGATGCAGAAAAAATTAAACATATCGAAGCTACCACCAACCATGATGTAAAAGCGGTAGAATATTTTTTAAAAGAAGTACTAGATAAAAACAAAGCAAGTGAATTAAAAGAATGGATTCACTTTGGTTTAACTTCTCAGGACATCAATAACACGGCTATTCCTTTAAGTTGGAAAGAAGCCATGGAAAATAATATTTTACCTGCTTATATTAATTTGCAAAATAATTTATTCCAGTTAGCAAAAAAATGGAAAAAGATTTCTTTATTGGCGCGCACCCATGGTCAAGCAGCATCTCCTACTACTTTAGGAAAAGAGGTCATGGTTTTTGTGGAAAGATTACATCATCAAGTAGAATTGTTTACTGCGATCCCTTATGCTGCTAAGTTTGGTGGTGCTACTGGCAACTTTAACGCACATCATATTGCATTCCCTAAAAAGAATTGGGTAAGCTTGGGTAATGAGTTTGTGGATGATATTTTGGGATTGCAAAGAATGCAATTCACCACTCAAATTGAGCACTACGATCATTTTGCTGCACATTGCGATACTTTAAAACGTTTAAACAATATTTTAATTGATTTAAGCCGCGACATCTGGACCTATATCTCGATGGATTATTTTAAGCAACAAACAAAAAAAGGCGAAGTAGGCTCAAGTGCCATGCCGCATAAGGTAAATCCGATAGATTTTGAAAATGCAGAAGGTAATTTAGGCTTAGCTAATGCATTGTTAGAACATTTGGCTGCTAAGCTTCCTATTAGTCGCTTACAAAGAGACTTAACCGATTCAACTGTTTTAAGAAATATTGGCGTTCCATTAGGACATATTACTATTGCCTTAAATTCTTTAGAAAAAGGATTGAGCAAATTAATATTGAATGAAGAAAAAATGCAAGCCGATTTAGAAAATAATTGGGCTGTTGTTGCAGAAGCCATTCAAACTGTTTTACGACGTGAAAAATATCCAAATCCTTACGAAGCTTTAAAGGATTTAACAAGAGGCAATAATAAGATTGATAAAAAATTGATGCACAAATTTATTGATGGCTTAAAAGTAAGTGCGACTGTTAAAAAAGAATTGAAAGCTATTACTCCTCATAATTACACTGGAGTAACTGCGGAATATTAATCTTCCAGGATCTAATCTTCGAATTCTTAATGTTCAGCGCCTTATTCTTCAGCGTCCGATCTTTCCAAAGGCGGGATAACTATTTTTTTTCTAGGTTCTTTTTTCGCCAACAAGCTATGAATAGGGCTCATTCCCTCTTTTTCAATGGCCATAGTCAAAACTTGAGCAGTTGCTGCAGCATCACCCCAAGCTCGGTGTCTAGCTTCGATGCGAATTCCTAAATCTCTGGATAAAGAGCCTAATCCATATTTCTCAAGGCCTGGAAACACCCGTCGGCTTAATTTAATGGTACATAATTTAGGGGCCGACCATTGAAATCCCGATCTACCCAATAAATAATGAACAAAGGAGTAATCAAAACTTACATTGTGCGCTACAAATACACGGCCATTTAATAAATTGTATATCTGCGGAGCAACGTCCTCAAACAAAGGTGCCTCAGCCACCATAGCATCGCTAATCCCAGTCATATTAACAATAAAGGGTGGTATTTTATGCCTAGGGTTAATTAAAGACACAAATTTGCCCGTTACTTCTATCCCATTGTGAATGACAATAGCAATTTCAGTAATCCCTGCCGATTGGGGAGTACTGCCTGTGGTTTCAATATCTACAACTGCAAATTCCATAGAGTGGCTAAGGTCGTATTTTTTAGCAACTTATTGCTTGTCGCTTTTCCTTATTTTTGTGGCTTAATATAGGAAAAGACGTAAAGCATGGAATTGAGTAAAAATTACCTACCGGGTGAAGTAGAATTAAAGTGGTATAAGCATTGGGTGAACAGTGGCTATTTTCATAGTACACCTAACGACAAGAAGGCTTATACCGTTGTTATTCCTCCTCCCAATGTTACCGGCGTGTTACATATGGGCCATTGTTTGAACAATACCATTCAAGATATATTGGTGCGTCGAGCACGTATGCAAGGGTTTAACCCATGTTGGGTTCCAGGAACCGACCATGCTTCTATTGCTACCGAAGCCAAAGTGGTTGCCATGTTAAGAGAAAGGGGCATTACAAAATCTTCTTTAACCAGAGATGAGTTTTTAGGTTATGCTTGGGAATGGAAAGAAAAGTACGGAGGCATTATTCTGCAACAATTAAGAAAGATGGGTTGCAGTTTAGATTGGGAGCGTACTTCTTTTACCATGGATGCAGATTATTACGAATCGGTTATAAAAGTATTTGTTGATTTATACAAGAAGGGAAAAATTTATAGAGGCAAGAGAATGATCAATTGGGATGTGCGTGCTAAAACTGCATTGAGTGATGAAGAAGTGATACATAAAGAAGTAGCAGGTAAAATTTATCACTTACGTTATAAGTTAGATTTACCAGGCGAAGAATATATTACTATTGCCACAGTGCGCCCCGAAACTATTTTAGGAGATTCCGCTATTTGTGTTCATCCTAAAGACGATCGTTATAAAAAGCTAGTGGGCAAATTTGCTTTTGTGCCATTGATTAATAGACGCATTCCCATTATTGCAGATGATTATGTGGAAATAGAATTTGGAACGGGTGCTTTGAAAGTAACTCCTGCGCATGACATGAATGATTTTGTATTAGGACAAAAATATAATTTAGAAATAATTGATACCATGAACGATGATGGTACTTTATCGGAAGCCGCTGGTTTGTATATTGGACAAGATAGAATTGAGGTAAGAAAAATAATTACCAAAGATTTAGAAGCTGCAGGAAATTTAGTGAAGATAGAAGACTACACGCATCAAGTAGGTTTTAGCGAAAGAACCGATGCCATAGTAGAACCAAGATTAAGTTTGCAATGGTGGGTGGATATGAAAAAGTTGGCAGCCCCTGCTTTAGAAGCGGTGATGTCGGATGAAATTAGTTTTCATCCTGCTAAATTTAAAAATTTGTATCGCCATTGGATGGAAGGCATTAAGGATTGGTGTATTAGTAGACAATTATGGTGGGGCCACCGCATACCAGCATGGTATGACGAAGAAGGAAATTTTTATGTTGCACACAATGAAGCCGAAGTAAACGCCAATCATCCAGAAACCAAAGGAAAAAAATTAATACAGGACGCCGATTGTTTAGATACTTGGTTTAGTAGTTGGTTATGGCCTTTTGAAGTGTTTAAAGGTTTATCTAACCCTAATAATGCCGAAGTAAATTATTACTACCCTACCAGTACTTTAGTAACTGCGCCTGAAATTATTTTCTTTTGGGTGGCTAGAATGATTATGGCAGGTGAAGAGTACATGGGTAAAATTCCATTTAAAGATGTTTACTTCACAGGCATCGTTCGTGATAAGCAAGGAAGAAAAATGAGTAAGAGCTTAGGCAATTCTCCCGACTTATTGGGATTGATAGATCAATACGGAGCTGACGCGGTTCGTTTTGGTATTATGATTGCCTCTCCTGCTGGAAATGATTTGTTATTTGATGAATCCACTTTAGAGCAAGGAAGAAATTTCAATAATAAATTATGGAATGCCACTAAATTATTGAAGATGTGGGAAGCACGTCAAAATAAGGAGGGTGCTATTCCTGAAGATGCACAATTTGCCATGGATTGGTTTGAAGCAAAATTAACGACCACTCAAAATGAAGTGGATGAAATGCTAAAAACCTTTCGTTTAAGCGAAGCCTTAAAAACTATTTACGGTTTAATATGGGATGATTTTTGCAGTTGGTATTTAGAATGGATTAAACCAGGCTTTGAGCAACCGATGCATCAGGGCGTGTATGAAAAGACAGTAGAGTTTTATGACGCACTATTGCAATTGTTACATCCTTTCATGCCATTTATTACCGAAGAAATTCACCATACTTTAAAAACACAGACCGAGGATTTATGTGTTAAACTATATACCCCTACTTCAAAAGTAAATAGCGAAGTATTAAATGCAGGGGCTTTATTGCAAAATGTGATTTCAACCTTACGTGATGCAAGAAATAAAAATCAGATCAAACCAAAAGATGCTATTGAATTGCATATTCAAACATCTAATAATGCACCATATCAAACCATTCAAAATATTTTAGCAAAGCAAATCAATGCAGCTACTATACAATATACTAGTAGTGCTATCGGGGCATCTATAGTCGTGGCTTTAGAAAAAGATAAATTTTACATTGTCGCCAATCAAGCCATTGATACGGCAAGCTTAAAAGAAAATTTATTAAAGGACCTAGCGCATCAACAAGGGTTTTTAATTAGTGTGGGCAAGAAACTTGACAATGAAAAATTTGTTCAAAATGCCAAACCAGAAGTATTGGCCATTGAACAAAAAAAGAAAGCAGACGCATTGGCAAGAATTCAAACCATAGAAGAAAGTTTAGCGCAATTAGGATAGTATGAGTGAAATAATCATTACACGTGCAGGATTAGCTGATCGATCTTTTATAAGATCTGTTTCCGAGCGCACTTGGCCTAGCACTTATGGGCATATTATTTCGCAGGAACAAATCGATTTCATGATGGACTGGATGTATAGCGATGAATCCTTAGCCACTCAAATGGAAACAGGCTGTGAATTTTATCTTGCAAGCAACAAAAAAGAAAATGGCGAGTTGGATGCTGTAGGGTTTTGTTCTGTTAGTCCAGAAGAGGGCGCGCACAAACTTAATAAACTATATGTGCTTCCCGCTGCACAAGGCACAGGCGCTGGTAAAGCCTTATTAAACAAATCGATTGAAGTAGCCAAAGCTGCAGGATCTACCTCATTATTTTTACAAGTCAACAAGCTAAATACTGCTTACACTTTTTACATAAAAAAAGGCTTTATCAAAGAGCTCGAATTTAAATTTGATATTGGTAATGGCTTTTATATGGACGACTATGTGATGCGATTACATTTTTAAAATTAAGAACATCCTACTCTTCTTTAAATCCAATTCTATTTCTTTCATTCCATTTTACTCTATTAATAGTAAGATCTAACAAGTTTTCAATGGTATCATAAATCTTGTTAAGTTGAGCATCATGTTCTCCAATCCTTTCCCTCAATTCTTGAAGCTGCCCTTTAATAGAAGCATTTTTAAGTAGTACTCTTTTCATTTCAATAAACATTCTAATTATGGAAATATTCATCATTAAAGCTTTTTCACTTTTCAAAACTCCAGAAATCATTGCAACACCATGTTCAGTGAACGCAAAAGGTATTAATCTTTTATTTCTTTTATAGCCAGATGATATTACAGATTTTGCTATCATGTCATCCCATTCTTTTTCGGTCAATCGAAACATAAAATCAGATTGAAACCTTTGTTCATTTCTTTTGACTGCCTGATTTAATGTTTTCGTGTCCACTTCATAAAGAAGTGCCAAATCAAAGTCCAACATAACCATTTCACCCCTGATTTCATGAATTTTTTGTTGTATTAAATTAATTCCTACCATTTTAAAAAATTTCAAGTAAAATAGACTTTAAAACAAATGAAGACTTAAGTATAATTACCTTTTAGGGGTATGCGGTCACAAATTGTGACCGCATACCCCCATTTTTGCCTTATGCGGTCACAATTTGTGACCACATGCCTTAAAAGTGCCCTATTTGGTCCCGAGAACTCGGGACCAAATTCACTTAGAAAATAAACTATGTATTGTTAAATTTTAGAAATCACCACACCTTCCAAGCTCATTTGTGGTTCGTCTGGATTGATTAAAATATCAATCTTATTTTTCCATCTTTTATTCATCAAATCGTGAATAAACCAAATGCCGTTAAATTTACCCGCATTTCTTAAAATGACTCTATCGCCGAATGAAAATAATTTTTGTAAATCTCTACTAATTGCAATGATCCTTCCTTTTTTAGGATTAGCACTATCTAAACGAAAACCACTTGCGGTAATTAAAGGAAAACTATCTGTCTCAGAAGTATCCGTAGTATAAGTGGTTAAAGAAACTTTGTTCAAAGGTTTTAATTCAAGCGCATAACTTTTTACAACCCCTCTTTTACCTTCGGGCAATAGCACAAAAAAGCATCCTATAATACATAGAATCACTAAGCCTAATCCAACATACTTATGAAGTTTCATAATTAACAATTGACTGGTTTAGAAATATTATACGATTAAATGGGTTTGTTTGACTACACCCATGATAAAAACGCTTTGTACCTGACTAATATTGTCGGCCTGGCTTAATTTGTTTACGTGGAAATTGTAATAACTGTTCATATCCTCGGTCACAATCTTCAACATAAAGTCAAATTCCCCCGAAATGCTATAACATTCCACTACATCTGGCAAGTCATTGATGAGCTTGATAAACTGCCCTCCTGACTGCTTACTGTGCTGATTCAGAGATACATAGCAAATAACCATCAAGCCCTTTTTCACCTTAGCCCCGTCAATTAAAGTGGCATATTGCTTAATTACCCCATTCGCCTCCAACCTTTTGATACGCTCATGCACAGGGGTGGTACTCAAATGGATTTGGTCGGCAATTTCTTTTACTGTGATCCTGGCATTGTCTTGCAAAAGGCGCAAAATGGCTAAATCCTTCTCGTCTAAAGAAAGGGATTGTTGCGTGATAGCCGAATCTACTAATGGAGTACTATTTTTCATTGTTTTTTAGCATAAATCATCATAAAAATAGTATTATATAGCCGAATATCCTAAAAATATCAAATATTTTATTATTTTATCCTATTTACTACCTTTGACCCCTAAACAAAATAACATGTCTAACCTACAAAACATCGATTTTAGCCTACCTTATAAAGTAGCCGATATCACATTAGCAGATTGGGGTCGTAAAGAAATTCGTTTGGCCGAAGCAGAAATGCCAGGTTTAATGAGCATCCGTGCCGAATACGGACCAAGTCAACCATTAAAAGGAGCTCGTATTGCGGGTTGCTTACACATGACCATTCAAACGGCTGTATTAATTGAAACATTAACTGCATTAGGAGCCGAAGTTAAATGGAGCTCTTGTAATATATTTTCTACACAAGATCAAGCCGCTGCTGCTATTGCTGCAACAGGCGTGGGTGTATTTGCTTGGAAAGGTCAATCTATTGAAGAAGGTGATTGGTGTATCGAGCAAACATTATTCTTTGGTGGTGCAGACCGTCCTTTAAATATGATTTTAGATGATGGTGGTGATTTAACCAATATGGTATTAGATAAATATCCTCAGTTTGTTGCAGGAATCAAAGGATTGAGTGAAGAAACAACAACTGGTGTTCACCGTTTATATGAGCGTATGGCGAAAGGTACTTTACCAATGCCAGCAATTAACGTAAACGATTCAGTTACAAAATCTAAGTTTGATAATAAATATGGTTGTCAAGAATCATTGGTAGATGCGATTCGTCGTGCTACTGATGTTATGATGGCTGGTAAAGTAGCTGTAGTTGGTTCTTACGGAGATGTAGGAAAAGGATCTGCCGCATCCCTTCGTGGTGCTGGTTGCCGTGTAATGGTAACTGAGATTGATCCTATCTGTGCTTTGCAAGCTGCTATGGATGGATTTGAAGTAAGGAAAATGATTGACGCAGTAAAAGAGGCAGACATCATTGTTACTGCATCTGGTTGTCGTGATTTGATTAACGAAAAACATTTCAGATTGATGAAAGACAAAGCGATTGTTTGTAATATTGGTCACTTTGATATTGAAATTGATATGGCTTGGTTGAATAAAAATTATGGTCATACAAAAGATACTATTAAACCACAAGTTGATTTGTACAATATCGAAGGCAAAGATGTTATCATTTTAGCAGAAGGCCGTTTAGTAAACTTAGGTTGTGCTACTGGTCACCCTAGTTTTGTAATGAGTAACTCTTTCTCTAACCAAACCTTAGCTCAAATAGAATTATGGACCAACCATAAAAACTACGAAAACAAAGTATACGTTTTACCTAAACATTTAGATGAGAAGGTAGCTCGTTTACACTTAGCTAAAGTAGGTGCCGAACTAGACGAATTAACTACTGAGCAAGCAGCTTACTTAGGCATCCCTAAAGCAGGGCCGTTTAAGTCTGATGCTTATAGATACTAAGCTAATTTTGCTACTAGCCAAAGCAGGTAGCTAAAATAAGATTAAAATTCCCCTAGCCGTTCCGAATCTTCGGAACGGCTTTTTTATGCAGGTATATTTTTAGTATCTTTAAGCTAACTATTTAGGCTAAATTATCTAGCGTAAATAGAAACATCCGAATTCTTCTTGTTTTACATTTACTACAAAACGATTTTATGAAACTACCCAAATTATTATTGATCGCATTAGCGGCATTTACTTTTCAATGGACATCGGCACAAAACTTAAATATTATTCCAGAGCCTTACCAAATAACTAAAAGCAATGGAAATTATACACTACCAAAATCAATTGCTATCAATGCCCCAAGTATAGCAGATGGTATTGCAAATGAGATGGCTGCAAGATTAAAAACAGTAACAGGCAAAGTAGTTTATTATACAAAAAACAAACCTGCCATTGACTTACAAATTATCAATGATAATAATTTAGGAACAGAAGGTTATTCTTTAGACATCAATGAAAAAGGAATTCAAATTAAAGCCAATGCCAATGCAGGCTTATTTTATGGATGGCAAACTATTTTACAGTTATTGCCAGCTGGAATTTATGCAGCTTCCTTGCAAGAAAATGTAAATTGGACTTTACCCTATGTGCATATTATAGATAAACCAAGATTTGGATGGAGAGGCATGATGCTAGACGTAAGTAGACATTTTTTTAGCAAAGCAGAAGTGAAAATTTTTATTGACGACATGGCCCGTTATAAATTAAATCGTTTCCATTGGCATTTAACAGATGATCAAGGTTGGAGAATAGAAATTAAAGCCTTGCCTAAATTAACGAGCATTGGCGCTTGGAGACCGGAAAGAAAAGGCAAATGGGGAAACATAACTACCCCTGCTAAAGACGAAGCAAAAACCTATGGTGGATTTTACACTCAAGAAGACATCAAAGAAGTGGTGGCTTATGCTAAAACAAAATTTATAGAAGTGGTGCCAGAGATTGATGTGCCTGGTCACAGCTTAGCATTTAATACTGCTTACCCTAATATGAGTACTACCCCCAACTACCCTTTTCAGGTAAATGCAGGGGATGATTTTATGGATTGGGAAGGATTGAATGGTCATGTTGCCGCTAGAATAGATAATTCATTAGACCCTTCCAATGAAGAAGTTTATACTAATTTAGATAAAATATTTACCGAAGTAGCAGCCCTTTTCCCTTTTGAATACATCCATACGGGTGGGGATGAAAATGCAAAAAATAATTGGGAGAAGTCGTCCAATGTTCAAGCGTTGATGAAAAAAGAAGGATTAAAAAATCAAAATGAAGTGCAAAGTTATTTTGTAAAACGTATTCAGCAAATTGTAAATGCTAAAGGCAAAAAGCTAATGGGTTGGGATGAAATATTGCAAGGTGGATTATCGGGTGATGCAGCCGTAATGAGCTGGCAGGGAATTAAAGGCGGCATTGAAGCTGCAAAACAAGGACATAAAGTAGTCATGTCGCCTAACGATTATAATTATATCGATTTTTACCAAGGCGAAGCCACTGCAGAGGGAAAAGTATATCGTGGACTAAGAATGAAAACCACCTATAGTTACGAACCTATTCCAGAAGGCATTGACCCCAATTTAATTTTAGGCAATCAAGCAAATTTATGGAGTGAGCAATTATTAAATTTTAGAAATGTACAATACATGACTTGGCCTAGGGGCATGGCGGTAGCGGAAACCAGTTGGTCGCCAAAAGATAAAAAGGACTGGAATAGTTTTTCAAAAAAAGTAGAAAATCATTTTGAAAAATTAGATGCTGCTCATGTTAAATATGCAAAAAGTATTTACGACCCTATTGTCTCCACTAAAATAAACACCAAAGGAGAATTGTTTGTAGAAATAGCTGGAGAAATAGAAGGCTTAAGTATTTATTATAGTATAGATGAATCCATGCCAGATAATTATAGCGATACCTATAACGCAGCATTTTTACTGCCTGAAGATGTAACAATTTTAAGAGTTATTAGCTATCGTGATGGAAAACCTATTGGTAAAATGTTGAACATCCCTATGGAATCATTGAAAAAAAGAGCGGTGAAAGTATTGTAATTAAAACCAGCATGAATCAGTTTTGCAAATGCTTAATTACCCCCTTGTTTTTATGCCTCTCTTTGAACGCAGGGGCTCAATTAAAAGGTATAGATAAAAATATAGCCTTATCCAAAGACACTGGCACCTTACAAAAAATAGTAAAAATTTTTAAAGGAAAGCCTAACTCTTTAATTGACTCCACCAATATTGCCATTAGTAGGTATATGAAGTCGGTAGCTAGTTTTGAAGGAAAAAAAATTAATACTATACAAATTGAACAAAAACATTTTGGATCTAGCATTAATAATCCCAATAAACTAAAAAATGATGCTTTAACCAAATTTGCAGATAAGCTACATAATAAAACAAGTGAAAATATTATTAGAAAAAACTTGTTTATTCACGAGCATGAACTTTTAGACCCACTGACCATTGCCTACAATGAAAAGTGGTTAAGAGATTTACCCTATATCCAAGATGCTCGAATTCTTGCATCCCCATCTGTCGAAGACTCTAATCAAGTTGATTTGTATATTATTACCAAAGACATCTTCCCTTTTGGCGGAAGCTTTGAAATAAGAAATGAAGACTCTTATAAAGCCACTTTTAGTACCGAAAATGCCAATGATGGTGGCAACGCTTTTAACATCAGTCACAATTTTGACAAATTTAGAGAAGCTAAAACTGGCTGGGGCTTTGATTACATCAATAGAAATATTCAAGGAAGTTTTACAGATATTTCATTGGGCGCCCAATCATTTTCACCCAATGAATCAAATGGAGATTTATCTGCATCTAAAATTTATATAAAAGGAAATCGCCCTTTGCTTACACCAAAAAGTAAATGGATTTGGGGATTCGAATGGAACAACGCAAGTAATAAAAATGTATTTCCTAATAAATGGTCCGATTCTTTATACAACAGCACCTATAATTACAACTTGAAACATTTTGATGCTTGGATTGGCTATCAAATATTTAGCCGGAATCAATCTTTTGAAAGTAACAACCCGCATTATTTTATTCAATTGCGTTATTTAGAAAATATCTATAAAGAAAGGCCTTTAGATTATTTATCCCAAATTGATAGAAACTTCCAAAACATTCAAGCTTACCTAAGTTCTTTTACATTATTCAAACAAAAAATAATTAGAACTCAATACTTATATGGGTTTGGTCGAAATGAAGATTTACCCACAGGAAAATCCCTGGTAATTACCGCAGGTGAGTATAAAAGAGAATTAACCCCATTGCCCTATTTAGGTATTCAAATAGAATCATATAAAATGTTCCCTGATGAAAGTTTTAGACATATTAATATAAGCAGTGGTACCAGTTATGACAATCAACAATTACAAGATGTCAGGTTTTTAGCAAGCCTGGAACAAATTAGCAAACTTCATTATTTAGAAAGCGGTTACAAGTATCGGTCTATCTTAAATTTAAGTTTTACAGAAACCCTTAAAAATAAATTTAACGAGGCCTTACTCATTAATAGCAATTATGGCATTCCTCAACTCAATAAAGAACGTATTTATGGCGGTACCAGAATTACTGCTAACTGGGAATCGGTTTGGTATAACTCAAGGTCTTTTTTTGGATTTAGAACTTCCCCATTTGCATTTGGAAATATCACCTATCTGAGGACTGTGGGGAGTCCAATAAGATCTGGCGATATTTACTCTTCTATTGGAACAGGGATAAGAGTAAGGAATGAATACCTAATTTTTGGCACCATTGAGTTAAAAGGATTTTATTTCCCAAGAAGCAATAAGCTTTTAAGCCCCTGGAATTTAAGCTTACTCACCAACATTAGATATAAATACAATTCAAGCATTATTAGTAAGCCCGATTTTGTTCAAATAAATTAATTTTAGTCAACTTTTCTGACCCCTATTTGTTATAGAGATATGGTGATAGCTTATAATTTTTTAGCCAGCTGGCAATTATTTCCAGAAAAAAGTGAATTTGAATATCAGATAGTTCCTAAATCGGGTAATTATAAAATTGAGAGCATTCAAAATGCTCATGCCCTTAGCTTTAGTCATAATTGGGTCAATATTGAAAACGAAGCCTTTTATGCGCAGTACAGTGTTATCCCTAATGGTATAGCACAATCATTTGATAATCTTTTATTAGCCGACCATGTTATCGCAGAGGTAAATAACGCCTCCTGCTTAACCGTTCAATTTAATAAGGACGATAAAGAAGTACTAAAAGTTGTACATGAGATATTAGCCAATGGATTTTTAAAAGTTACCCAGTTTGGATTTAAAGATAATGGAGACGCTTTTAAAAATATCGAGATATATCACAAGCAACTAAGTGTTTTACCTTATGCTTCTTCGGCAGGAAGTGTGGCTATTAGACCTACTAAAGAAGGGGTTATTAAACACAAGGCATTGTCTGCAATGGAGGATCAAACCAATATGCAGTTAAACCAAATTAAGGAACAAATTGAGTTATTAGCAAGACAAGCGCAGGAAATTAGAAAGCGCAAAGAATTAAGCTTAATGATTTATGAAGCTAAAATAACTTTCAAGCCACAAATTGGACAAGTATATCATGTATATGAAAAAACAGACGGATCACATGTTTTATCATTAGTAGCTCCTAGTGAATGGGGCGGCGGCTCCGGACCCTTTGCAGGCTTTATTGCTACGGTAAAATTATTGGCCGATCATACTTGGATAGAAGTTGCCTAGTATTAAAAGCTAGCTAAGCAAAGTAGAATCACAAAAATTATATTAGTGCGGTAATAGTAAATGCTATAAACGCTAATATCCATACTTTTCTAAAATAGCATCTACCCTTTTTTCAACAGCAGCCTCTTTTACAACAGCAGGTGCATGATGCTTTTTAATGGTGGCATCAAAAATTAATGGCCCTTTACATCCCCAATGTTTATTGGAAATAAAACTATCTACCCCTTCTATATCTTTCGCTGGATTGGTTCTGGTAAAAGTGGCCCAAATAAAATTAGTAAACTCAGTAGCCATCCAATGGGCATCTTCGGTTATGATAAGCATTGTAACACCATCGGTTTCTAAAAGAGAAGCACCTATTGCTTTTAATTTATCTTGAATGTCTTTAATTGAAACTGCATTAGCATTTAAAGCAATCACCCCTGGCATAATTAATTGCGCATTGGCATTTAAATCATTAATCGCTAATGGAATGCTAGTTGCTAAGTTTCTACGCACCTCTCCATAAGCGGCTAATACTAATTTTGAACCACTATTTAAACCATCTCCAGAATAATCTAAAGTATCCATGGTAGTGTTGGTGTAAAAATGCAGGTCGGTCGAAAAATCCATTCTTGATAACATATACTGTAAAAAATCAGACACTTTATTAACATCTAATTTTAATTCTTTAGAAGTAGTTGAAGCCGCATTTTTATTTTTAGATGATTCTGCAGTAATCCAAACAAATTTGGCCAAACTTAATTGACCCGTTCCTAAAATATGATTGGCAATGGTTAAAATTTCGGCTGGTTTTTTATTTTCCAAATACGGCGTATATCTTTCACTTCCAATAGCCAATAATAAAGGATGAACCCCAGCAGCATCTACTGCATGTACTTCTTTTAATCCCGGTATTTCATTGGACACGGCAGATCCTGTAATAGCATGTATTAATTGACCAAAGCTAGTATCTTCCTGTGGCGGCCTACCTACCACAGTGAATGCCCAAATTGCATTTTTACGCGCATACACTTTATGCACTTTCATTACTGGGAATGGATGTTGTAAACTATAATAGCCTAGATGATCTCCAAAAGGACCTTCCGGTTTATTTTCTCCAGGATACACTTCGCCTGTAATTACAAAATCAGCATCAGTGCTCACACAAAATCCATCTATATAAGTATAAGCAAAACGCTTTCCTGCCAACACTCCGGCAAAATTCATTTCACTCATCCCCTCGGGTAGCGGCATAACCGCAGCCACCGAATGTGCTGGTGGCCCACCAATAAAGCAACTAACTTTTAAAGGCAAGCCTTTATTGTTGGCTTTGGTTTGATGCACCCCAATACCACGATGCAATTGATAATGCAATCCAATTTCTTTATTTAAAATATAATCATTCCCGTTTAGTTGAATACGGTACATGCCTAAATTAGAATTTCCTATCCCTGGCTTGTCTGCATCTTCGGTATATACCTGAGGCAGGGTAACAAAAGCACCTCCATCCATGGGCCAATGATGTATTAAGGGTAAATCACTAATATTTATCTCTTCAAACAAAACTGGTTTTGAAATAGGATTTTTATTAGGCAAAGCATTAATAGCTGCTGGTAAAGCCGCCATAGATTTCAAAGGATGTTGAAGCGCTGCTAATGGATTAATTTTTATATCAATCAATTGCTTTACTGCAGGAAGTGTATCTCTAAAAATAAATTCACTACGTGCTAGCGTACCAAAAATATTGGAAGCAGCTCTAAATTTAGAACCCTTCACTTTTTCAAATAGAATAGCGGGTCCTTTTTGTTCAAAAATGCGCAAATGAATGGCTGCCATTTCTAAATAAGGGTCAACCTCTTCTTTAATACGCAAAAGCTGCCCGTTACGCTCTAAATCCAATAAACAAGCCTCTAAATTAGAATAAGCCATTTCTGATATTTGAGATACAAAAATAACTTAAATTCGCCTATGACTCGTTTAAGTGTAAACATAAATAAGATTGCTACTTTAAGAAATAGCCGAGGTGGCGATAACCCCAATTTAATTCAGGTAGCCAAGGATTGTGAGCGTTTTGGCGCTGAAGGGATAACCGTTCACCCCCGTCCCGATGAAAGGCATATTCGCTACCAAGATGTTTACGATTTGAGTGCAATGGTGACCACAGAGTTCAACATAGAAGGCAACCCCAAGGAAGAAAAATTTGTACAATTAGTACTAGCCAATAAACCGAATCAAGTGACCCTAGTGCCTGATACTTTGGGACAGCTTACAAGTGATCATGGTTGGGATACCATTGCAGAACAAGCATATTTAAAAGACATCATAGCTGTTTTTAAAAAAGCAGGTATTCGGGTTTCTATTTTCGTGGACCCCATTGAAAAAATGGTGGAAGCTGCTGCAACTACCGGAACTGATCGAATTGAACTCTATACCGAAATGTATGCCACCCAATTTGCAGCAGGCAAAAAAGAAATAGCCATCGCCCCCTATATTAAAGCTGCCAGTGTAGCCAAAAAATTAGGTCTCGGCATTAATGCGGGCCATGATTTAGACAGAATTAATTTACCTTATTTGATTCATCAGATTCCTTTTATTGACGAAGTAAGTATTGGACACGCCTTAATAAGCGACGCCCTTTATTTGGGATTAGAAAACACCATTCAGTTATACAAAAGAGCATTGATCAATAATTCATTATAAATTCATTTACAAAACGGCATCTAAAATATTACCGGCTATTTAAATTATTAAAATAAGTTACATGAGATTAAAAAAAACAATCGCTTTTATTTTATTTACTTTATCCATACTTACAATAAGTAATAGTAAAGCCCAAGAAAAATTTGGCCCAACCCCTTCTCCGCAACAATTGGCATGGCAGGAGAAAGAGTTTTATTTATTTATGCATTTTGGACCCAATACTTTTACGAATTTAGAATGGGGAAAAGGTAGTGAAGATCCTAATGTATTTAATCCTACACAAATAGACTGTAATCAATGGGCCCGTATTGCCAAGGCTTCGGGTGCCAAAGGCATTATCATTACAGCAAAACACCATGATGGCTTTTGTTTGTGGCCTAGTAAATTTAGTACGCATACTGTAAGAGAAAGTAAGTGGATGAATGGGAAAGGCGATGTTATTAAAATGTTATCGGAAGCTTGTAAAAAAGCAGGTATTGAAATGGGTGTATATATTTCACCATGGGACAGAAACCATCCTCAATATGGAACACCTGCTTATAATGATATTTACATTCAAACCATGAAAGAATTATTGACAGGTTACGGCAAATTTTTTGAATTGTGGTGGGACGGGGCCAATGGCGAAGGCCAAAATGGGAAAAAACAAGTGTATGATTTCAAACGCTTCCAAGATTCTGCATTGTCCTATCAATCTCATTTAGTAATATTTAGTGATATTGGACCCCATATCCGTTGGATTGGAAATGAAGATGGAATTATTAATGAAACCAATTGGAACTTATTAGATACCGCTGGATTTAAAAGAGGAGAAGGTGCTCCACCAACAGATACTTTAAACAGAGGTAATATTAATGGCAAAGCCTGGATTCCTGGTGAAGCAGATGTATCTATTCGAAAAGGTTGGTTTTACCATGAAGAAGAAGACAATACCGTTAAAACAGACAAGCAATTATTTAATTTATATTTAAAAAATGTAGGTAGAGGGGGAAATTTTTTATTGAATGTACCTCCTAATCGTAAAGGTTTAATTTCATCTGTAGATTCTGCTGCATTGATGAATTTTAAAAAAATGCGTGACGCTGCTTTTAAAACCAATGTATTGAAAGATGCAGTAATTAAAAAACATGGCAACGAAATGGAGATTTGCTTAACTCAAGCGGCTACCTTTAATACCCTACAATTGCAAGAACAAATTAAATTTGGACAAAGAGTCATCAGCTTTGAAATTGAAGCAGGCGATAATGAAAATAGTTTAAAAAAGATTGCAGCCAGCACAACCATTGGACGAAAAAAAATAATTCAGTTTCCTACAGTGACAGCCAAATGCATTAAAGTAAAAATTACGGCAGCAAAGGCCAACCCAGTGATGGGCGCTATTGCAGGCTATTTAATAAAGGAATAAGCAGCTGAACCAACCAATAAAAGAAAAATATTATATAAAAATAGAAGTTTAATTTAACTTGCATCAAATTTCAATTATGTCTACACCTGCATTAGTTGGTATTATCATGGGAAGCGACAGTGACTTAAACATCATGCAGGCTGCTGCAGATGCTTTAAAAACAATCAATATCCCTTTTGAATTAACGATTGTTTCGGCACACCGTACCCCTGATCGTTTAGTAGACTATGCAAAAACTGCCCGTACTAGAGGCTTGAAAGTAATTATTGCTGGAGCCGGTGGCGCAGCTCATTTGCCTGGTATGGTTGCTTCACTTACTAGCTTACCCGTTATTGGAGTTCCTATTAAATCGGCTAATTCGGCGGATGGATGGGATAGTATATTATCCATTTTGCAAATGCCAGGTGGCGTTCCTGTTGCTACTGTTGCCTTGAATGGCGCTAAAAATGCAGGCTTATTGGCTGCCCAAATAATTGGGAGTTCGGATGCTAAAATTGGTGCAGCGATGGACGCCTACAAATTAAATTTAGAATCGGAAGTGATGATTAAAGTAGAAAATATGAAAGCCACTTGGAACAACGAATTTGATAATAAATAATCAATTCACGTTTATTGGGATTAAGCTTGCTGCCGCTATGACTCAATAGCAATAATTGTAAAGCCCGATTGCATCTTTGTTGAATTTTCCATGATGGCTTCTACCCAAGCCCAATTAAATACCCCTACCCATTCTGAAAAATTCTCTACCCTTTCTTGTAAACTATTATTGGGAAATAATTCGGCTTTAATATTATGAATTCTATTGATAGATGTATGTTGCTTTCTTTTTTCGGCACGAACCATTTTCTTTTCTAATAATGTTAGCTTTTTTTGCGCCTGTATAGACAAATTTAATGCATGATCCCCCAAGGATGCATCAATCTTAATTACATCCTGCTGAATGGATTCGTATAATTTATTCAAGGACGCAATATGTTTGGTTAAGGCCAAATTTTCTTTGGCTTGTTTTTTAACAAAAGCTATTTCTAAATCTAAAGTGGTTGTAAATAGTTCTTCCAATTCAAATTCAAGTGAATTCCATTGGCTGCACTGCTTCTCCTTTATAAATAAAAAGGAATTACGCAATTGCAATACTGGATAATGCACCCCTACTTCTTCAAAAACATTTTTTAGCTCCATCCAATAAGCCAGTTCGCCTCCACCACCAATAAATACAACCCCTGGTAAAATAGTTTCCTGATACACCCCTCTTAAAATTACATTTGGGCTAAACCTTTCTGGATGGTCTTTTAGCTCTTTTAAAATTTCGGACTGTGTGAAATTAATATTGGTATCAACTATATTATATACTTCCCCTTTTAATTCGATACGTGCGCGTAAATCATCCTTTAAATAAAATAAATTCAATTCACGCCCTTCTGACTGCACATGATAATTGGCACTTAATTTTTTTAAAGTAGGCTGTATGGCTTTGTGGGAAAATTGACTCACCAACTCTTTTTCCATTACATTGGTAAATAAAGATTTTAGCGCTGCATCGTCTGGCTGCACTACTACCAATCCATATTTCCCAAAATAAGCATGTACTAAATGTAAAGTGGCTTCTATGATGGTACTCCCCTTTTGATAAGCTTCTTTTAAAGTTGCTAAAGCTTCTTTACCTGCTGGCTTTACCGCCCAGTAACCCTCTATATTTTGTAATAATTGTAATAATCCATCGTCTACCTTCATTCTTCCAATAGCACCCGTTTGTTTGGTATTCCACTGATGCGTAACACCCCCTATAGTAAAGCTGCCTACTTCGGCAATATCGGCATCTTCAGATCCCATATAATATACTGGTACAAAATTATTTTCTGGGAATTGTTTTTTTAATTCGGCAGCCAATTGAATGGCTTGAATAATTTTATAAAAAAAATACAAGGGCCCCGTAAACAAATTAGGTTGATGCGCCGTAGTAATGGTATATGTATTTTCTTTTCCTAGTAATTGAATATTGGAGCGAACAGCATCCAATACTTGCTTACTTATCCCTTTTGATTGAATAGCCAATTGATCATATTGTTGATTCAATACATCTACTAAAACTTTTCTATTGGTTGGAAATTTTTTTCTTTGCTCGATGGCTTTCTTTATCCCTGTAATATTGGGCGTATAAGCTACAAAATCCTGTGCAGTTCCTTTGGCTTCTATATAATCTTTCACCAACGTAGAAAATAGCCCGGTGGCACGATAAGGTATTGTTGTCGCTTTAAATTTCATTAGTGATTGAATCTTTCAGGATTGTAAAAACTAATGTCAATGCTGGTTGGTTTTTCATCAATAATTTCTGAAACTAATTTACCGGTACCTGCACCCAAACTTAATCCTACCATTGCATGCCCAGTAGCCACTACTAAATTGTTCCATTTTTTTGTTCTACCAAGATAAGGCAATCCATCGGCAGAACAAGGCCTATAACCATACCATACTTTATCTAAAGCAGGCACTGGAATATCAAAGGATGGATAAAAACTTTTAACTGCTTTAAGTATACCCACTACTCTATTTAATTTAGGTGCAGAATTGGTGGTAGTAATTTCCATGGTTCCACCAAAGCGCATTTTATTGCCTTCTATGGGTGTAAGCGCTACCCTGCCTTCCACCAATACCGAAGGGTAATTGGTTTGATAAGGGGTGTTTTCAATGGTCATAGAATAACCACGGCCTGGCATCAACAATAAATCCATATCTAATTTCTTAGCCATCTCCCTACTCCAAGAACCAGTGGCTAGCACTACCGCATCTGCCTTGTATTTATTAGTATTAGTAATGACCGCATTAATTTTACCATTACTCTTTTCAAAATCAACTACCGCTTCATTGGTTTTAAAAGTCACTCCTTTCGTTTTTAAATCTGCTATTAATTGTTGCATTAATTTATTTGGATACAAATGTCCATCACAAGCAAAATGAATAGCCCCAATTGCATTTATTTTATGATTGGGCTCCATAGCAAATAATTCTTCTTGATTTAAAAGCCTAGTATCTGTTAAACCAATTTCATGTGCTTTATGCACTAAATGATGCGCGTGATCGCCTGCTTTTTGAGTTTGAAAAATCTCTAATAACCCTTTATGTTCGTAGGCAAATTTAAATTGAGGCAAGGATTCCCAATGTGCATACCATTGCTTAGACATTAATGAATAATCTCTTAATGGTATGGCTGCTTTATTGACATTCTCTTCCGTAGCCATTTTCATAAACTTAAGACCCCATTTAATTAAACTCATATCCAACCTTGGTTTAACATAAAAAGGACTTTGCGAATTTAGCATCCACTTTAAACCCTGTTGAACAATTCCTGGCGTGGCCAATGGAACAAAATGACTAGGGCATATATAACCGCAATTACCATAGGAACAACTATCGGTCATATCTGTTTGATCAATGACAGTTACTTGATGACCTGATTCTTGTAAAAAATAGGCACTACTTAATCCAATAATACCTCCTCCAATAACAATTACTTCCATAGCATTAATTAAAAAGCAAATTTCGTAAAAATTGTGCGCATAACCCCAATAAATTTGAAGGTTTATTTAAAAGAAAAACAACTAAACTACTTGGAAACCATTGGCATAGGGATCGTCCTTGGGATCGATAGATATTGTATTAAATCCTACTATCTTGGCCCAGCCTTCGATAGATGGGATAATAGCTGCTTGTTCACCAATAGTGGTGGTAGCTTCTACCTTACCTATGAAAACAGACCCAATGATACTCTCATGTAAAAATGGCTCTCCAACGCTTAATTTACCTTTGGCATGCCAATGAGCCAATCTAGCAGAAGTTCCTGTTCCACAAGGGGACCTGTCAATGGCTTTATCGCCATAAAAAACAGCATTGCGTGCCGTATTTTTTGCATCCAACACTTTGCCCGTCCACAAAATATGGGAGCAGCCATTGATCGTAGGATCGTTGGGATGAACAAATGAATGCAATTCATTAATGCGCTTTCTTAAAACAGGGCTCCAGGCAATGAGTTGCCCTGCTGTATAATTTTCTATTCCTTTGAAATTTTCTTGCACTTCCACAATGGCATAATAATTTCCCCCATAACAAACATCAATGTTCAAAGTACCTAAATCGGGACAATCTACTTGTATATTTTGTGCAGCCATAAAGGAAGGAACATTGGTCAATTTTACCGAACTCACTTTATCACCCTTCATGGTATATTCTATTTGAACCAATCCGGCAGGTGCTTCCATTCTAATTTTACCTGGCACTTTAGGTTGAATCAATCCCGCTTCAATAGCAACGGTAATGGTTCCGATGGTGCCATGACCACACATTGGCAAACAGCCACTGGTTTCAATAAACAATACTGCTACATCATTGGCCGGATCATGGGGTGGATACAAAATACTTCCACTCATCATATCATGACCACGAGGTTCAAACATGAGCCCTTTTCTAATCCAATCAAATTCTTTCAAAAAATGCTGACGCTTTTCACTCATGGTATTGCCTTCTAAAGCTGGGCCGCCTTTGACCACTACTCTAACAGGATTGCCGCAGGTATGGGCATCAATACATTCAAAAACAGATCCAGATAAATTATAGGATCCAAAATTCTCTACGCTTATTGGTTTAGTTGTAGCCATGAGATAAAATTAATACATTTGGTAACGCAATACTACTTTGCGTGCCCAAATTTATTTTTATGGAAACCTACGGTAAAATTTTGCTTATTGCCATGCCTGCCTTTTTATTATTGGTACTGTTTGAAAAATGGTATGGTTGGAAAAAAGGGTTTGAAACGGTGAATACCTTGGACATGATTTCAAGTTTAAGCTCGGGGGTAACCAATTCTACGAAAGATGTTCTAGGCATTAGTATTGCTATATTAAGTTATGGCTGGTTTGAAAATCATTTAGCTATAATGCATGTTCAATCAAGCATTTGGTTGTATGTGATTGCCTTTGTATCCCTTGATTTTGCTGGCTATTGGGTACATCGTTTGGCACATACTTATAATTTTTTCTGGAACAATCATATTGTACACCACAGTAGCGAAGAATATAATTTGGCTTGTGCCTTAAGACAAAGCATTTCGGTTATTTTTAGAATTTACGCCTTTTTGTTAATCCCAGCAGCCATTTTTGGCGTGCCTAGTTCCGTAATAGCAGTGGTGGCACCCCTACATTTATTTGCACAATTTTGGTACCATACAAGACATATAAAAAATATGGGTTGGCTGGAGTATATTATTGTAACCCCTTCACATCATAGAGTGCATCATGCTATTAATCCAGAATACTTAGATAAAAATTATGGTCAAATTTTTATTGTTTGGGATAAATTATTTGGCACTTATGTTCAAGAGCAAGAGAGTATTCCAGCGGTATATGGCATTACCAGACCTGTTAAAACCTGGAACCCCATTAAAATTAATTTTATGCACTTGTGGTTATTAATACAAGATGCTTGGCATACCAAAAGTTGGAAAGACAAATGTAGAATTTGGTTAATGCCTTTGGGATGGAGACCAGAAGATGTAATTGAAAAATACCCCGTGGATAAAATCAAAGATGTGTATCATTTTGAAAAGTACCATACCAATGCTTCTCCATCCATGAAATTGTATTTATGGATTCAATTGTTTTGCATGTTGCTGCTAGTAAGTTATTTATATGGGAATATTGCCAGCATCGGGCATAGTAATATTTTTATTTACGGTGCTTTTATTTTTGCGCAGGTATATGCCTTAACTGAGTTCATGGACCGCAATAAAAATGCATGGAAGCTAGAAGCTTTAAAAAATATTCTCTGTATTTATTGGATTCTTACTAAGGGTGATTGGTTTGGATCTAATCAATTGTCCACTATCATTGCTCCTATTACTTTGGTTTATTTTGTAGCGAGTACTGTAGCTGTTTATTATTTTTCTAAAAATAATAGCAAGGATAAAATTAAGGAAGCCGCTAAAACGGCTAAATTATTTATACAGGAGTAGGTAGCGTTCAAATAAGTTTAATGCAAAGAAAATGATAGGTTAGAATGTTACCGAATCATCTATTCATTCATCAAACAATCATTCATCATTGATTAGGCTACCTGATCTTTAGTAAACTGGCCATCTACTTTTCTCCAAATATTTAATGGATTGTTATTTTGCAAAGCCAATGGCAATAAGTGCATAGGCCAGTTTTGAAAAGAGATTGGGCGCAACCATCTTTTTACTGCATTCACCCCTACTGCTGTAAATCTGCTATCGGTGGTGGCAGGATAAGGACCTCCATGCACCATGCTATCACATACTTCAACACCCGTAGGCACGCCGTTAATTAATACACGACCTGCAATACTTAATGATAAGTTTAATAATTCGGGATGCTTAGCAAAATCTAAATCGCTTCCCATGATAGTGGTAGATATTTGTCCTTGAACACTTTTCCATACCTCTTTTAATTGTTCGATTGAACTACATTCAATAAGTATAGAATAAGGACCAAAAACTTCTTCTGCTAAATTGGGATTGCTTAAAAATGTAGCAGCCTCCACTGAAGTTAATACCGGGAACCCGCTATCGGAAGTAGGTGTATTGGTGGTTAAACAAGTAATACCTTTTTGCGAAAGCGCATGGGTGCTATTTTTAAAATAAGCAGCCTGTATTCCTTCATGCAACATCGGTGATGGAGCAATCACATTCATTTCGGCAGCCAATGTATTTTTAAAATTAGTTAAGGCTTCGCTTTTTACACCAATTAAAATTCCAGGATTGGTACAAAACTGACCCATACCTAAAGTAATAGAACCTGCATAATTTTTTGCAATCGAAGGCGCATTATTCACCAAAGCGTCTTCCAATAAAACCACTGGATTCACACTACCCATTTCGGAAAAAACGGGGATAGGATTTTTTCTACTACTTGCATAATCTAATAAGGCGCGACCACCAGTGCGAGAACCTGTAAATCCTACTGCTGCAATTTCGTCGGCTTGCACTAAACTTTTTCCTGTTTCAAAATCGGTAGCTGTTACATGCTGGAAAACATGAGCAGGCATATTTGTGGTTGCTGCTGCTTCTTGAATGGCCGATGCCACTAAAGTAGAAGTAGCCAAATGTCCTGGATGTGCTTTTACAATTACAGGACAACCTGCCGCTAAAGCGCTTGCAGTATCTCCACCTGCTGTAGAATATGCAAAAGGAAAATTACTTGCACCAAAAACTACCACAGGCCCTAAGGGATGCATCATAAGTCGAATGTCTGGCTTAGGAGGTGTTTTAGTAGGTATGGCTGTATCAATACTAGCTTCTACATAATTTCCTTCCTTCAACATGGTTGCAAACATGCGCAATTGAAAACAAGTACGTCCTCTTTCCCCTGTCAAACGCGGCAAGGGTAAATTGGTTTCTTTATTCGCTTGTTCTAATAAGGTATCTCCTAATGCTTCAATATTGTTGGCAATGGTTTCTAAAAAACTGGCTCTTTGCAATGGCGTGGTTATGGAATATTGCTCAAATGCAATTGCGGCTTGTTGGGTGATTTTAGAAATACTACTCATTAGATATTGTGTTGTAAAAATTTATAAACTATGAAATTCAGGAAGTGTAGGTCTGTTCTTTAAACCAGTATCAATAATTGATTCAATTCTTGTTCTTTCTTCTCCCTCTAATATTAATCTTGGTTTTCTTACTGTTTCAGAACCGATGCCTGCTTTAGCTTCTGCAAATTTGATGTATTGAACCAATTTTGCATGAATGTCTAATTCTAACAATGGCATAAACCATCTGTAAATTGCTGTAGCCTCTGCAATTTTACCTGCTTTAGCTAATTTATAGATAGCAACTGTTTCAGCAGGGAAAGCACATACCAAGCCTGCTACCCAGCCATCAGCACCCAATAATAATTCTTCTAATGCCAATGTATCTACCCCACATAAAATTTTAAATCTATCTCCAAATGCATTACGCATTCTTGTTAAATTGGTCACATCACGAGTGGACTCTTTTACTGCTTGAATGTTTGGCACTTTAGCCAATTCAGCAAACATAGCAATGGTTACTTCAATTTTATAATCAACAGGATTGTTATAAATCATAATGGGCAAAGTAGTACTTGCCGCTATATCTTTAAAATATTGTACCGTTTCACGATGATCCGATTTGTAGCGCATTGGAGGTAAAAGCATCAAACCTTTCGCTCCCCAAGATTCTGCGTCTTTAGCACATTGAATGGCCACACTAGTACTCCCTTCTGCAATATTAATTACAACAGGTACTTTACCATCTACTATTTTAACGGTCTCTTTTACTAATATTTCTTTTTCGGCGTTAGACAAAACGCTCGATTCACCCAAAGTGCCTCCTAAAATAATTCCATTAACACCAGCCGCCAATTGGGCTTTAATATTAACAGCAAACAACTCTAAATCCAAAGTATCCTTATCGGTAAACTTGGTCGTAACTGCGGGGAATACCCCTTTCCAATCTATTGCCATAACATGATTTTTATTGTTATAAAATAAGAACTAAAATTAACGAAAAATAATGAATAAAACGCCCCCCTCTTCTCTAGCTATTATACAATTCACTATCCTACCAACTCCCCTTCTAAATCATAATCATAAGCTTTGGTTATTTTAACCATAACAAAATCGCCTAATTTCAAGCGCTTAGTAGTATTAATCACTACTTCATTGTCAACTTCTACACTGTCAAATTGGGTACGACCTAAATAACGACCAGCTTCTTTTTTATCTACCAATACTTTTAAAACCAGTCCTTCTTTTAACTGATTTCTGGCCAAACTAATTTCCTGTTGTACTTCCATAATTTCTTCGGCACGTCTTTGCTTTTCTGCAGCAGGTACATCGTCTACTAAATCATGCGCACTGGTATTTTCCTCATGGCTATAAGTGAATATGCCTACTCTGTCAAATTGATGCTCAATTAAGAATGCTTTTAATTCTTCAATGTCGTCCAAAGTTTCTCCAGGAAATCCTGCAATTAATGTAGTTCGAATGGCAATACCCGGAACACGGGTACGAATTTCTTTGATCAAGTCTCCCATTTCTTCTCGGGTAATATTACGTTTCATAGCAGCCAACATATTATTGCTTGCATGCTGCAGAGGAATATCAATGTACTTACAAATATTGTCACGCTCTCTCATTACATCTAGCACTTCTAAAGGAAATTTACTTGGATAGGCATAATGCAATCGTATCCACTCCAAGCCTTTAACATCTGCCAAAGCATTTAATAAATCGGGTAAAGCTCTTTTTTTATAAATATCCAATCCGTAATAAGTTAACTCTTGGGCAATTAACATCACTTCCTTAACTCCTTTTTTAACCAACCCTTCTGCTTCGGCCACCAATTGCTCAATGGTTTTACTTACATGTTGCCCGCGCATTAATGGGATCGCACAAAAAGAACAAGTACGGTTACAACCTTCACTAATTTTTAAATAAGCATAATGCGATGGAGTGCTTAATAATCTCTCTCCTAATAATTCTGCTTTGTAATCGGCATTTAATTGATTTAACATCAAAGGCAATTCCATAGTACCAAACCATGCGTCAACTTCTGGAATTTCTAAAGCCAAATCGTTTCTATATCTTTCACTTAAACAGCCCGTAACATATACCTTATCTAATTTCCCTTTTTTCTTTAAAGCCACCTGATCCAAAATCGTATTAACACTTTCCTCTTTCGCCTTATCAATAAAACCACAGGTATTTACTACTACAATGTTGTGGTCTAACTTTTTATTCTCATGCACTACCTCAATTTCATTGGCCAATAACTGTCCACTTAGCATTTCACTATCCACCAAGTTTTTACTACAACCTAGTGTGATGATGTTTACTTTGTTTTGTTTGAGCGTTTTTGCTTTCATGTTATTTTATTAAACGCAATTTACTTATGTACCTCGTTGGTAAAATGAAAAGTAATATCGGGGTTATTGGTAATTTCTGTATTTAAAAACCATTCGCTTTGTGCTAAGTATACCGGCGCCTCATCTTTATCCATTGCCGCATTTTGTTGCTTGAAACGTAAAAAATCGTGCAACTTATTTTGATCCTTAGAAGTTAACCAGCAGGCTTTGTAAAAAGGTAGGGTTCTAAATTCACAAGCAGCTCCATATTCTTGTAATAAACGATATTGTATTACTTCAAATTGCAAATCACCCACACAACCAATTATTTTTTTATTGCCTCCAAACTGCGTAAACAATTGCGCCACCCCTTCGTCGGTTAATTGCGTAATGCCTTTTTCGAGTTGCTTTGTTTTTAATGGATCTTTATTCACCAATTCCTTAAATATTTCCGGTGAGAAAGTAGGTATCCCTGTAAAGTAAAATTTCTCGCCCTCTGTTAAAGTATCTCCTATTTTAAAATTACCTGTATCAAATAAACCCACCACATCTCCTGCATAGGCATCTTCAATCACATCTTTACTACGCGCTAAAAAACTATAGGGATTGCTAAAACGAACGTCTTTGTCTAAACGCACATGCTTGTAATAAGTATTGCGTTCAAATTTTCCACTACATACGCGCATAAAAGCGATACGATCACGGTGTTTAGGATCTAAGTTGGCATGTATTTTAAAAATGAAGCCACTAAATTTATCTTCGCCAACACCCAAAGTTCTAACACTGGTTTCTCTATCTCTTGGGACCGGCGCAATTTGAATAAACGTATCTAACATTTCTTTTACGCCAAAGTTATTTACTGCAGATCCAAAAAACACAGGAGCAATTTTACCTGCTAAATAATCGGCCGGATTCAATGCACCATATACGCCATCAATTAATTCTACATCTTCTCTTAATACCGCAGCATCTTTCTCTCCAATTTTATCTTGCAAAACACTGCTTGCCAAATCTTCAATGGCCACCGTATCTTCTTCGGTAGCTTTGGTACTTGCTGCAAACAATCGTAAATTTTTATCGTGTAAATTGTAAACCCCTTTAAATTCCTTTCCACTATTGATAGGCCAGGTCATTGGATGTAAAGAAATTTTTAATTCATTTTCTATTTCTTCTAACAAATCAAATCTGTTTTTACCATCTCGATCCATTTTATTGATAAAAACAATTACGGGTGTGGCGCGCATGCTACACACTTCCATCAATCTTCTGGTTTGTGCCTCAACTCCATTTACACTATCTATCACCAATATAACACTATCTACCGCTGTTAAGGTTCGATAAGTATCTTCGGCAAAATCCTTGTGACCGGGGGTATCTAATAAATTAATTAAAATATTATTGTATTCGAATGACATTACCGAAGTGGCTACGGATATACCTCTTTGACGCTCAATTTCCATAAAGTCACTGGTCGCATGCTTTTTAATCTTATTGCTTTTTACAGCACCCGCTGTTTGAATGGCTCCACCAAACAACAATAACTTTTCGGTTAAAGTTGTTTTACCAGCATCTGGGTGAGAGATAATAGCAAAAGTTTTTCGTCGGTTAATTTCTTTTTCGTACTTCATTATCGTTAAAAATGGCTCGCATTCAAAAAATTTGAATCACGAGCCATTCTATATTTTTATTTAAACTAGTTAGATATCTATTGCTTCGCCATAAGCAGCAGCAACGGCTTCTTTTAATCCCTCACTCATGGTAGGATGCGGATGTATTGCATTTAAAATTTCATGAGAAGTGGTTTCTAATTTACGAGCCACCACTGCTTCTGCAATCATTTCAGTTACATTCATTCCAATCATATGACAGCCTAAGAATTCGCCATATTTAGCATCAAAGATTACTTTTACAAAACCATCGGTTGCACCCGCAGCACTTGCTTTACCACTAGCCACAAATGGAAACTTGCCAATCTTTAATTCATAGCCTGCTTCTTTAGCTGCTTTCTCTGTATAACCCACACTCGCAATTTCGGGTGTGCAATAAGTACAACCTGGAATATTATTGTAATCAATTCCTTCAGGTAAATGAGCTGATTTTTTTTCTTGATAAGCAATATGCTCTGCTGCGTTGATGCCTTCTTTGGCTGCTACATGCGCTAATGCTTGGCCAGGAGAACAATCTCCAATGGCATAAATAGTAGCAATACTTGTTTGTTGATATTTATCTACAATGATGCGCCCTTTATCTACTTTAATTCCGTTTTGCTCCAATCCTAAGTTTTCAATATTAGCTACAACACCCACTGCACTTAAAACAACTTCTGCTTCTAAGGTTACAAAAGAACCATCCATTTGTTTCACTTTTGCTTTTACTAAAGCACCGGTTGTATCTAATGATTCTACAGAAGAGTTGGTCATGATTTCTATGCCTTGCTTTCTGTATTGTTTTTCTAATTCTCTTGAAATGTCCTCATCTTCCACAGGCACCACTTTTGGTAAAAATTCTACAATGGTCACTTTAGTTCCCATGCTATTGTATACATAAGCAAACTCCACCCCGATGGCACCACTACCTACAATAATCATACTCTTAGGTTGCGTTGGCAACACCATTGCTTCACGATAACCAATTACTTTTTTACCATCTTGTTTTAAATTAGGTAATTCTCTGGTACGACCTCCGGTTGCTATTATAATATACTTGCCATCTACTACTTGTGTTTTTCCTTCTGCATCTTTCACTTCTACTTTACCACGAGACAAAACTTTACCATAGCCCATGATTACTTCAATCTTATTCTTCTTCATTAAAAACTGAACACCCTTGCTCATTTTATCTGCCACCCCACGACTACGTTTTATAACTGCTCCAAAATCATGATTCACTCCAGTGGTAGTAATTCCATAATTAGCACTGTGTTTTACATATTCATACACTTGCGCACTTTTTAACAATGCTTTGGTTGGAATACAGCCCCAGTTTAAACAAACGCCTCCTAAACTTTCCTTTTCAATAATAGCCACTTTTAACCCTAATTGAGAAGCACGTATTGCCGCAGGATAACCACCTGGACCACTACCAATAACGATAACGTCGTATGCCATTGTAAACTTGTTTTAGTAATTTAATGAGGGTGCAAAAATACCCCGAAAATGTGACTATTCAAAGAAAACCCGAACCATCTGGAAAAACCACTTATTGTCGTTGGGGCGCTGCTTATTCATCTGATTTTCATCAAACTTACTCAATCCAAATAGCCCTGCCATATTGCCCCCTCTTACCGCTATTTCTAAATAACCTGCCGAGTTAAACCAAGCCAATTTATCGGCGATAGGCACTTCTCCATAATGCTTGCTTAAATCGGTAATGGTTTCGTTGCGGGTAAAGACAATTTTAAACGATCTGCCTTGTGCCTGCAAATCAAAATCTTCTTTACGAATATTCACCACCACATTTTCAAACTGATCGATAAATAAAATTTGTCCTTCCATCCAATTGGGCCCTAATGTGGGCTGCATTGGATAAATTTCCTCAATGTCCTGAAAAGCAGTACCCGCATCGGATATGTTATTTGATTTTACAAAAGCCCCCAATGCATTAAAAATTTCTTGCGTAATTTCTAAAAAAGTATGTGCATCTTTAAAATCTATTTTAATAATATCTTTTGGCTTGCCACCCAACATCATCGTTAAAAAACCATTGTCAGGAGTAATGTAGTATTGATTATTGTGCTTGGTGAAAAGTGCGTGGCGTTTAGCAAATTGAAAAAAGTTGACCATTATACAATGAATGGTGCCCGCAGGATAATGCTTGGCTGCATTGTTAAAAATATAAGCGCCTTGCTGATAATTTTTGCTGGATAAATAATGCGTAATATCGGCAATACCCATGCCTGGAATGGTTGACAAAATTTGCCCCTTAACAGCGCCAATAATGAAGTCCTCTTGGCCAATATCGGATGTTAAAGTAATGATAGGCATCTATTGATAACGAAAAATTGAGTTTTATATTTTAGAAAACCAGGTATTTATTTACGACCCCAACTACTTTACCAATACCCCATCTTTAAAGAAAAAATGATGCACCAATTTATCGGCCCAAGCGGGAAAATACTTATTCATAAAAACCGTGCGTTTCCCTGTAAAAGTGAGCACCAAACTGCGCTTCCTTTGGTCAATTGCATTAATAATATGGGTAGCACATAGTTCCGAACTCATCATGGCCGATTCATCCAATGGAGATTCCCCCTGAGCTTTCGCATTCTTGTCTAAAGCAGCATTTCGGATATTAGAACTGGTAAAACCTGGGCAAACCCACATTACATGCGTCCCAGATCCATATAATTCGGTTTTTAAGGCTTCTAACCAGCCATTTAAAGCAAATTTAGAGGCAGAATAGCCGCTTCTACCCGGAAGCCCTCGATATCCAGCAATAGAGGAAACACCTACTACCACCCCCTTGTTTTTGAGAATATAGGGAAGGGCCGTTTTGGTACAATACACCGTGCCCCAAAAGTTAATATCCATCACCTGATGCAAAGTCTCATAAGAAGTATCCTGCACCAAAGCCCGCATGGAGATGCCTGCGTTGTTTATTAATATGTCAATTCCGTTCCATTTGGCAATAATTGCTTTCATAAATGCTTCCACTTCCAAAGAGTTACTCACATCTACTTGCAAGGTGAATAAATTTGAATTAGGATTTTCTTGTTCCAATAAAGCAAGTTTACTTGTATTTCTACCACAGGTAGCCACCTTTGCTCCTAATGCTAGAAACTGCTGTACCAAAGCTTTTCCAATGCCATCAGAACCACCCGTTATAACAACAATTTTATCTTTAAAATTGGACATCTATTAGTGTTTATACAAATATAAATCTTATTTGAAGATGAATGACTTAGAGCGGTTTAGAGTGGGGAAAATAAATACCCCCTTTTATTTGGATAGTTTTCATTAATGCTTATTTTTGCACTCCCCTAAAAAGGCGGTTAGAATTGGTAGCTCAGTTGGTAGAGCAATACACTTTTAATGTATGGGCCCTGGGTTCGAGTCCCAGCCAGTTCACAAAGCTTGTCACGAAAGTGACAGGCTTTTTTGTTGCGCAGACGCGAAAGAAAGCCACGAAGTGGGAAATTTAAAGAGTTGGCTGTGTTAATAGCTTGCTATTATAAACAGACAAGGATTTAAATTGAACGAGCGA
>CANFOM010000011.1 GCA_947448725.1 Bacteroidota bacterium
AAAAAAACGCCCCGAGTGCTCGGGACGTTTTAATTTATTTCTATTTTGCAGAGAGGAAGGGATTCGAACCCCCGATACGTTGCCGTATACACGCTTTCCAAGCGTGCTCCTTAAACCACTCGGACACCTCTCTTTGGGGCAGCTAAGTTAAAATAAATACTTGAGTTTATTGGCCTTTAATGCTCTTTTCTGTTATGATCCATGCGCTCATTGTATTCCAAAGGCTCGTTTTTCCAATTCTTATTATAAGAGACAAACCAACCCAACCAGATGGATCTGGATAAGCGCATGATGAAGGGTTGTGTAAATAGTAATAATACGATGGCCGTGCCCATCCAATAAAAAATTCGATTATCATCCAAGTCAAAAGTCATACCTATTAATACCTTCCATGCTACAAAAGTAGAAACGAAATAGGCTACTGTTAAGGCATAACTCACATAACCTGTTCCATAATAAAATCCCAATTCAATTTCGGTAGGTTGCCCACATACCGGGCATCTTTCATTCATTTTAGTAATGGCAGATAGGTTGTATGGATTGCTGGATACAAATAATTTTCCTTCTCTACACCTTGGACATTTGTTGTTAAGGGTGCTCCACAAATAATTTTTCGGCATGCCGCAAAGGTATCAAATTATTAAGTAAGTTTTATAATTAATGAAAGAAGCTCAATGACTAATTGGCTATTAATTGCTCCATTTGAATGCCCCTAGACCCCTTTATTAAAAAATAATGGTCCTTATAATCTTGCTTATCCAGCCATAACTTGGCGGCTTCCACCGTTTCAAAATATGTATAAGCGTGGGTGCATGCTTCAAATTCTTTGCCTACTAAAATTACTTTTTCGAAAGGGTGGGCGTTAATCAAATTAATTATTTGCTGATGTTCTTCAACACTACTAGTACCCATTTCTCTCATGCCTCCTAAACAAAGTATTTTCGATTTGCTTTCTATGTTTGCAAAATTTTCAATGGCCGCTTTCATGCTACTTGGATTGGCATTGTAAGCATCTAATATTACTTGGTTATTTTTCCAATTAATTAATTGAGAACGACTATTGGTGGGTTGGTAATTTTCAATAGCGACAATAATTTTTTCAACAGGTACTTCACAGTATAAGCCAATACTAATGGCGGCTAATACATTGGGTATATTATAAGCACCTACTAAATTTGTTTTTATGGTTTTATTTTCAATGCTTGCATTGCTTGATTTGCTAATGCGTACTTGTAATAAACCATTTTGGTTAGTTTCTTCTTGGCCTTGTAAGTTGCCTGTGTTGGTTCCGTAACTAATAATTTTTTGTATGCCTTTGCTCATGGCATTTAAATAATCATAATCACTATTAATAAAAGCAGTGCCCTGATGTTGTTTTAAATAATCAAACAATTCTCCTTTTCCTTTTTTCACGCCTTCCTCACTGCCAAAGCCTTCTAAGTGCGCTTTGCCGCAATTGTTAATTAATCCATGCGTGGGTAAAGTATAACTGCAATAGCTTTCTATTTCGTGTAAATGATTAGCGCCCATTTCAATAATAGCATATTGTGCATCTTTTTTAATACTTAATAAAGTAAGTGGTACGCCAATATGATTGTTTAAATTTCCTTGCGTAGTATAGGTGCTATAATGACTACTTAGTACCGCCATTACCAATTCTTTGGTAGTGGTTTTTCCATTGCTGCCTGTGATGGCTATAAATGGAATCGTAAATTGTTGTCGATGATGTTGGGCAAGGGCTTGCAAACTGCTTAAAACATCTTCTACTAAAATTAATCGCTCTAATAAATCTGCTGATGCATAGATGGGTTCATCTACAATGGCAAAAGCTGCGCCTTGTTCTAATGCTTTTATAGCAAATTCATTTCCATTAAAATTAGGTCCTTTTAATGCAAAATATAAATCGCCTTTTTGTAATTTTCTGGTATCAGTTTGCACCTGAGGGTGCAACTTAAAAATTTCATATAAAGAAGTAATAGAATCTAGCTGCTTCATAAGGGTAGCAGTTTTAGCTGTTTGCCGAACTTAATAAACATGTGGCCATGGCTACTAAACCTTCTTCTCTTCCGGTGAAGCCCATAGTTTCGGTAGTAGTTGCTTTAATGGAAATATCTTTATTGCCTATATGTAAAATGCCAGCGATACATTCTTGCATGGCTAATACATAAGGTTTAATTTTTGGGGATTCTAAACATAAAGTTGCATCTATGTTAACGATTTGATATCCTTGTGCCGTAATTAAATCGTAGGTTTTTTGTAGTAAAATTTTACTGTCAATATTTTTATAAGCCGCATCGGTGTCGGGAAAGTGGGTGCCAATATCTCCTAAACTTAAGGCACCTAATAAAGCATCGCAAATAGCATGCAATAATACATCTGCATCACTGTGCCCTAAAGCACCTTTGGTGTGTGGAATTTTAATGCCACCAATCCATAAGTCTCGGCCAATCACTAACTGATGAAAATCGATGCCGGAGCCTATGCGTAATTTCATGCTCCTTATTTTTTAAATAATTTATTCCACCAATGCTGTTTTTCTTCTGAAGCGCCGGGGGTATCCATACCAAATGCAGAAACTGCACATCTAAATCCAATAGTGCTGGATGATTTATCTTGGTCTAAGAATCTTCTGGTGCCTGGATTTAACCAATATGGACGGTCTTTCCAACTGCCGCCTTTGTATACTCTAGATTTATTAGATATTAAAGTATTAGAATTGGTTTCATAATTAGAAGTGTTTGCATCATCGCCATCTAAGGTATTGTTTCCTCTATATGGATTAAAATCATCCATATCAATCGTGTTCATGGGGCGATAAATATCTGCCACCCACTCATTCACATTCCCACTAATATTATAAAGCCCAACTTGATTTTGTAAAAAACTATTTACTTTAGAAGGAAAGCCAGCACCGTCATTGGAATAACCTACCATACCCATATAATCGCCGCTCCCGTTTTTGAAATTGGCTAAAAACATTCCTTTACTCCCTTTCTTTTTGCCCGGAGTGGTATTTCTTAAACCGTCATTACCATTGGAGCTCCAAGGATAAGGACTATCAGAACTTACTACATTGGCATTAGGATGAGGTGCGTTAGAACCTGATTTTGGAAGATTAAAACCGGAAATATAATTTTTACCACTAGATACTTTTGCTGCATATTCCCACTCTGCTTCGGTAGGTAATCGGTAGTCAGGGATCATCACATAGTCATCCACATTTTTAGATCTGTTAAATCCAGTGGAAGAAGATGCATTGGAAACCCCTTTATTACTGGAAGAATCTGAAATAGAATTAACGAGACCCATTTTACCAACGTATGGTTTTTTGGGATCTATCAATTTGTATTTTAATAAGGTTTGCTCATTGGACCTGTCGGTTTTCCATCTGCAATAATCATTGGCTTGCTCCCAACTTACACCTACCACAGGATAATCATTAAATACAGAAGATCTAAAATAACCTTCTACCATGGGGTCATTATAAGATAATTCGGTTTTCCATACCGTGGTATCTGGCAATGCCGCTCTAACAATGGAATCTCTCCCAATTGGGATAAATATTTTCTCTAACCAATGTATATAAGTACGGTATTTTTTATTGCTTACTTCGTATTGGTCTATTCTAAATGAACTTACGGTAACTCTTCTTAAACTATTGTTCCAGTCGCCCATAATGTTTTCTTGGTTCATGCCCATGGCAAAAGTACCTCCACGAATAAGCACGGTTTCGGCGTAAGGGTCGTCTGATTTTGCCTCTATCCTGATGAAATTATTTTCTTTGCTATTGGAGGAGGATAACAAACTAGGTCCTAGTAATAACAGAGCGAAAAACAGTAAAATACTATTAATAAAATGCATAGTAATTATTTATACAAAAATGGGGTTAAGTGATAGTGCGAATATAGCTTGTTTTTTAATCATTTATTCACTTGTAAGTATATTCTTGTGTTAGTAAAACCCTAATTTTAAGGTATGATAAGGGCTGCCCTAGTATATTTTTTATGTATTGTAATTTTTCCTTCTATTTTAAGTGGGCAAAGCTCGCCCTTTTTGAATGGAAAATGGGCAAAAATTGCGGCTACCAAACAGGGAATTTATCAAATTACGGGCGCCCAACTTAAGGCCATGGGTTTTCCAGTTCCTTTTAACTCCAGTCAAGTGCAATTGTACAATTATAATTTAGCCAATTTAAACGACAAGGTAGTGGCCAATCCAATGGTGGGTATTTTTGAAAATGCAGTTATGGTTAATGATGGAGGCGACAATTTATTTGATGAAAAAGATTATTTATTATTTTATAGCGAAGGCGCTATTCAATGGAAATATGATGAAATAAAAGGCTTACCCACACATTTTAAAAATGCATCTAGCGATTCAGTTTTTTATTTTATCACCATGGGCACTAATGGAAAAAGAATTACTACTCCAATAAAAATAAATACGGCAGAGCAAACCCTTGATAATTATGATGAAAGATGGTTAATTGAAAAAGACACTGTCTCCCTTTTAAATAGCGGTAAGTTATTACTCGGCACTCCTATGGGTCAAGGCAATGGAAAACAAACGCAATTGAATTACACTTTTACTATGGAGGGCTTGCTGGTTAATAATCCATTAAAAATAGTGAGTAGGTATGCGGCTACCACCTATGACAGCAAAGCCAATTTTAATGTATTCGTTAATACCAATGCAGCAAGAACCAGTGCTGTAGATCCGGTGTCGGGGTATTTATATGACGAATCGGCTAATATTGTTACAGATAGTTATAGTTATTTACTAAATGCGAATACCGATTTAACCAAACCCATCAACCTTGCTATTGCATTTTCAAGCGACAATACAAACGCTACAGGTTGGATTGATTTTGTTGAAATAAATGCGAAAAGGAAAATAGGTTTTTGGGGAAATAATTCTTTTGGCTTCAGAAATTATTTAAACACCAATACTGCTACTCGGTATCAATTGCAAAATATCGATACCACCACTCAGGTCTGGGATGTGACGCATCCAGAAGGGCCGGTAGCATTAGCAATTAATTTTCAAACGCCTACTACTGGAAATTTTATTCAAGTAGCAGATACCCTTCGTGAATTTTTTGCAGTCAAACAACATACTTATGAAACTCCCACTTTTATTGCAGGGGTAGATAAGCAAAATTTGCTTGGAACGGAAGTGCCAGATTATATTATAGTGAGTGCTGGTAATTATTTAAAAGCAGCAAAAAAATTGCGCGATTTTCATGAATCTGCACATGGCTTAAAAGGCCTGGTGTTTAATGTTAATGAAATTTTTAATGAATTTTCGGGAGGTCAACCTAGTCCTACCGGCATTAGAAATTTTATTCAATATTTATTTAATCAAGCAACCGACAAGCATCAAGCGGCCCCTCAATATTTATTATTAATGGGTATGGCTAATTTTAGTAATAAAAATTACAATAGTGCTTATCAAGTTCCGGTATATGAAAGTGAGGCATCCGCTGGTGTTTTAACCAGTTATCCTTCCGATGATTATTATAGTATTCTTAGTATCAATGATGACATCAATGCATCCAATAATATAAAAAATCTTTCATTGGCTATTGGAAGATTGCCCATACGAACAATGGCAGAAGCGGATACCGTGGTGGATAAAATTATTAATTATCAAAAAAATACGAATGGAGGGGCTTGGCAAAATCAAGTGACCTGGGTGGCTGATGATGGCGATTACAATTTGCATTTGCAAGATGCCGAAGACATCTCCAATAACTTACAAAAAAAAGCACCCTACTGGAATCAGAAAAAAATATATTTAGATTTATATCCGGCCACTAAAAATATAGCAGGTAATACTTATCCCTTAGTGAATGCGGCTATCAATCAAGCCGTTAATAATGGAACTTTAATTTTAAATTATACGGGTCATGGAAATTATTCAAGACTTTCAGAAGAAGCGGTTATTGCGCAGCCAGATGTGCAACAATGGAATAACGCTAACAAGCTTCCATTAATGATTACCGCCTCTTGTGATTTCGCGCCTTATGACCAACCCCAATTAAGTCCATTTGGTTTTGATGCGCTTTTAAAAAATTCAAAAGGAGTGGTGGCCTTGGTAGCGGCAAGTAGGCTGGTGTATGCTTATAGCAATAAACAAATTAACGATCAATTTATTCAAAAATTATTGGTGCCGGATAGTGCAGGACATTTTTTAACCATCGGCGCTGCTTTGCAAAAATCCAAAATGGCTGCTTGGGCACAAGGCGAGGATCATATCAACACTTTTAAATTTACTTTATTGGGAGATCCGGCTATGCATTTGTCTAAAGCAAGCGATCAGGTTGTTTTAAATACAATTAATGGAAAAACTTTTAATGGTGTTGATACTTTACAAGCAGGTAATAAATATTCAATAAGCGGACTGCTGCAATCGAAAGGGCAAACAAAAAATAATTTTAAAGGAACGCTCGAAATGATACTTTATGATGCGATTAATTCAAAAAAGACATTGGGTAATGATATCAAAAGTGTTCCTGTTAATGTAATCGTTCAAGAAAATATTTTATTTAAGGGAAAGGCGAGTGTCACGGATGGAAGTTTTGTAATTGATTTTATGTTGCCTAAAGAAGTAAGTGTAAATCAAGGTGCATTAAAACTGCAATTAAATGCGTTTAATGATAGTATAGATGCTGTTGGTATTTACAATCAAATTTATGCGAAGCCAGTACTGTCTGAAAACTTTACAGATACCCTTGGTCCTGCAATGCAATTATTTTTAAATGATAGCAATTTTATCAATGGAGGTTGGGCAGCTGCTCATTCCACACTTCTAATTAATTTAAAAGATGAAGCGGGTATTCAAACCTCGGGCAATTCATTGGGACATGACATTACTTTATTAATAGATGGAGATACCAAAAACGAATTGGTATTGAATAATTTTTATACAGCCGCCATCAATACTTATCAAAAAGGAAGCATACAATATACATTGCCTAGTTTTTCTACTGGGCCGCATGAATTAGTAATTAAGGCCTGGGACCTATTAGGTAATTCAAGCAAGGACACCATTCATTTTATTGTACCAGATACAACAACAATGCTTTTAAATAAAGTGAGCAATTTTCCAAATCCTTTTAGCAGTTCCACTACTTTTAGTTTTGAACACAATCAATTAGATAATACGCTAAACATAAGCTTAAGCCTTTATGATAACAATGGTCTGCTTTTATTTACGAGACCATTAACTGCGCAGTACAATGCCAATAGAGTTGTCTCTTATTGGGATGGAACTGGTTCTAAAGGTGGTTCTTTAAATCCAGGCGTATACTATTATAAAATAACCCTCTCTAATGGCAAGGAAACAAAACTGTTGTCTAATAAATTAGTCAAATTTTAACGACTACTCTAAATGAATTTAGTACCTTTAAATTTCTTAAGTCGAAAATATAATTATGACCAATCCTAAGCTCAAAATATTAGTTTTTTTATTGCCAGCATTTTTTTTAACACAAAATGTTTTGGCGCAAACCAAAATTAATATTCAAAGTACGGCCGTTCCTTTTATGTTGATATCTCCTGATGCACGTTCTGGGGGTATGGGTAATTTGTCATTGGCTATGTCGCCAGATGCCAATGATCTTTTTGGGAACACAGCCAAGCTTCCTTACATGGAGGAAAAGCAAGGCTTCCTAATTAACTATACACCTTGGTTAAAAGATTTAGGTTTGACAGATGTGTATTTAGCGAGTGCAGGGTATTTTAAAAAGTTAAATAATATAAGTGCGTTAAATAGTTCCTTGCGCTTTTTTAGTTTGGGTAATATTGATTTTACAGATGAATCTGGCAATACCTCACTTCCATCGCAACGTCCTTCTGAGTTTAGTTATGATTTTGGGTATAGTGTTTTATTGACCGATCAATTAAGTATGGGCGTTACCTTAAGGTACATACATTCGAAATTGGTTACAGGTTCATTCATTAATAATCCTATTAATTATAGAGCCGGCAATACTTTGTCGGGAGACATTAGTTTGTTTTACAAACAAAACGAAGATTTACAAGGCATTCATGCAGGTTTATTGCTTTCTAATTTAGGGGGAAAAATAAGTTATACCGACAATGCGCATAAATATTTTATACCCGCTAATATGGGATTAGGTATTGGATATTTAAATAAGTTAGACGCCGAAAATTCATTGGAATTTGGGGTAGATGTGAATCGATTGTTGGTGCCAGTTAGCCCAGGTGCAGGCAGCGTTCAAGCCGATATAGATCATTATTATTCTCAATCAGTGGTTTCTAGTTGGTTTAATTCCTTTACTGCCAAAGAGGGAATGCCTATTGGGGAATCTATCAAAGCTTCTACAGGGTTAGAATACAATTATATTAATCGCTTTTATTTGAGAGCAGGCTATTACTTAGACAATAATAAAAACCTAGGCAATATGCAATATTTCACTATTGGTACAAGCTTTCAATACCAGCAGTCTAAGTTTAATATTTCCTATTTAGTTCCATCTGGCGGGGGTATCACAAAAAATCCGCTTTCCAATACCATTCGTTTTGGTAGTATTTTTTACTTCTAGTTCTATTTTACCTATTTTTGTTGACCATGTCAATTGCTATTAAAATTGTAAATAAGAGTCATCATTCATTGCCTGACTATGCTACTTCGGGATCTTCGGGCATGGACCTTAGAGCCAATTTGGAGGCCCCTTTACAATTACAACCCATGGAACGTACTTTAATTCCGACAGGTTTATTTTTAGCCATTCCCGAAAATTATGAAGCGCAAATAAGACCCCGAAGTGGATTGGCCATCAAACAAGGACTTACTTGTTTAAATACCCCAGGCACTATTGATGCCGATTACAGAGGCGAAATAAAAGTGATCTTAATTAATTTATCTACAGAGGTGCAAACCATTCAGGACGGAGATCGTATTGCACAAATGGTTTTTTGTGCGGTAGAAAAAGCAATTTTAGAATTGGTGGTTGAATTAGAAATTACGCAAAGAGGTGCAGGAGGTTTTGGGCACACGGGAAAACAATAAAGCTACCATGAAAAAAATTATATTCTTTTTTGGAGCAGTTGTTTTAATAGCCTCTTGTTCCACTTTTAGAAAAGTACAGGTACTTAAAGAAGCGCTTTCTAAAAAAGATTCCGCTCAAGTTCAATTGCTTACTAATGTATCCAAAGTAGACTCTTCGGCAATTGTTAAAAATATTATTGAAAAAATAGCGCAAACAAAAATTGATTTCAAAACCATGAATGCGCGTTTAAAAGTGGATTACGAATCGGCAACCAATGCCGATAATTATATCGTCAATGTTAGTTTAATAAAGGATTCTGCTATTTATATTACCATTAGAGGGGCGATGGGGGTGATTGGCCTAAAGGCGCTGATCAATAAGGATAGTGTGGTTTTAATTTATCCATTGAAAAAAAATAAAAACATCGAACATAAGTCCTTGAGTTATTTACAAGAGGTATTAAAAATTCCATTTAAATTTATTACCCTACAGGACTTAGTGGTGGGCAACCCAATTTTTATGGACAATGCAAAAGTGGTTTCCTATAAGGTGAATAATAATAAACTAGAAGTGGGTATGTTGGGTAGTTTATTTAAAAATTTAATAGTTTTAAACGAGGACAATTCTAGAATTCTTCAGCTTAAGTTAGATGATATTGATATTACCCAACACCGCACCTGCGCGATTGCTTATAGTAACCATGTGCCTGTAAATCAATACCAGTTTCCAATGAATAGAGAATTGATTGTTTCGGCACAATCTCGTTTAGAAGTGCGTATGGAAGTGAAGGAATTTAGTTTTAATGAGCCTTTAAAATATACCTTTGGCCTACCTAAACCTGGGAAAAGAAAATAAGTAATCAATGTTTATGATAAAAAGGGCTATACTGTTTATTGTTTTTTTAGCAACTATGTGCATGCCTGCTTTAGCTCAAGATAATTTGTCAAGAGATGATTTGCAAAAAGAAACGCAAGCCATTAGAAAAGAAATTGACGAATTAAATTTATTGTTGGAACAAACCAAGAAGAATAAAAAAAATTCATTAGGTCAATTGGCGGTTATTCATAGTAAAATTGCCAAAAGAGAAGCTTTAATTAAAGGAATTGCCAAGCAAGTTAAAATCTTGGACGATGCCATTTATACGAATCAATTGGACGTTCAAAAATTAAATAAAGACTTAGATACCTTAAAGTCCAAATACCAAAAGAGTATCATTTTTGCTTATAAGAGCCGAAGTGGTTATGAATACCTCAATTTTTTATTTTCTGCCAATAGTTTTAATGACGCAGTAAAAAGAATCACCTATTTAAAAAGTTATCGACAAAATAGAGAAGCGCAGGCACATACCATTGATTTATCGCAACAAGATTTGAATGTTAAAATTACGCAACTAGGCTCCAATAAAAAGGATCGACTAAAAACATTAACGGTTCAAAGTGAACAATTAAAAGTATTGGTAGACGATCGAAAAGAACAAGATAAAATTGTCAATCAATTAAAAAATAAAGAGCAAGAAATAAGTGCACAGGTTCGACAAAAAGAAGCACAAAGAAGAAAGATGCAATCTGCATTATTGACCATCATTCGACGTGAAACATTAGAAGCGGAAAGAAAAGAAAAAGAAAGAATTGCCAAAGCAAAAGCAGCCAATGAAGCAGCTGCTAAAGCCAATGCCAAAGCCAATGTGGAAGCACCTGCCACTGCAAAAACAAGCCCCAAAAATACCAAAGTGATTAATGCAGAAGGTGGGTTAACCAGTACCACCGATAATCGTCCTTATTCTGCATTGGAAACCACCGAAGAAGGCAGAGAAGCTTCTATTTCATTTGAAAACAACAAAGGAAATTTACCTTGGCCAGTGGATAAAGGAAATGTATACATTCATTTTGGTGTCGAAAATATTCCGGGTACTAAATTAAATAGAAAAAGCGATGGCATCGAATTGGCTTTGCCTAAAGGAACTTCAGTAAAAAGCTTGGCCAACGGAATTGTAAAATATACAGGGGACATAAATGGCGACCTCACCGTTTTTGTTCAACATGGTAAATACTTTTCTACCTATACGCATTTAAGTAGTATTAATGTGACTGTGGGGCAGGAAGTTCGGGCAGGTACTTTACTGGGAAAGTCGGGCATTAATTTAGACGGAGAAGGCGCTTTATTGTTAATGATTAACAATGAAAAAGGGGTTTTCTTTGATCCAGAAAATTGGTTAAAAAATAGAAGATAATTTTTGAGATTATTTTTTTATATTACAATCAAATAATTGCTTGTAATGTCAAAATACATCTTATCCTTTGATCAAGGTACGACCAGTAGTCGTGCTATGTTATTTGATCACCAGGGGCAAATTCACGCCACTGCACAAAAAGAGTTCAAACAAATTTTTCCTAAGCCAGGTTGGGTCGAGCATGATCCTTTAGAAATATGGAGTACACAAATGGGCGTAGCTACCGAAGCCATCAGCATGAAAGGTTTATCCATGCAAGATATTGCAGCCATTGGCATTACCAATCAAAGAGAAACTACTGTTGTGTGGAATAAAATTACTGGACAACCTGTATACAATGCCATTGTGTGGCAGGACAGGCGTACGTCTGATTTTTGTGATGAATTAAAAAAACAAGGAAAAGCTGCAATGATTCAAGAAAAAACAGGCTTGGTGATTGATGCTTATTTTTCTGGATCAAAAATAAAATGGATTTTAGATAATGTAAAAGGCGCAAGAGATTTAGCCAATAAAGGCGAGCTTTTGTTTGGTACCATAGATTCCTGGTTGGTATGGAAATTAACCAATGGGGCAGTGCATGTAACAGATGTGACCAATGCTTCCCGCACCATGCTATTTAATATTCATACTTTACAATGGGATGCTGAATTATTAAAAATATTAGATGTGCCAGCGAACATGTTGCCACAAGTAAAAAGTAGCAGCGAAGTATACGGACATACCACTCAATTATTTGCACATCATGAAATTCCTATTGCAGGAATTGCTGGGGATCAACAATCTGCTTTATTTGGACAAATGTGTACATCGCCTGGCATGGTTAAAAATACTTATGGTACAGGTTGTTTTATGTTAATGCACACTGGAGAAAAAGCAGTGAGTTCAAAAAATAATTTATTAACGACCATTGCATTGCAAATGAATGGCCATACCTATTATGCATTAGAAGGTAGTGTTTTTATAGGAGGTGCGGTGGTACAATGGTTAAGAGATGGTTTACATTTAATTAGAAATTCATCGGAAGTAGAAGCTTTAGCCAAAGAAGTAGAAACTACAGATGGCGTTTATTTAGTACCTGCTTTTGCAGGACTGGGAGCGCCTTATTGGAATCAACATGCTCGAGGAACTATTGTGGGAATTACCAGAGGAACTACTTCGGCGCATATTGCACGTGCTGCATTAGAAAGTATTGCTTTTCAAAGTTATGATTTATTAAAAGCGATGGAAGCCGATTCGGGTATTCCCATTGCCGAATTAAGAGTGGATGGCGGTGCTACCCATAATAATTTACTTATGCAGTTTCAATCTGAAATTGTCAATACCAAAGTAGTTCGTCCTACTATGGTCGAAACCACTGCATTAGGAGCAGCTTATTTAGCAGGCTTAGCGGTGGGTTTTTGGAAAGATATAGAAGAGTTAAGATCAAAATGGCAAATAGATCAAATTTTTGAACCCACTGTAAAAGAGGCGCAAAGGTCGGAGTGGATTAAAGGTTGGGAAAGAGCCATTAAAGCAACGAATAATTGGTAATCAAAATTTATTTCACTTTTTAGAGATTTAAAATTTTATTGCATAACTTAATTTAATATTTAACATAAATAAAAACACATGACACCATTTGTAGCAGAATTACTAGGAACCGCTTTGGTTGTAACCATTGGAGATGGCGTAGTTGCCAATAATGTATTGCCTAATACTAAAGGAAACAATGGGGGCTTGGTGACCATTGTATTGGGTTGGGTGATTGCTGTTTTTATTGGGGTATATGCTACAGCTAGTATTAGTGGAGCGCATCTAAATCCTGCAGTAACTATTGCTTTGGCAAGTGCTGGAAAATTTAGTTGGGCCTTGGTGCCTTCTTATATATTGGCTCAAATGTTAGGGGCTATGTTGGGGGCTTTCATTGTTTGGATGGTGTATAAAGATCAATTCAACGAGTCCAAAGATCAAGGGTTGCAATTGGCAGTTTTTGCAACAGGCCCTTCTATTCGCAATTTGCCTCAAAATTTTATTGTAGAAACTTTGGCGACGATGGTTTTTTTAATAGGTATCTTTTTTCTTAAACCAGCTGGATCCGATTTAGGTCCATTGTCTGCCTTGCCAGTTGCCTTATTGGTGGGTGGAATTGGCTTTGGACTAGGCGGTCCTACCGGTTGGGCCATCAATCCAGCCAGGGATTTGGGTCCTAGAATCATGCACTTTGTCCTGCCAATCAAGGGAAAAGGGAGCAGCGATTGGGGTTATGCGGCAGTACCTGTTTTAGGCCCCATTGTGGGGGGAATTTTAGCTGCTTTTATCTACCTACAATTTTTGCAATAAAGCTACAATGCCTTACCTTTGCAACCGAAATAGAATATTATGGTAACAACAGGTAAAATCAAACAAATTATTGGCGCTGTAGTCGATGTGCAATTCCCTAATCAGAATGCACTTCCTGAAATTTACAATGCCTTATACATCACAAAATCGAATGGTGAAAAACTAATTCTTGAGGTGCAACAGCACTTAGGAGAAGACAGTGTTAGAGCCATTGCGATGGATGGTACAGAAGGATTGGTAAGAGGCATGGTCGTAACCGATACAGGTAAGCCTATCTCTATGCCAATTGGTGATGATATTTACGGTCGTTTATTTAATGTAACAGGTGATGCCATTGATGGTTTACCTCAATTAGATAAATCAAACGGACGTCCTATTCACGCAATCCCTCCTAAGTTCGAAGACTTAAGTACTGCAACAGAAGTGTTGTTTACAGGTATTAAAGTAATTGACTTAATTGAGCCTTATGCAAAGGGTGGTAAAATTGGATTGTTTGGTGGAGCGGGTGTTGGTAAAACAGTATTGATTCAAGAGTTAATTAATAATATCGCAAAAGGACACGGTGGATTATCAGTATTTGCTGGTGTAGGAGAAAGAACACGTGAAGGAAATGATTTATTGCGTGAGATGATTGAAGCAGGCATCATGAAATATGGCGAGGATTTCAAACATAGCATGGAAGCAGGCGGATGGGATTTGAGTAAAGTAAATATGAAAGACTTAAAAGAATCAAAAGCTACTTTCGTATTTGGACAAATGAACGAACCTCCAGGAGCACGTGCGCGTGTTGCTTTGAGTGGTTTGACTATTGCGGAATATTTCCGTGATGGAGATGGTACAGGAAAAGGAAAAGACATTTTATTTTTCGTTGATAATATCTTCCGTTTCACACAAGCAGGTTCTGAGGTATCGGCTTTATTAGGTCGTATGCCATCAGCGGTAGGTTACCAACCTACTTTGGCTACTGAAATGGGATTGATGCAAGAGCGTATTACTTCTACCAAAAATGGTTCAATCACTTCTGTACAAGCGGTGTATGTTCCTGCGGATGATTTAACCGATCCAGCACCAGCTACTACTTTTGCGCACTTAGATGCGACAACAGTATTGTCTCGTAAAATTGCCGATTTAGGTATCTATCCTGCGGTGGATCCATTGGATTCTACTTCAAGAATTTTGACACCAGCGATTGTGGGTGAAGCACATTATGACACTGCACAAAAAGTAAAAATGATTTTACAACGTTACAAGGAGTTGCAAGATATCATCGCCATCTTAGGGATGGATGAATTAAGTGACGAAGATAAATTAATTGTATCTCGTGCGCGTCGTGTACAACGTTTCTTATCACAACCTTTCCATGTGGCAGAACAATTCACCGGATTAAAAGGAGTATTCGTATCTATCGAAGACACCATCCGCGGATTTAATGCAATTATGGATGGAGATGTGGATGCTTATCCAGAAGCAGCGTTTAACTTGGTGGGAACCATAGACGATGCTATTGAGAAAGGAAAGAAAATGATGGCTACAGCCTAATTATAAATTTCGATTACTTAAACAGCTTTCATGTTATTGGAAATATTAACACCAGAAAAAAAACTATTCAGTGGCGATGTGCAAGGCGTTCAGTTGCCAGGCATTGATGGTTTATTTGAAGTATTGGATAAGCACGCTCCCTTGGTGAGTGCTTTAGGGGTGGGTCAGGTAAAAGTGTTAAAAAAAGGAATGGCTTCGGAAATGTATGCCATTCAAGGTGGATTTGTAGAAGTGATCAATAATAAAGCAACGGTATTAGTGGAAGGTGTTTTATAACCAACTAAATCTGTTAAAAAAATAGCTACAATCATAAATAATTGTCCCGGTTGCCATAGGTAGCCGGGATTTTTTTTATATTCACATACCCGAAACAGGGGTAGATGCTTGCGCTATGAAAAAAACATTCCCAATAATATTTACTTTAATTGGCTTATCCATATTGGGTATTTTATTTATTCAAATTACTTGGTTACAAGGCTTACTTATTTTATCTAAAAACCAATTGTCCGATAAGTTGAATCAATCGGGTGTAATGGTCTCCAATGAAATAGCAAAAAAAATGAATACGGGCTTGTCTTTTCATTTGCCCAAAAAAGCATTAGGCTTAAACGATGATTATCATTTACACAGTTTTGATGAAAATACTATTGCAGACACTTATAGTAAAGAAGAGGTAAATTTAAAAATTAGAATAGCATTAGGGAAGTATGGATTAGGCGATGTGCAGTTTGAATTTGCAGTGGCGGATAAAAAAGGTAATATAGAATTAAAGAGCAATAAATTTGAAGATGTATTTACGGACGAAGTTAATAGTTTACAAAGCAGGGTTTCGGTAATACCTCAGGATGTAATAGAGCCCTCGGGTCCATTTGAATCTATCATTATCGTCATGCCTAATGTGAGAATGTATTTATTGCATGCATTACAATGGGTAATTGTAGGGGTAGTATTATTTATATTGGTGGTATTAGCTGCATTTTTCATCACCATTAGGTCGTTAATGTCTCAAAGGAAGTTGGTAGAAATTAAAAGAGATTTTATCAATAACATGACCCATGAATTAAAAACACCATTGGCTACTATCTCTTTGGCGGTAGATGCATTAAAAAGTTCAAAAGTAAATACCGATCCAAAATCGATTGAATATTTTATAAATATTATTAAGGAAGAAAATGTGCGTATGAATAAGCATGTAGAAATTATTTTACAAGCTGCACAATTGGATAAAAAAGAAAATGAATTAACTAAACAACCCACGGATATACATGATTTAATTCAGGGGGTTGTTGATAGTTTTAAATTGCAGCTCGAAGGCAAGCCCTCCAATGTGCAAACTATATTAGAAGCCAATCCGGCCATCATTGAAGTGGATGAGGAACACTTATTGCATGTACTATCTAATTTAATTGACAATGCCATTAAGTATGCTAAAGAGACGATCGATATTGTTATTAAAACAAAGTCGATTAATAATAAAATGCATATTACCATCGAAGACAAAGGCATTGGAATGAATGCGGATGCCATCAAACATATTTTTGAAAAATTTTACAGGGCCCATTCAGGCAATGTGCACGATGTAAAAGGTTATGGCTTGGGAATGAGCTATGTGAAGTGGGTGGTGGATTCGCACAAAGGAAGCATTCAAGTAAAAAGCGATTTAGGCAAAGGCACTTCCATCGAAGTGGTATTACCCAACAGTTAAGCAATCCAAAATAAGGAACCGTCGCCGTAACTTAAAAAACGGTATTGATGATCGATAGCATGTTGATAGATGCTTTTCCATTGATCTCCCGTAATTGCTGCTATAATAAGCAGTAGGGTCGATTTAGGTTGATGAAAATTAGTGATGAGGCCATTGCACAATTTAAAGGAATAGCCAGGAACAATCATCAGTTGAGTGCTGGTAATTAATTTGTTTAAATTTTTTAATTCCATCCAATCTAATAAAGCGGTAAGGGATTCTTTATTGGAAATATTCCATTGATCTAATTCATAAGCATCCCATTGTAACAATTTTAAATTGAAGGGGGCTAATTTTTCTAAACTTGTTGTTTTTTTTAATTGAATAATTTTAACGCCTAACCAATACAAGGACTCAATAGTGCGCAGCGTAGTAGTACCCACTGAAATAACAGGCGCGGGCTTTTGATTATTTTCATTTTTTTCTTTTTCGTATTCTTTTTGTAAGAAAAATTCAATGATTGGTTTAGGCACTTCAAAAAACTCTGCATGCATGGGATGATCGCTTATATTATCTGTTTTTACGGGCAAAAAAGTACCAGCACCTACATGTAAAGTAAGAAATTGACTAGCTATATTTTTAGCTGCGAATGATTTGAATATATTTTCGTTAAAATGTAAGCCAGCAGTGGGGGCTGCTACGGAGCCTTCTTCCATTGCATAGGTAGTTTGGTAACGGTCTTTGTCTTCCAGGGTGGTAGCTCTATGTATATAAGGGGGGAGTGGTATATTACCTATCTGTTCAATAATTTCAGAAAAATGAAAATTGCCTTCCCAAGAAAATTCTATCAAAAATTGACCATCAAGGGCTTCTATTTTTTTGGCTTGTACTATTATTTTTTTACCCTGTAACAGAAAACTTTTTTCGAGACAACCCTCTTTCCATTTTTTAGCACCGCCTACTAAACAAATCCATTCAACTTTTTGTGTGGCTTGCATGGCCAAGGCCACGGGGCTGTAACGAATGCTAGGCTCCAAACAAAAAATTTCAATGACACTATTTTCATTTTTGTTGGCACTATTTAAATTTGATTCTTTTAAATTATTAGTATTGGATAAAACGGTTTCGGATTTATTATTTTTTTCAAATAAAATTCTAGCAGCAATTACTTTGCTGTTGTTAAAAAGCAAGGTCGATTTTTCAGGAATAAAATCTGCAATCTGCGCGTAAGTACTTTCTGCAATTATGTGCTCCTTCCAAACCAATAACTTACTATCTGCTCTATTGTTGGCCGGGGTATAGGCAATACAATGATCTGGCAAATCATACTCAAATGCTTGAATGGGAAGCTTTGGACGTTCAATCATACCTCAAAGGTACATATTGCCTTGATTTTCATGCTAATTCACCTGTTTTTCACATAAAAAAGGGGCTTTTCCACAGCAATGCATAGCATGAGCTTGTATAATTTTAATAAAATGAAGGGGATGAGCCTACTACATTGATTTTCAGCTTGGTTTATTACTTGTGGAAAACTACAACCCCTGTTTTAGCCTTTGAAAGTGGGAAATTGTGTTAATTTGTGTGAACAAGTGGTAAAAACCATTCTAATTATTAACAATGACAGGCTTTCACGGAGAATATCAATCAACTATCGACGCAAAAGGGCGCTTTCACTTACCTGGCAGTCTTAAAAAACAGCTAGCGGAAGGAGAGAACCATTTTATTGTGAGTAGGGGGTTTGAAAAGTGTTTGACACTTTATCCATTGAAAAGCTGGCAAAGTATTTTAGACAGGATTAGCCAATTGAATGATTTTGATCCAAAAGTGCGTCAGTTTAGACGACAATTTTTAGGAGGCGCTACCGAAGTGGAATTAGATGGTGCAGGCCGTATTTTATTGCCACCCACTTTAAGAGAGTTTGCTTTACCAGGAAAAGAAATTGTGTTGGCTGCCGCATTGGATCGTTTCGAAATATGGGATGCAAGTAAGTACAAACAGCTCTTTGAGGATTTCTCTGCAGATGAATTTAGCAATTTGGCGCAAGAAGTAATGGCAGGAATTAAAAAACAAGATTAAGTAAAACAGATGCAAAATCAAAACATTGATTCCATCGCATCTAAAGCATTTGCTTCTTCTTATCACACCCCCGTCTTATTTCATGAAACTATGGAGTATTTAAATATCCAGCCCAATGGTATTTATGTGGACGCTACATTTGGAGGAGGGGGGCATAGTAAAGGCATCTTAGCTCAGCTAGGCCCAGCGGGTCGTTTGATTGCATTTGATCAAGATGCGGATGCGAAAAATAATTTACCCGATGACCCACGTCTTCTTTTTGTACCAGAAAATTTTAAATACCTACAACGCTTTTTACGCTTACATCAAATTACACAAGTTGATGGTGTACTAGCCGACTTAGGCGTAAGCAGCCATCAATTTGATGAAGGTACTAGAGGTTTCTCCACTAGATATGATGGTCCTTTTGATATGCGCATGGATCAGCGCTCCAATACCACAGCGGCGCAGGTGGTAGAAAATTATAGCGAAGCCGAATTGCATAAAATGTTTGAACAATATGGCGAAGTGACCAATTCCAAAACTTTAGCCAAACACATAGCTACTCAACGTAAGCATGTAAAGTTAAATACCGTTCAAGATTTTAAAACCTTCCTAGCCCCTGTAGTTAAAGGAAATCCCAACAAATATTGGGCACAAGTTTTTCAAGCCATAAGAATAGTCGTGAATGAAGAAATGGGAGTGTTAAAAGAATTTTTAACGCAACTGCCACTGGTCATCAAACCAGGTGGACGTGCGGTAGTGATCACTTTCCATTCTATAGAAGATCGTTTGGTAAAAAACGCTTTTCGTGTGTCGCAGGAAGAAGAAAAAGATGCCCATCCTTTTCTTTCAACAGAAAGAGAAGTTTTTTGGAAAATCATTACAAAAAAACCTGTAGTGGCTTCTGAAAAAGAAATGAAAGAAAACAATCGAAGCAGAAGCGCAAAATTGCGCGCTGCGGAAAGATTATAAGTTGTATGACCGAACCAATTAACCCTACCACTAAGACTACTTTTAAAAGTATGCTTAACTATCAGTGGATTGTCATGAACATTAGTTTCTTTTTGTTCCTGGCATTGATCGCTATCTTATACATAGCGAATGGGCATCTTACCGACAAAACCATTCGAAAAATAAATACCACTCAAAGAGAACTTAAAGAATTGCAATTTGAGTACAAAACTTTAAAGGCCGATCTAATGCGCCGTAGTAGAGCGGTAGAAATACAAGATAAAGTAGCGCCTTATGGCTTAGTAGTGGCCAAAGAGATGCCGGTTCGATTGGTACAAGAAAATAAAATTCAAAATCACGCTCAAGATATTTCTAAAGAAAATATTCAAAAATAATTATGGACGTAAAACGCGACATATTGTGGAGGGTTTATTTGAGCTATATTTTAATGGTGCTCGTTTGCCTATTGATATTAGGTAAAGCGTTTTACATACAACAAGTACAAGGAAAATATTGGAGAAGCCTGAGTGATAGTTTACATCAAAAAATTGTTGATATACCAGCTGATAGAGGAACGATTTATAGTGAGGATGGTCAGATGTTAAGTACCAATATTCCTCAATTTGATATTTCGATCGATTTTAGAGTGACGCCTTTACATGAAAAAAGTGGTTTATTGTTTAGAAGCAATATAGATTCTTTAAGTATTTGCTTGGCCAATTTATTCAGAGATCAATCTGCGGATAAATACAAAAACGATTTAACTAGGGCTTATGAAGTAAGTGAAGGTAATTATGAGTTAAGAAAAAAAATATCTTATCGTCAATATTTAGCATTGGCTAAATTTCCTTTATTTAAATTAGGTAGGTATAAAAGCGGATTGATTGCCGAAGAACACAATATTCGTTTAAATCCTTATGAGAATATTGCATACCGGACCATTGGTCTTGCTAGAGATGAAAATAAAGTAGGCTTAGAAAAATCTTATGACACAGTGTTGAATGGACGCAATGGTCGCCAGTTGGTAAGGGCGATTGCTGGTGGGGTAACAGTTCCGGTAGAAGAAGGATTGTTTGAAATAGCGCCAGAAACAGGGAAAGATATTGTAAGCACTTTAGACGTTTTCATTCAAGAGGTAACCGAAAATGCATTGAAAAAAATGATGATTGGCAATGATGCCAAATCGGGTGTGGCGATGGTGATGGAAGTAAAAACTGGTAAAATAAAAGCCATAGCTAATTTAGGAAAAATAGGAGACGGCCTATATACAGAGGATTTGAATTATGCGACAAGAGTTACAGAGCCAGGATCTACTTTCAAATTAGTTACTTTATTATCTGCTTTAGAAGATGGAAAAGTAACTTTAGATTCTAAATTAGATTTAGAAGGGGGAAGTTGGAATTATGCAGGAAGAACCGTTAAAGATGCGGAAGCGCATGGCAAACATGAAGCAACAGTTTTAGAAGCTTTTGAAGAAAGTTCCAATGTGGGTATGGCAAAATTAGCCCTTGGTTCTTTTAATGATCATCCTGCCAATTATTTTAAATATTTAGCTAAGTTAAGATTGGATTCCATTTCGGGCATTGATTTAATGGGCGAAGGTGCACCTATCATTCACCGACCTGAAAGTAGAATGTGGTCCAATACTTCTTTGCCTTGGATGGCTTTTGGATATGGTATTGCTATTGCGCCCATTCAAACATTGACTTTTTATAATAGCATTGCTAATAATGGTGTAATGATGCGTCCCTATTTAGTGAATACCATTAAAGAAGAAGGAAGGGTATTAAAAACAATAAGTCCAAAGGCTTATCCTTGGACAGTTTGTTCGCCTAATACCATTAAGTCGCTTCATATTGCATTGGAAGGTGTTTGTACCAATGGAACTGCAAAAAAATTATTTGCCAACAGTTTGTATAAAGTAGCAGGTAAAACTGGAACCGCTTTGGTGGCCGATGGGGCAAGAGGGTATGCTGATGGAATTTTTCAATCTTCCTTTGTAGGTTATTTCCCTGCCGAAAATCCACAATACACCATTGCAGTAATTATCATCAATCATCCGCATGCAGCCAATCATTTTGGAGCATCGGTGGCCGGCCCTGTTTTTAAAGAAATTTCAGATCGATTGTATTCAACATATATCCAAAACAAAATAGGGGTAACACCAAATTTTTCAATTAAGGACAGTCAGTTGTTTAACTATAGCTTATCTAAAATTTCCTTGCAAACCATTTCTAAAAATTTATCCATTGCGTTTCAGGATTCTTCTGGGGCACGCAATGAATTTGTACAATTAAAAGGAAAAGGTAAGACAATGAATGCAGCCAATGATATTATTTCGGATAGTACCATGCCTAATATTAGTGGAATGAAACTGCAAGATGCCTTATGGATTTGTGAAAAGAAAGGGTTGATGGTAAAGTTTGTAGGCAAAGGCAAAGTGATTAAACAAAGTATAGCACAAGGAGAATATATCGCTAAAGGACAACAAATTCAAATTGAATTAAATTAATGAAAGCACTACAAAATATATTATTTGGTGTTAAATTAAGAGAGGTAGTAGGCGCGACTCAACAAGAAGTGACCAGCTTACAAATTGATTCTAGAAAAATCATAAAGGGCACTGTATTTGTTGCTATCAAAGGAGCCAAGTCGGACGGCCATACATTTATAGCAACAGCCATTGAAAAAGGAGCCACTGTTATTGTGTGTGAGCAAAAACCAATGGAGATTAATAATTCAGTTACTTATATTATGGTTGAAAATGCGCAAGCCGCGGTGGCAATTATGGCGCATCAATTTTATGACGAACCTTCTACCAAATTAAAATTAGTAGGGGTTACAGGAACCAATGGCAAAACAACCGTAGCTACTTTATTATTTAAGTTGTTTAATCAATTGGGCTACACCTGTGGTTTAATCAGTACTATTGAAAATCATATTGGCAATACCATTGTTCCTTCAACCCATACGACGCCCGATCCTATTCAATTAAATAATTTATTGCATCAAATGGTGGCAGCGGGTTGCACGCATGTATTTATGGAAGTGAGTAGCCATGCCATTCATCAACATCGCATTACTGGATTGCAATTTGTGGGCGGAGCGTTCACCAATATAACCCATGATCATTTAGACTATCATGAAACATTTGAAGCCTATTTAGCAGTTAAAAAAACTTTCTTTGATCAATTGGCTAGCAGCGCATTTGCTTTAACCAATTTAGATGATAAGAATGGTGGCAAAATGTTATTGAATACCAAAGCAAAAAAATTAACCTATGCTTTGCACGCGCCAGCCAATTATAAAGGTAAAATTTTAGAAAATTTATTGAGTGGCTTGGTCATGAATATCAATGATACAGAAGTGCATTGCCGATTGATAGGAACTTTTAACGCGTATAATTTATTGGCCGTGTATGGCATTGCGATTGAATTGGGTGAGCATGCGCAAGAGGTATTGGTTGTTTTAAGTGCATTAACTGGTGCAGAAGGCAGATTTGATTATATCGTAAGTAATGAAAAAATTATAGGTATAGTTGATTATGCGCATACACCAGATGCCTTAGAGAATGTACTCACTACCATCGCCAAATTAAGAAAAGGGAATGAAACCGTTATTACCGTAGTGGGATGTGGTGGAGATAGAGATAAAACTAAAAGGCCTATCATGGCCCAAGTGGCTTGTGATTTAAGCAACAAGGTATTTTTTACCAGTGACAATCCTCGTTCCGAAGATCCTAACGAAATAATAAAAGATATGGAGCAGGGTTTAACCAGCGCTGCCAAAAGAAAATACATCAATATAGTAGATCGTAAGGAAGCCATTAAAGCGGCCATCAGTTTTGCAAAAGCCGGTGACATTATTTTAATAGCAGGGAAAGGGCACGAAAAATATCAAGATATAAAAGGGGTGAAGCATGATTTTGACGATAAGCAAATTTTACAAAACCTATTTAATGAATTAGCTAAATAATCCAATTATGTTGTATCAATTATTTTCATGGGTGGACAAACAATTTCATATTCCTGGTTTAGGCGTATTTCAGTTCCTAACTTCAAGAATTGCGATGGCTATTTTATTGTCTTTATTTATTGCTACGGTATATGGTAAGAAAATGATTTTGTTTTTAGAGAAAAAACAAATTGGAGAATCGGTGAGAGATTTAGGATTGGCAGGCGAGCAACAAAAGAAAGGCACGCCTACCATGGGTGGTATCATTATCTTATTAAGTATTTTAATTCCTACTTTATTATTTGCCAACTTAGACAAGGTGTATATCCGTTTAATGATATTGTGTACTGTTTGGTTAGGTTTAATTGGTTTTTTAGATGACTATTTTAAAATTAGCGCTAAAAAACAAGCACAGGCGCAAGGCGCAGCGTATAAAAAACAAAATAGTGATGGATTGGCTGGGGTATCAAAAATTATTGGACAAATAGGGTTAGGAATTATTATTGGTGTTACTCTTTATTTTAGCAATGCAGTTACGGTAGAAAGAGAAATTGTTTCTGCAACAGTTACAGAAAGCTTGCAAAAAGGGGAGAAAGTGGCTAAGGGCGCTGATATTGTCATAAGAAAAATTAATGGAGAGGAAAGACGTTTTGTAAAAGTGAAAACACCAATTACCACTATTCCATTTGTAAAAAATCATGAATTTAATTATAGTAGATTAATAAGCTGGATAGGTCCTGGTGCAGAAAAATATACCTGGATTGTGTACATACTTATTGTTACGTTTATTATTACAGCTGTATCCAATGGCGCCAATTTAACCGATGGATTAGATGGCTTAGCCGCAGGAGTGAGTGCTATTATTGGCGCTGCTTTAGGCGTATTTGTGTATGTAAGTGGTAACTATGTTTTTGCCGATTATTTAAATGTAATGTACATACCCAATTTAGGGGAGTTGTCCATTTTTGTAGGTGCCTTTGTAGGAGCCTGCATTGGATTTTTATGGTACAATGCTTATCCAGCACAAGTATTTATGGGCGATACGGGAAGCTTGGCTTTAGGAGGTATCATTGCTTCACTAGCCATTATTGTAAGAAAAGAATTATTAATTCCTATTTTTTGTGGCGTGTTTTTAATTGAGAATTTGAGTGTTATTATTCAAGTAAGTTATTTTAAGTACACCAAAAAGAAATATGGCGAAGGACGTCGTGTGTTTTTAATGAGCCCTTTACATCATCATTACCAAAAGAAAGGTTTTCATGAAAGTAAGATTGCTGTACGTTTTTGGATCATCACTATATTATTGGTTGTTATTTCTATATTAACCTTAAAGACAAGATAAGCATTGGCAAAAAATTTAGTCATATTAGGGGCAGGTGAAAGTGGAGTAGGTGCTGCTTTATTAGCCAAACAAAAAGGCTATGAAGTATTTGTATCTGATGGCGGCGCTATTAAAGCCAATTTTCAAAAAGAATTAGAAGACCATGGAATTGCTTTTGAATCTGGCACACATAGCGTAGATAAAATTTTAGCAGCGGATGAAGTAATGAAAAGCCCTGGCATTCCTGAGAAAAATGAAATGGTCAAAGCCATTAGAGCCAAAGGTATTCCGGTAATCAGTGAAATTGAATTTGGATATAGATACAAAGGCAATAGCAAAATTGCTGCCATTACAGGAAGCAATGGCAAAAGTACCACCACTGCTTTGTTGTACCATATTTGCAAATTGGTGAATGAGGATGTAGCCATGGTAGGGAATATTGGTTTTTCTTTTGCACGTCAAATTGCCCTAGCGCCAAAAGCATTATACATTATTGAAGTAAGCTCCTTTCAATTGGATGATATTAAATATTTCAAACCAGAGATTGCTATTTTATTAAATATTACCGAAGACCATTTAGACAGATACGATTATCAATTCGAAAACTATATTAAAAGTAAGTTTCGAGTTATTGAGAATCAAACCCAAGAAGATTATTTCATTTATTGCATCGATGATGAAGTAATCGTTAAACATCTAGAACTACTAACCACAAATACTAACCCACTACCATTTTCTATGAAACAAGAAGTAAAAAAAGGAGGCTACATCAAGAACGATCAAATGATGTTAAAAATCCAAGAAGAACGTGTTACTATGAGCATTTATGATTTTGCCTTAAAAGGAAAACACAATGCGTATAACACTATGGCAGCAAGCATTGCAGCCACTACCTTAGGCATCCGAAAAGAAAAAATTCGCGAAGCCGTTAGCAATTTCCATAGTTTAGAACACAGAATGGAATTTGTTGCCACTGTCAGAGGCGTTGATTTTATCAATGACAGTAAAGCCACCAATGTCAACAGCACTTGGTATGCACTAGAAAGCATGCAAAAGAAAACTGTTTTAATCTTAGGCGGTGTGGACAAAGGCAACGACTATGCATTAATTGCAGAATTAGTCAAAGAAAAAGTAAAAGCCATTGTATGTATGGGAACCGACAATAAAAAAATTATTGATTTTTTTAAGGACTTAGTGCCCACCATTATTGAAACGGATAGCGCTAAAAAAGCAGTGAATGCTTCTTTTAAATTAGCAGAAAAAGGAGAACTAGTATTAATGAGTCCTGCCTGCGCCAGTTTTGATTTGTTTAAAAACTACGAAGACAGAGGCCGTCAATTTAAAGAGTCTGTTAAAGAACTATAATTATGTTTAACGAAACCACTGACAAGTTATTTTCACAAATGCCTAGTATAGGGGGCATGAAGGAGCATTTGGATCAAAGAACCAGAGGTGATAAATATATATGGGGGTTGGTTATTATTTTATCATTGATATCTATATTGGTAGTATATAGTGCTACTGGATCTTTGGCGTATAAAATGTATCGTGGAAATACCAGTGTGTATTTGTTTAAACAAGTGGTATTTACTTTAGTTGGATTAGTAGTTGTATTCGGATTGCACCGAATAAATTATACAGTTTTTTCGAGGATAGCCACCATACTTTTTATGTTGTCTATTCCTCTTTTAATATATACTTTGTTTTTTGGGGCTAAAATTAATGAAGGCAGCAGATGGATCAAATTGCCCATCATCAATTTAACCATTCAAACTAGCGATTTGGCTAAGTTGGCTTTGTTTATGTACTTGTCAAAGATGCTAAGTAAAAAACAAGAAGTAATCAAGGATTTTAAAAAAGGATTTTTGCCTGTTATTATACCTGTACTAATTATTTGTGCACTTATTATGCCGGCGAACTTATCTAATGCTTTATTAACCGGGGCTACTTCCTTGTTGTTAATGTTTATAGGTAGAGTAAGCATAAAGCATATATTACTCACTATTTTGGTAGCGATGGTACCTATTGTGATTATCATTAGTGTAGCTATGGCCACCCATTCTAATAATATGGTGGAGGGCAAACCTAAAGTGGCCGAAAAAATGAAAAGTTTTGGACGTTTTGGTACTTGGGTAAGCCGAGTGCAAGATTTTATGTATGCCAATGAAAGGGAAGTGCCCTATCAAGTACAGCAAGCAAAAATTGCGATTGCCAATGGAGGCATATTTGTTGGATTGGGGCCAGGCAATAGTCGTCAAAGAAATTTTTTACCACAGGCTTACAATGATTTTATTTATGCAGTCATCATTGAAGAGTATGGATTGTTAGGCGGCGCATTTATTATATTTATCTATTTAGTTTTCTTATTTAGATGCATTCGTATTTTTAGAAAATGTCCTTATGCCTTTGGTGCTTTTTTAGCATTGGGATTAAGTTTTACTTTAATCATACAAGCGGTGGCAAATATGGCAGTGAATGTAAATATCGTGCCTGTTACCGGAGTAACCCTGCCCTTAGTGAGTATGGGAGGAAGCTCTTTTATTTTTACTTGTTGTTCCATTGGCTTGATATTAAGTGTAGCGCGTAATGTGGAACAGATGGAAGGAAGGGCGCCTTTAGAAACAGAAATTGAATTACCAGAAGAAAATATAGATACCGAAAACAATGCCATTGAATCAAAAGCATAATCAGTTACGCATCATCATAGCAGGTGGTGGCACGGGAGGACATATCTTTCCGGCAATTGCTGTGGCGCAAGCCATACAAATTCTAGCGCCTAATGCAGCTATTTTATTTGTTGGCGCACTCGGAAAAATGGAAATGGATAAAATTCCAAAAGCGGGCTATGCGATTAAAGGAATTACCATAGCGGGGTATAATAGATCTAATTTTTTTAAAAATGTTTTATTGCCTTGGAAATTACTTAAAAGTTTTTTTCAAGTAAAATCTATTTTCAAATACTTTAAGCCCAATGCGGTATTTGGTGTGGGAGGTTATTCTAGTTTTCCTGTTTTAAAATTTGCACAAGCAAAAGGAATACCAACTTTTCTGCACGAATCCAATGCCTTTGCGGGAAAAGCCAATATATGGTTGGCAAAAAATGCCACGCAGATATTTACTGGAACAAAAGGAATGGAAACATTCTTCCCCGCAGATAAGATATTGGTCACAGGAAATCCCATAAGAAAAAATATACTTCAACATGAGTATACGAAAGCATCTGCTTTAAAAGAATTTGGTTTAAATCCGTCCATGAAAACGGTATTAATTGTAGGAGGAAGTTTAGGGGCTAACTCTATCAATCAAGTAATTGAAAAAAACGTAGTTAATTTTTTTGAAAAAAAGATACAATTGATTTGGCAAATAGGCAATTTAAATGTGAGTGGCTTTTATAGAGCTGCCCAGGGTTTTGAGAATGTATTTGTGAGTTCATTTATTGATAATATGAGTGCCGCTTATTGTGCAGCAGACATTGTCATCAGCCGATCCGGGGCGATGGCCGTAGCTGAAATATGTACCACAGGCAAGGCTTGTATTTTTGTGCCTTATCCTTTTGCTGCCGAAGATCATCAAACTTTTAATGCGATGGCTTTAGTCAATCAAGAAGCGGCTTTAATTGTGAAAGACAAAGAAGTAAATGAAAAACTATTACCTACACTTTTTTCTGTATTAGAAAATGAGGAGTCGATAAAAAATATGGAGAACAAAGTAAAAACTTTTGCTTTTTTACACGCAGACACTACCATTGCTGAACAAATTTTAAAAAATAGTCATTATTAATAAATAGTATGAATCCGTTAACTCATTGTAAGAACATTTATTTTATTGGCATTGGAGGCATTGGCATGAGCGCGTTGGCCAGGTATTTTAATAAACAAGGAATAAAGGTTGCTGGGTATGATAAAACACCCACCGATTTAACAAATGCTTTAGAACAAGAAGGAATTGCTATACATTTTGAAGATGATTTAAATAAAATTGATAAAGCTGCTACCGTAATTGTATATACACCGGCCATTCCAGCCAATCATGGTGAATTAAATTATTATAGAGACAATGGATACTTGGTAGTGAAGAGAAGTGATGTTTTGCAATGGATAACTGAGAATGCTTTTACCATTGCTATTGCTGGCACCCATGGAAAAACAACTACTACTTCCATGACCGCACATATATTAAGACATACTGGCTATGGGTGTAACGCATTCCTAGGTGGAATTGCTTCTAATTATGGCACTAATTTTTGGAGCCATGAAAAAAATGTAGTGGTGGTAGAAGCCGATGAATATGATAGAAGCTTTTTAAAATTGTCACCTAATATTGCTGTTATAACCGCAGTAGATCCAGATCATTTAGACATTTACGGAACTGCCGAAGAAGTATTAAAAGCCTTTGGTGAATTTTCGGATAAAATAAAAGTGGGGGGCACTTTGATTCAGAAAAAAGGCACTCATTTTAAAACGGACGATTCTAATAAAAATATTTTATCCTATGCCTACGATCAAAAGGAAGCCTCTTTTCATACGCTAAATTTAAAAGTAGTGGATGGCTCTTATCATTTTGATATGGCACATCCTAATGGAATCATAAAAAATATTGTGTTGAATATGGGGGGCTTGCACAATGTAGAAAATGCAACTGCTGCTATTGCTATCGCCGTAAGTTTAGGAATAGAGGAGGATAAAATTATTCAAGCTGTTGCTGCTTTTGCTGGGGTAAAAAGAAGATTCGAATACAAAGTAAAGACAAGTGCTAAGGTATTGATAGATGATTACGCACACCATCCCGAAGAATTGAATGCACTGATTACTGGAATAAGAAGCATCTTTCCTGGAGAAAAAATGGTATTGGTTTTTCAACCGCATTTATACAGTCGAACCAAGGATCAATGTGAAGGATTTGTAGCAACCTTAGACAAGGCGGATGAAGTAATATTATTACCCATCTATCCAGCAAGAGAGTTGCCTATGGAGGGAGTGACCAGCGAAATGCTATTAGATAAAATGACTTTGTCCAATAAAAAAGTAATGAGTAAGGAGGAGTTGTTTGCATGGGCGGCAACAACGCCTGATAAATTAATCGTGATGGCGGGTGCTGGAGACATTGATGTTTGTATTACCAAAGTGCAAGAAATATTTACCAATAAGGCATGAAAAACTGGAAAAAAATAGTAAGCAATATTTTATGGAGCATCGCTGGTGCACTATTGGTGTTGCTATTTATTATATCCTGGAAAGCCAAGGAGGAAAAAAAATGTGCCAGTATCAATGTGGAGTTGGTGGGTGAAAATACGATAGCCCTTTTTATGGATGAAAAAGAAATATTACAAATTATTCATGAAAAAGGTATTCAAGCCGGATTGCCCATTGGCGCTGTAAATTTAAATGCATTAGAAAAGAATTTGCAAAGTATCAAATGGGTAAAACATGCTGAAATGTTTTTAGACAATCAACAAGCCTTGCAAATAAAAATAGAACAGCGTATTCCGATTGCAAGAATTTTTACAGCTGCTGGAAATTCTTTTTACATAGATAAAGAAGGATGGAGACTTCCTTTGAAACAGTTAACTGTACTGCGTTTGCCCGTTTTTACAGGATTCCCATCGGATCAAGAAAAAATGTCCACGCCGGATAGTTTATTGCTAAAAGATATTTTACATTTTACCAAAGCCATTCAAGAAGATTCTTTTTTTATGGCGCAGATAGCTCAAATTAATATTGCTGCGAATGGAGATTTTGAAATGATACCAAGTTTAGGAGATCATTTGGTTTTAATGGGTTCGGCCGAAAATGTAGAAGACAAATTAAATAGATTATATAGTTTTTACAAACAAGTATGGGTACAAAGTGGTGTGAATGCTTATCAAGTATTGGATTGCAGATTTGACCATCAAATTGTGGCTTTAAAAAAAGGAATGCAACCCATTCAATTTTCTGGATCTATTTTGGCAAGTGACTCATTGGATAATTTTACCAGTTCCATCACCGATACCGCCAAAAAACTAGATACCACTTCCAAGAAAAGTGTTTATTTAACTGCGCCCAATTCGCTCAAAAAATCGGCCACTCAGCAAAGCAAATCCAGCCTTCAACCGGCGGCTATTTCGACCCCTGTTTTGGCGCCTAAAACCACCCCGAAACTTGCCCCTAAAATAGCCTCTAAAATAGCCCCTAAAATAGCCTCTAAAACTGCCCTTGCTACAGACGTAAAATCGAAGCCAAAAACAATAGCTAATCCAAAGCCAAAAACAACTGGCAAAACAAAGGCAAAAACAACGGCTAAAACAAACAATAAAACGAACAATAAATCGTTAAATAAAGAGAAGAAGTCTGCAAAGGCCATAATGCCTAAAAAGACCGATCCTAAAACAACTAACAACTAAAAAACAACAAAATGAGTCAGCACGATTCTCCAATCATTGTAGGACTAGATATTGGAACTACTAAAATTGCTGCCATTGCAGGAAGAAAAAACGAATTTGGCAAATTAGAAATCTTAGGATTTGGAAGAGCCAATAGCAATGGAGTTCAACATGGTCAAGTATTAAACATTGATCAAACCATTAAGGCCATTCAGCAAGCGCTGCAAAATTGTCAATTAAGCAACCCCGATTTAGAAGTGAATGAAGTGTATGTGGGTATTGCTGGTCATCATATCAAAAGTTTACAAACCAGAGGGGATCAGGTGCGTCAAGATGCCGAAAACGAAATTCAAGCTTGGGAAATTGAGCAATTGATCAATAACCAACGTAAAACATTTATACCAGCTGGGGATCAAATTATTGATGTTATTCCACAAGAATTTCATGTAGACAATAACCAAAATATCAAAGATCCTATTGGGGTGAATGGCGTTAAAGTGGGGGCTAACTTTTTAATTCTTACTGGAGATAGAAATGCAATCCGAAACATCAATCGTTCGGTAGAAAGAAGCGGATTGGTTACAAAAGATTTAGTATTACAACCTTTGGCTTCTGCCAGTGCGGTAATGAGTGATGTAGATTTAGAAGCGGGCGTAGCTATTTTAGATATTGGTGGTGGAACCAGTGATCTTGCTGTATTTTATGAGGGCATCTTAAAACATACTGCCGTAATTCCTTTTGGTGGCGAGAATATTACCAATGACATTAGAATGGGATTGGGTGTTCTGAAAAGTCAGGCAGAAGCGATGAAGGTTCAATTTGGTAGTGCTTTAACTGATGAAGCAAAAGCCAATGCTTATGTAACTATTCCAGGATTAAAAGGAATGCCTGCCAAAGAAATAAGTGTAAAAAGTTTAGCTGGAATTATTCAAGCTAGAATGAGTGAGATACTTGATTTTGTTACTTATCATTTGAAACAAGTGGGTATGGATAGCCGCATGTTAAATGGTGGTATTATTTTGACAGGGGGTGGTTCTCAATTAAAACACCTCATTCAATTAACCGAATACATTACAGGATTGAATGCAAGAATTGGTTTGCCCAATGAACATTTGGCGCCCAATCATATTGATGAATTAAAAAAACCAATGTATTCTACTTGTATTGGCTTAATCTTAAAAGGATACAACGATTACGAACAAAATTATAAAGTGTTTGCAGAAACCTTTAAGAAAGTGGAAGTACCAAAATCATTAACGGTTGCAGGTACTGCCAATAGCTTAACGAGTCAAAAAGTAGAAATTAAAGCGCCGGCTGCTACTACTTTAACGCCAGAACAAATCGAAAACAGAAAGAGCAAATTTTGGGATCGATTTAAGAATAATTTGATAGAAATATTCAGTGAGGAAGAAGACAAATTATTGCCATAATATTTACCCACATTATGGTTATAAATAAGGAATAGAATAAATTCTAAAAACGGTAATTTCGACATAACTAACTAACAACGAACCATCTAACTAACCCATCTAAAAACAAAAAAATGATTCAATTTGACTTGCCAAAGCAAAAATCATCCATCATAAAAGTCCTAGGAGTAGGCGGTGGCGGCAGCAATGCTGTAAACTTTATGTTCAATCAAAACATTGAAGGTGTAGATTTTATTATTTGTAATACCGATTCAAAAGCCATTGAACAAAGTACGGTGCCTAATAAAATTCAATTAGGACCCCATTTGACACAAGGTTTAGGGGCGGGTGCCGATCCTTCCGTTGGAAAATTGGCAACAGAAGAATCTTTGGATGAGATTAGAAAAATATTAGAAGTTAATACCCGCATGGCATTTATCACCGTGGGTATGGGTGGTGGAACAGGAACAGGTGGCGCACCTATCATTGCAAAAATTTGTAAAGATTTAGGCATCTTAACTGTAGGAATTGTCACTACTCCATTTGGTTTTGAAGGACCAAGAAGACAAGCACAAGCCGAAGAAGGTATCAAGCAATTAAAACCATTAGTAGATACTTTATTGGTGATCTCTAACGATAAGTTACGTGTGCAATATGGTAATTTAAAAATGAAAGAAGCTTTTACAAAAGCGGATAACGTTTTGGCTACTGCTGCAAAATGTATCACCGATGTAATTAATAGTCGTGGACATATTATTGTAGATTTTGCGGATGTATGTACCGTAATGAAAAATGGCGGTGTAGCAATATTAGGGAAGGCGGAAGTAGAAGGAGAAAATAGAGCAGAAAGAGCCATTGAAGAAGCCTTGAATTCACCTTTATTAAATGACAATGATATTAAAGGTGCTAAATGGATCTTATTAAATATCAATAGTGCCGAAGGAGATTACGAATGCACCATGGATGAATTAGAAACCATCAATAACTACTTACGTGAACGCACTGGCGAACATTCTGATGTTATTATGGGAATGGGTTATGATCCAACGCTTGGTCAAAAATTAGGGATTACCTTAATTGCTACTGGCTTTGAAGGAAAAGATCCTTTTATGAAAGAAACACCAAAAAAAGCGGAGGCTCCTATTGAAGAAAAAATTGTGATGACATTACTTTCAGAAGATATGCTGAATGATGCTAGCAATAAAATAACTGCAACACCCGAAGAGGTTGTTGAAAAAATAGAAGAGCCTGAAATGGGAGACAGTTATTTTACACTAGGCGAGGAACCAATTTTGCATATGGCAGAGGAGACCGAAGACGCTGAAGACACTGAAGAAGAATTTGAGCTAGATGAAATAAGTGAAAAAGAATTCGAGGCGGAGATAGATGCAGAAATTAGCATTGAAGCCATGAGTATGATAGAGGAAATAACACTTCATGAAACCCCTGTGGTGGTAGCAGAAGAAGAAATTGTAGAGGAAATGGAAGAAGCTTTAGAAGAAGAAATGCTGCTAGAAGAATTGGAAGAAGAGGTTGAAGTAATCGCAGCTGCAGAATTGTCACCAGAAGTAGTATTATTTGAATTAGATGCCAACGAAGCTTTAGCGCCGACCGAATTTATTTTAAATAAGCCTACCAATATCTATGCTACAGAGGATGAAATGGAAGAAGAAATTTTCAACGAAGAAGCATTAGAGGAAGTAGTATTTGAAGAACATACTCCAGAAGAAGAAATAGAAGAAGAGGAATTAATGGAAGAGGAAATGATGGAAGAAGAAATGGAATTAAGTTTTGCCACCGAAGCGCCCGCCGAAGTAATTATGGAAACGGCTCCTGTGGTGGAAATGATTCAAGAAGAAGTAATAGAAACGCCTCCAGCACCAGTTGTAGTGGAATACCAAAGTTCATTTAGAATGGAGGAAGAACCTGCGATGCAATTGGTGATGAGAGATGATAGCAATCCACAACCTGCTAGACCTGTTCATCCTTCTTCCTTAGAAATGCCATTAGACAATGCCGAAGAACAAAGAAGAAAAGTGGCCGAGCGTATTCAAAAATTAAGAAATTTATCTTTCAATATCAATAATGGTCCTGATCCAAACACCGAATTTGATGCAGTGCCCGCTTATGTGAGAAGAAATTTAGATTTATTTGGGAATACTTTAGCTTCGGTAGAAAACTATTATAGCAAGTACACTGTTGAGAAAGACGAGAACAATCAAACACAAATTTCTACCATTAATACTTTTTTAGACGGTAAAAAACCGGATTAAGTTGTTTTTTGGCTCAGTTGATTTTAGTTGTAACCCCGCTTTTAACCAGGCGGGTTTTTTTGTATTATTCTGTCCATTATAAAATTGAAATTGTACTTTTACCCCATGCAAACTGTATTAATTACTGGTGGTACTGGCATGATTGGGAAATCATTGACTACTCTTTTTTTAGAGAAGGGGTATAAAGTGATTGTACTAACTAGAAAAGATAAAAAGTCACGCCGTTTAAATGTAAGTTTCGCAAAATGGGATGTAGAAAAAGGCACTATTGATGCCAGCGCTATTCAAGCAGCCAATATTATTGTTCATCTAGCAGGCGAGGGCGTGGCGGATAAAAGATGGTCGGTAAAAAGAAAACAAGCCATTGTAGATAGTAGGGTACAGTCGGGTAATTTATTGGTGAAAGCCTTAAGTGAAAACCAGCATCAAGTAAAAACATTCATAGCTGCGTCGGCCATTGGTTGGTATGGTCCTGATACTGAAACGAGTTTAGTAAATGGTTTTGTAGAAACGGATTCTTCCGACAATTCTTATTTAGGAAACACCTGTCAAGTTTGGGAGCAAAGTACTTCAGCCATTGCCACTATGGGTATTCGATTGGTGACTTTAAGAATTGGTATTGTATTTAATAAAAAAGGTGGGGCATTAGCGGAATTTATTAAACCTGCTAAATTTGGATTGGCAACTATATTAGGAACGGGAAAACAAATAGTAAGTTGGATTCATCAACAAGATTTGTGTAGGATTATTCAATATGCTATTGAAACCCCAAGCTTAGTAGGTATTTACAATGCAGTAGCACCCAAAACTATCAGCAATAAAAAATTGGTACTCGCTATAGCCAAAAAAACATACCCCATTTACCTACCTGTTTATGTGCCAAGCTTTGCTCTGAAAATAATTTTAGGTGAAATGAGTATAGAGGTTTTGAAAAGCGCGAAAGTGAGTGCACAAAAAATACAAGCAGCTGGTTTTGTATTTGATTTTCCAACAGTAGAGGAAGCCTTAACCGACTTATTAAAATAATAAGCTATTAAGTTTTTAAATTAAGCGCTTACTTAATTTCTTATTGGCCTTCCAGCAGTAATTACCGATTGTATTCTCTCCAATGTTTTCTTTTCTCCGCACAAACTTAAAAAGGCTTCGCGTTCTAAATCTAGTAAGTATTGCTCATTCACTAAAGTAGGTTCGCTTAAATCTCCACCACACATTACATACGCTAATTTTTTAGCTACCAATACATCATGATCGGTGGCGTAACCGCCTTTCCACATACCATTAATACCTGCGTATAGTGCACCTAGGCCTGCTTTTCCGAGTACTTTAATATCTTTTCTTTGTTGCGGTTGGGTATAGCCTGCTTTAAACAATTGAATTGCTTTTTCTTTTGCATTGGCAATACGTCGTGATTGATTTAACACGATATCATCCTGCCCTTTTCTAAAAATACCCATGTCCATCGCTTCCTGTGCCGAAGTGGCAACTTTTGCAGTGGCTATTTGCATAAACCTTCTATTAAGCGTTATGGTTTCTGGTTCATCCACATGCATTTCATCCGAAGCGCGCAATACCAATTCCTTGGTACCACCTCCACCAGGAATTACACCAATACCTAATTCCACTAGTCCAATATAAGTTTCCGCAGCAGCACAAATACTATCCGCATGTAAATTCATTTCGCAACCACCCCCTAGGGTTAATCCGTGTGGTGCAATCACTACAGGTACCGATGAATACCTTACTCGCATCATGGCATTTTGAAAAGTACGAATAGCCATATCTAATTCTTCATAATCTTGCTCAATGGCCAACATAAATATCATTCCTACATTCGCCCCTGCGCTAAATAAGTTTCCATCATTGGCAATCACTAGTCCATTGTATTTTTCTTCGGCTATTGCAATAGATTTGTTTAATCCTTCCAACACTTCTCCTCCAATACTATTCATTTTCGTGTTCCAACTAAAACCTGCCACACCATCGCCCATATCCACCAATCGGCTGGCAGCATTTTTCCAAATGGTTTTTTCTTGATAATCCGATAAGATGATAAATGAATTGGCACCTGGAATTAATAAATAATTTTCGGTAGCAACATCATAATAGTAGCGCTTGCCATCCTGTACTTTATAAAAGCTACAACCCTTTGCTATCATGGTTTGTACCCATGGGGCTATAGTTCCGCCTTCTTCTTGTATATTTTTAACCACGGCTTCCACGCCTAAAACATCCCAGCTTTCAAAAGCGCCTATCTCCCAACCAAAGCCTGCTTTTAAGGCATCATCCAAACGGTACAATTCATCACTAATTTCTGGAATGCGATGGCTTACATAAGAAAAAAGGGCATGATGAAATGCACGTACAAATTGTTTTCCTTTATCCATTTCTTTGGATGCATCAGCTATAGTATATAAACTTTTTAATCTTTCAGGTAAGGATTCAATGGCTTTGGCTGTTCCTATGGAAGCCATCTTTGTTTTAACACGTGGCTCGTATTCGAATGTTTTTAAATTCAGGGTTAAAATTTCTTTTGAACTCGCTGTTTTTATTTTCTTAAAAAATCCTTGACCAGTTTTATCTCCCAACCAATTTTGCGCAACCATTTTTTCCAACCAACTAGGAAGGGTAAAAATATTTTTGGCTTCATCCTTTGGGCAATTGGCTGCAACACCCGCTGCTACTTTTACTAAGGTATCAATTCCAACTACATCGGCGGTTCTAAAAGTAGCCGATTTAGGACGACCCATTAATGGACCTGTTAGTGCTTCAATTTCATCTATACTTAATTCCAATTTTTCCATAATGTGCAGCACACTCATCATGCTAAAAACCCCAACCCTGTTGGCTATAAAGGCTGGTGTATCTTTGCACAATACTGTTGTTTTTCCTAAATACACATCCCCGTAATGCAAATGAAAATCAATCACGGCTGGATCTGTTTTAGCCGTAGGAATTACTTCTAATAAACGCAAGTAGCGTGGTGGATTAAAAAAGTGCGTGCCACAAAAATGTTTTTGAAAATCTTCGGATCGGCCTTCGGCCATTAAATGAATCGGAATACCAGAAGTATTTGAACTAATTAAAGTTCCTGGCTTTCTATATTTTTCAACCTCGTCGTAAATTATTTTTTTAATGTCTAATCTTTCTACTACTACTTCTATAATCCAATCGGCTGTTGCAATTTTAGACATGTCATCTTTAAAATTACCCGTACTTATATTTTGCGCATATTTTGCTAAGTATAATGGGGAAGGATTAGATTTAATGGATGCTTGCAAAGCCTCATTCACCAATTTATTTCTTTCTTTTGGTTGCTTGCTTTCTTCCGTTCCTGGCGTTAGCATATCTAATAATAATACTTCAACACCTACACCGGCAAAGTGACAGGCTATGCGAGCGCCCATGACGCCACTACCTAATACCACTACTTTTTTGATTGAACGTTGCATTTTAGAGCATTTTTGTAAAATTAGTTAGTTATGCAACTATTTTCAAAAAAACTTTAGATTTTTGAGTATTTTTTTTGCCTTTGGTTGCGTCATTTGACCTTTTAACAAAACCAGCTTGAGGGTATTGGGCTTTGAACTACATTTGTACCATGCAAGTAGATAAGAATTTAGTAAACCATTTGGCACATTTATCCAGGTTAAATGTGGCGCCCGAAAAAATGGACAAACTAGTTGCTGATATGCAGGATTTAGTTGGATTTGTGGAGCAGTTAAATAGTTTAGATACCACAGGAACCGAACCATTAATGCATATGGGTGACGCTTTTAATGTACTGCGCAAGGATGAAGTCAACGGATCTATTTCAAGAGAAGCTGCTTTAAAAAATGCCCCCGATTCGGACGGAACTTTTTTTAAGGTGCCTAAAGTAATACGTAAATAAAATACACATGTCATCGGTTATTCAATTAAGAGATTTGCAGAAAAGTTATTTCATGGCTGGTCAAGCCATTCCTGTTTTAAAAGGAATCAACTTAGACATCAACCGAAATGAATATGTGGCACTCATGGGTCCATCGGGAAGTGGTAAAAGTACTTTAATGAATATTTTGGGTTGTTTAGATTCTCCAACGAATGGTATGTATAATTTAAATGGCCATGATGTAAGTAAAATGTCGGACGATGATTTAGCAGGCATCAGAAATGTAGAAATAGGATTTGTGTTTCAACAATTTAATTTGTTACCAAGATTGTCTGCTGCCGAAAACGTTGCATTGCCATTGGTGTATGCGGGTATATCAAAAAAAGATAGAATAGATCGCGCCATGGTGGCTTTAGAAAAAGTGGGTTTGGCCGATAGAAGCCATCATAAATCCAATGAATTAAGTGGTGGTCAAATTCAACGTGTGGCTATTGCCCGTGCCTTGGTTAACAATCCTTCTATATTATTAGCCGATGAACCTACTGGTAATTTGGATTCAAAAACATCGGTAGAAGTAATGGAACTTTTTGGTAAAATACATTCCACAGGCAACACCGTTATTTTGGTTACCCACGAGGAAGACATTGCGCGCTATGCCCATAGAGTAGTTCGTTTAAGAGATGGAAATATTGAAACGGATACAATAAACAATAATTTCTCTCATTTTTAAAGAGTTTGCTACCTCCATTTTTAGGTTTCCCAATTGAACTTTATTTTATTAGTTTTGTTAATCAATGCGTAGCAACGCTATGTTAATTTTTATCCAATGAAAATATATACCAAATCGGGCGATTTAGGAAAAACAGCTTTAATAGGTGGTACAAGGGTACCTAAAAGCCATATTAGAATAGAGTCTTATGGAACAGTAGACGAACTAAATTCATTTATTGGTTTACTAAGCGATTTAGTTTCAGATGCTGAAATCAAAACAATATTAAAAGAAGTGCAAGATCGTTTGTTTACGGTAGGATCTTCCTTAGCCTGTGATCCGGACAAAGAACCCAATTTAAAAATCCCAGATTTAAAAGAAGAAGATATTGCATACTTGGAAAAGTTAATTGACCAAATGAATGAAGTATTGGAGCCTATGAAATCTTTTATTTTACCTGGAGGTCATCAAGCCATTTCAACTGCGCATATTGCTCGTTGTGTTTGTCGCCGTGCCGAACGTTGGTGCGTGAATTTACAAGAAGAAGATTTATTTGTAGATCCGATGGTGATTAAATATTTAAATAGACTCAGTGATTATCTTTTTGTTTTAGCTAGATATATAGGACACTTAAATGGCGTTGCAGATTCACCTTGGAAACCAAGAGTGTAATAAAGTTTAAATAAATTTCCCGTCTTTCATGGTTAAACTTCGGTTGCTCATCGCAGCCAATGCTTCATTGTGTGTGACAATTAAAAAACTTTGGTTTAATTCGTTTCTTAATTTAATAAATAGATGGTGCAAAGCGGTTGCATTTTCACTATCTAAATTCCCAGTAGGCTCATCGGCAAAAATAAGTGCAGGACTATTTAACAAAGCACGAGCCACAGCCACTCTCTGTTGTTCTCCTCCAGATAAACTATGCGGCTTCTTATCCATTTTATCGGATAAGCCCATTAAGTCCAATAATTCCTTGGCCTTATTTTGTATTTGCTTTTTAGGCATTTTACCAATCCATCCAGGAATGGATACATTTTCCAAAGCGGTAAATTCGGGCAGTAAATGATGGAATTGAAAAACAAAGCCCATTTTTTGATTTCTATATTTGGCGAGTGCCGAATTGGATAGCTGGGAAATATCCTCCCCCTCAAAAATTACCTGACCTTGGTCGGCTTTTTCTAAGCTGCTTACAATGTATAAAAGAGTCGATTTGCCGGCACCGGAAGGCCCAACAATACTTACCAATTCTCCTTTGTTAACCTCCAAGGAAACGCCCTTCAATACCGATACAGGGCCATATTGCTTCCATATGTCCTTGGCTACTAGTAGTTTTGAGGCTTGATCCATGGTACAAACCTAGCAATTCCCGGTCAATTATATTAAAAATTAAAGATTTGTTTACATCCTGTAGAAAAAACAGATTTGGTTATATCATTTATACGGCTACTTTTGCAAAAAATAAAGCTATGTTTTGGACTTTAGAATTAGCCAGCTTTTTAGAAGAAGCTCCATGGCCAGCTACCAAAGATGAATTGATTGATTACACCATCAGAAGTGGTGCACCTATTGAAGTAGTAGAGAACTTGCAAGAGCTAGAAGACGAAGGTGAAGTGTATGAAAGTATTGAAGATATTTGGCCGGACTACCCAAGCCATGATGATTTTATGTTTAATGAAGACGAGTATTAATTTTCTGAGATTTTTAAAATATAAATCTCAGAAAATTAATCTCTTATGATTTTATAAAAAAGCATCCCAATTTATTGGGATGCTTTTTTATTTTTAAGAGTTGAAATTTTATAAAATATAAATTTCAACTCTTAAAAATCTAATGATCTAAAATAATAAAGGGCTAAACTATGTTAGCCCTTTATTATTTTAGATGGGATAGTAAGTATTTTTAAAAAGTCAATTTAAAATAAAGCAACATCAGGCTCAAAATAAAAACAACGGTATTGGCCACAAGTACCGGTTTGCTTTTAATAAGATAAGCATAGGTAAGCCAAACAATGGTGCTGGTAATAACAATAAGTATCATAATCAAACTTAAATCACCTACACTATGTGATTTCCAAGAAAGATACACTTGTGGGATAAAAGTAATACAGCTTAATAAAGATCCTAAGTAGCCGATGTATTCAACTAATTTCGGATTCATTGGTTTGCTCATATAAAATAATTAATTTTTTAAGGTTATTCTGTGATACCAGCTTTTTGCATAATTAAATCACTTACACCGGTGGTAGAATAGCCACCATCATGGAATAAGTTTTGCATGGTCACCATTTTCGTTAAATCGGAAAATAAAGTCACGCAATAATTCGCACAATCTTCGGCAGTAGCATTTCCTAATGGAGCAATGGCATTGGCGTAATCAAAAAAGTCACCAAAACCTTTAATGCCTGTTCCTGCAGTAGTTTTAGTAGGGGATTGAGATACGGTATTTACACGTACTCTATTTCTTAAACCGTAATGGTAACCAAAACTACGTGCGATAGATTCTAACAAGGCTTTAATATCAGCCATATCGGTATAAAAAGGGAAAGTTCTTTGAGCGGCAGCATAGGTTAAAGCAACAACACTGGCTTCGTTATTTAAGGCGTCCATTTTATAAGCCACGCTTAACATTTTATGCAAGCTCATTGCAGAAACATCCACTCCTTTTGCATAATAATCATAGTTCAATTCGGGGTATGCAATTTTTTTACGAATATTAACACTCATCCCAATAGAATGTAAAACGAAATCTATTTTACCACCTAAAATTTCCTGTGATTGAGTAAATAAGTTGGTTAGCTCTTCTACGCTAGTTGCATCAGCAGGAACAATTTTAGAATTTGTTTTTTCGGCTAGTCCATTAATCTCTCCCATACGCATAGCGATAGGGGCATTGGTTAATACAAAAGTTGCGCCTTCTTCATGCGCTTTTTCGGCCACTTTCCAAGCAATGGAATTGCTATCTAAAGCCCCTGTGATAATTCCTCTTTTTCCTTTTAATAAGTTGTATGCCATTATGGATGGTTTATTTAATTGCTGTAAAAATAATTATAATATCTTATAAAAAGACATTATTAAACTCAATAATACCTAGGAAGTCAATAGTTCTTTGGCGTTGTCCATAGCTGATTTGCTAGGAGGATCGCCACCAATCATTTGTGCGATATGCTGTACCCGCTCTGTTTTATTTAAAGTTTTCAAATAAGTATGTGTGGTGCTGCCTTTTTGTTCTTTGTAAACATATAAATGTGCGTTGCCTTTGGCAGCAATTTGTGGTTGATGCGTAATGCACAATACCTGTCTTGCTTGTCCTAGGTTTTGCAATAACAAACCAACTTGCTTGGCGGGTTCACCCGAAATGCCTGTGTCAATCTCATCAAAAATCATAGTAGGTAAATCCACCGATTTGGCCACCAAGGATTTAATACAAAGCATTAATCTACTTAATTCACCACCACTGGCTACTTTCTTAATGGGTTCGAATTTATTAGTATTGTTGGCGTCAAATAAAATATCAATTTTATCTTTTCCGTAAAAGTTAAAAGGCACTTCGTCTAAGCTTACTTTTATTTTAGCATTGGGCATACCCACTTGGTGCAATAATTTATTGACACTGGTGGTAAAAGGACTCATTTCTTTTTCTCTCTTACTGGTTAAAGTGTTGGCTAAGGCAGTTGCCTTTATGGATGCGTCTTTTACAAATTTAGTAAGTTGTTCAATGGTATCATTTAAGTTTAGTACCTCCGTTAAATCTTGCTCTAGCTGTTGTTGAATGTCCAGCAGTTCCTGGGTAGATTGTACTTTATGCTTTTTCTGTAAGTTATAGCCTAAGGAAAGGCGCTCTTGAATACTTGCAGTTTTTTTATCGTCAAAATCTATTTTATCCTGCCAGCTAGATAAATCACTAGCAATATCTGCAAGCTCTATCTGCGTAGCTTTTAATCTATTTAATAAATTTGAAAATTCGGGCTGATATTTTACAATGCTTTCTAAATTATTTCCTAATTGTTTTAATTGCTGTACGATGGGATTGTCAGAATTTTCTAACAATTGAAGGCTTTGGGCCAATTGAGTTTTAATACTAGCCGCATTTTCTAAAAACTTTAATTCCTGTTCTAATTGTTCTAGCTCATTTTCTTTTAAACTCAATTCCGTCAATTCATCTAGCAAATGTTTTTTATAGCTTTCTGTTTTTTCAAAGTTTTCTTTTTGAACAATTAATTGCTGTAATTTTTTTTCATTTTCTTTCCATTCAGAATAGGTGGATTGATAGCTGCTTAAATCCTTCTGCACATTGGCTAAAGCGTCTATCACCGTGCGTTGAAAATCGGTATCGCCAAGGGTAAGGGTATCAAATTGTTGATGCAAGTCCACCAATTTGCTGGTTAAATCTTTTAAGATAGTAAGCGTAATGGGTGTATCATTAATAAAAGCCCTAGATTTTCCTTGTGCACTAATTTCTCTTCTTATAATGAGTTCATCTGATAATTCAATTTCGTGCTCGGTAAAAAAAGATTCGTATTGTTTTTTATTGGACAACTGAAAAGTACCTTCAATAAAACATTTTTTAGAAGCATCTCTGCAAACAGTACTATCGGCTCGGTCTCCTAATATTAAACCGAGGGCGCCCATAATAATACTTTTACCAGCACCTGTTTCTCCGGTAATAACGGAAAGCTGGCTGGATAAATCAATTGCTAATTGATCGATCAGTATATAGTTTTGAATTTCTAATTTAGTTAACATCGCTTACTGCAATATACACTACCCCAAAATGATGTACAAATTTTTCTAGCCATTCCACCTGCTATTAAGGAAGTGCAAAAAAAAGCCTCCCAATTTCTTGGAAGGCTTGGAATAGTATTGATTCTAATTATTTCTTTACTGGAGCGTTGGCTACTTCTTCTTCTACCAAAATACGACCACAGTTTTCACAAACGATGATCTTTTTGTGTAATCGAATTTCGCTTTGACGTTGAGGAGGAATTGAGTTGAAACATCCACCACAAGCATCTCTTTCTACAGTTACTACGGCTAAGCCATTGTGGTAACTATTTCTAATACGGTCGTAGCTATACAATAAACGCTCGTCAATATGAGCACGCGCATCTTCGCTATTTTTTCTTAATTCTTTCTCTTCAATTTCTGTATCAGCAATAATTTTCTCTAATTCGCTTTTCTTATGGGTTAACACGCCATCTTTAACAGCAATTGTTTTTTTAGCAGCATCCAAGACCTTGATTTTTTCTGCTAATTCTTCATTGGCATCACGAATATGCTTTTCGCCCAATTTAATCTCTAAACCTTGCATTTCTAATTCCTTGTTAATGGCTTCAAACTCACGATTGTTTTTAACATTCTCGCTTTGTTTTTCGTATTTAGCAATTAATTCTTCGCTTGATTTGATCAATGCTTTTTTCTCATCGATAAATTCAGTGATACCATTGATTTCTTCTTCAATTCTTGTTTGTCTATTTTGCAAACCCAACACTTCATCTTCTAAATCTTTTACTTCCATGGGTAATTCGCCACGAAGAATTTCAATTTCATCGATACTACTATCAACTCTTTGAAGTCTGTAAAGATTTACTAATTTTTCTTCTACTGAAAAGTCTTTGACTGATGCCATATTTAAAAATTTATTTGGATGGTCTTAATTATGTAAACCTCAATCTTTAAGGTAGGATACAGGTTGTGTATTTACCAAGGATTCGAGGACGGCAAAGGTAGGGAATTTCAGCTTCAAATTAGCAACAATTAGGGCAGCTACCCCTTGTTCGCTTTCAAAGTGGCCTATATCCACCAATAAAAGCTGCCCATCTGCCTCAAAAAAGTCATGGTATTTGAGGTCGCTGGTGATAAAACAGTCGGCCTTATGCGCTTTGGCATCGGCAATTAAGAAGCTACCCGATCCACCACATAAAGCAATGGTTTTCAATGGCTTTTTTGTAAAAGAGGTATGTTTGATAACAGTTACATTCAATTTTTCTTTGATCCATTTTAAAAATTCTGCCTCGTCGGTTTCCAGCGGTAGTTCGGCAATTAATCCGGAGCCAATTTCACCCCCATTTTGGTCTTTAAAACCGGGTTTAGGGCTTAAAATTCTTCTATTTTCTAGGTGAAGCTTGTCGGCCAGGGTTTTATTCACCCCGTCGAGCAGGCTGTCTAAATTGGTATGAATAGCGTAAAGGGCAATATTATTTTGGATGGCTTTTACCAGCACTCGAGACACATAATCATTGCTATTAAATTGTTTCACTCCCTTAAAAACAATGGGATGGTGGCTTACAATAAGGTTGCATCCTTTGGCAATGGCTTCCTCTACAACAGCTTCGGTGCAATCCAAAGAACAAATAACACCAGTACAAACTTGGTCTGGTGTGCCAACAATAAGTCCAGCATTGTCATAAGGTTCTTGCCAAGCAAGCGGCGCCCAGTTTTCTAAAGCATCAATGATTTTACTAATTTGCATTCCTAAAATTAAATATAAAAGCCAACTATTTTAGTTTTTAATTGTTAAACAAATATGAAACAGGCAATCTCCATTTTTTGGTTTAGAAGAGATTTAAGATGGCAGGACAATGTCGGCCTGTACCATGCGCTTTACCAAGCCAAATTAAAAGGGCATCAAATTTTACCCATTTTCATTTTTGATAAAAACATTTTAAGTCAATCCGAAGATAAAGCAGACAGAAGGGTAGATTTTATTCATCAAACCCTAACGCGTTTGCAATCCGATTTAGTGGCCAAAGGAAAATCACTTTGGGTGCAATATGGAACGCCGATAGAAGTTTTTGAAAAACTTTTTAAAGATTTTAAGATAGCATCTGTTTATACGAATCATGATTATGGCCCCAAAGCCAATGCAAGAGATGCGGCCATTGAAAAATTGGCTTTGAACAATGGTGCTAGTTATCATCCTTATAAAGATCAGGTAATTTTCGAAAAAGATGAAGTGATTAAAGATGATGGCAAACCCTATACTATTTATACACCCTATGCCAATAAATGGAGAACAGTATGGGCTGGAAAAATTCCTAAAAAACATCCCTCCGAAAAACTACTCGATTATTTTTTAGACACCAAGGCATACAAACTACCCACTTTAAAAGAAATAGGTTTTGAAAAAACAGATCTAGTTATACCTCCAATGCAGTATGATACTAAGTTGGTAAAAAATTATACGGAGCAAAGAAATTTCCCTGCTTTAAATGCCACCACTCATTTAAGTGTGCATTTGCGTTTTGGAACCATCTCTGCACGAACATTGGCTTTAGAAACGCAAAGCTTAAATACTACTTTTTTTAATGAATTAATTTGGCGCGATTTTTATCATATGATTTTATGGCACTTCCCGCAAGTAGCTGAAGGAAAATCATTTAAGGCAAAATATGATTTTATAGAGTGGCGTAACAATGAAAAAGAATTTGAAGCTTGGTGTGAAGGACGTACGGGCTATCCAATTGTAGATGCGGGTATGCGAGAATTAAATACTACTGGTTTTATGCACAATAGAGTGCGTATGATTGTAGCTAGTTTTTTAACCAAGCATTTATTAATTGATTGGCGTTGGGGCGAAGCGTATTTTGCACAAAAATTATTAGACTTTGATTTAGCCGCCAACAATGGTGGTTGGCAATGGGCCAGTGGAAGTGGTTGTGATGCAGCGCCTTATTTTAGAGTATTTAATCCGCGCTTACAAACCGAAAAATTTGATAAAGATTTAAAATACATCAGACATTGGGTGCCAGAATTTGATTCTTTAAAATATCCTAAACCCATTGTAGTTCATGAAGAAGCCCGCGAGCGTGTATTAGCTGCTTATGCAAAAGCCTTGAAAGAATAATAATTATAGTTGAACAGATAGTTTTAATTGTCCTCCAAGTCCATCTTGAATGATACGCATTAAAGTAGATAACCTAATATCTGATGCATCATTTTCTATTCTTGAAATGTAAGATTTATTAGTCCCAGATTTTTTTGCAAGTTCTTCTTGCGTCATTCCAAGTTTTAATCTTGCTTCTTCAAGTAGTACACCCAATTTAAAAGCTTCAAACCCTTGTTCCCATTTCTGTCTCTTTTTATTACCTCTTTTTCCATACTTGTGGTCAATCAATTCTGTTAAGGTGGCAATGTTTTTATTTTTAGTCGATTTCATTTTGATATTCCTCCATTATTTTTAAGGCCTTTGTGATTTCGGATTTTGGTGTTTTGTCAGTTTTCTTCTGAAATCCATTTCCGAGAACAATAATATTCCCTTCGTAAAAAAAGCAAAATATTCTAAAAATATTGCTATTAACCTCTACTCTAATTTCATATAATCCTTTTGTTCCTTCAATGTGTTTTAGATATTTAATAGGGACAGCCGGTATTGTAGCAATGAGTGTAAGTGTCCATTCTATTTTAGTTTGAACTTCACTTACTTGCTCATCATAGAAATCTAGAAAATATCTTTTATAAGTTACTACGATTCTCTGCATCTATGAAGTTACCTAAATAGACAACAAAACAAAATTAATCTATATAAAATTTGTAAAAAAATTATTTTCTAAGTAATTGAATATAAATGATTTAGAATCTATTCTAAGTTATTTAGAAAGGATATTATCATTAAATGTTTTTTCTAATTGAGCTATCGCTTTTCTTCCTGTATCGCCCATATCAATACTAAAATCGTTTACATATAAATCAATGTGCTGACGCATTACTTCTTCAGACATTTCTTGTGAATGCATTTTAATATAGTCAGGTAAAATTTTGTAACTATTAGCAAAAGCATATTGTACACTTTCTTTAATAAGGGCATCTACCATCACAATATCATTGGGGTTAATATCATTGCGCGCAATAATTCCGCCGAGTGGAATAGGGGCATTAAAAGTTTCTTCAAAATAAGTACCCAAGTCCATCCATTTGCTTAAACCTTTTGCAGCATAGGTAAAACGGTTTTCATGAATAATCACGCCAGCATCTACTGCGCCACTTAATACTGCATCTTCAATTTCATTAAATACTAAAAATGTTTTATTTGTAAGCTTAGGAAAAGCCAAGCTAAAAAGTAAATGTGCAGTAGTGTTTATCCCAGGAATAGCCACACGCATCAAAGCCTGATCTGGCTTGCCTTCTGGCTTATTTATATTTTCTTTGTAAATTAATAATGGTCCAACGCCTTTACCTAAAGCGCCACCACTATTTAGTAAATTATACGTATTTTTTACTAAGGGCCAAACACCGTAACTAATTTTTGAAAAAGGAAGTTTGCCTGCAATAGCCCATTCGTTTAAAGTTTGCACATCTTGTAAATGCACTTTAAAAGTATAGCCTTTGGTATCTATTTTATGATTCACTAAAGCATCAAAAATAAAAGTATCATTGGGGCAGGGAGAAAAACCTATCTCAAACTCAGGCATGGTTAGGCAATTTATGGAGTGCGTCTAAGTATTGCAATAAGGTTTCGTTCAAATTATAAATTGCTTCTTTCATTTTCCATTTGGCTTTATTGCGTTCACCTACATAATTGGAAACAGCACGAATTTGAATAAAAGGAATATTTAAATCACGACCTATATAATGTAAAGCGGCGCCCTCCATCGATTCTAAAGAGGCTTTATAACGGCCATTGTATAAATCTATTTTATTTTTATCGGTGCTAATGGTATTTACGGTTACTCCTTTTTTAGTAGGTAAGTTTAAAACATTGTATTGCTTCAGCCATGGATTAGGCAATGACTTTTTTTCATAAGGTGCATCATTGGGTTTATCTAATTTCAAATCGTATAAATCTTTCCAAACTTTATTTTCTGTAACGCCAATATCTCCCGCAAAATCATCTTTCACCGCAAATACTTTACCCAAAGGAATTTTCTTATCAAAACTTCCGCAAATACCTATTTGAATAATCAGTGTAGGTGTTTCTTGTACAAACATTTTCATCATTGAAACGCTACTGGCAAGCAAGCCAATACCCGATTCGTGAAAACCCACCGAAAATCGTTTGTTATTGGTTGTAAAAGCAGGGTTAATTTTCTGAAAACTTGGCATCCATTCCCCATTGGTAGCCGCTGTTATAATTACACGCATAATACAAAGGTCGGGAAAGGCCTGTGAAAAATGGTTAACTTGGCCCTCAAATTTATATCTTTACAAAAATATTGGCGACATGGTGTATTTAACAAGGGCGGAACATTTTAATGCAGCACATAAATTGGCTAATCCCAATTGGAGTAAGGAAAAAAACGAAGAAGTATTTGGGGTTTGTGCGAACGAAAATTGGCATGGGCATAATTATGAGATTTTTGTGACAGTTAAAGGTCATCCCGATCCTGAAACAGGGTTTTTATTTGATGTTAAAAAGTTAAGTATGCTTATAAAGAAGCATGTTATAGATCAATTAGATCATAAGAATTTAAATGTGGACGTTCCTTTTATGCAAGGTCAAATGTGTAGCACCGAAAATTTGGTCATAGCCATTTGGAAACAATTGCAGCCGCATATCCCAACCGAGGTTCAACTTCATTGTATCAAATTATATGAGACCCCTCGTATTTATGTCGAATATTTTGGGTAGTAGTACCCTTTTTTTAAAGGAGCTAACCATATCCAAAACCTTGATTTTGTCCTATATTTTTGTCGAAAAAGGGTAATATTTTTAAACGTTTATCTTTTTATCTAAAAGAGTAAACAAAACTCATCCTTACGCGTTATTATTAATGTAACTTTGTCCTCTTAATTTGGAAGCATGGAACATAAAGTAGCGGTATTCAGAAAAGAGCATTTTAATGCCGCGCACAGATTGTTTTGTGCCGATTGGTCAGACCAAAAAAACATGACTGTTTTTGGACCCTGTGCCAACCCCAATTATCACGGACATAATTACGAACTAGTGGTACAAGTAAATGGAATGCCAGATGCGCAAACAGGATTTGTGATCAACACCAAAGACTTAAGTAACATTGTTCAAGAAGAAATTATTTCCAGATTTGATCATAAAAATTTAAACTTAGATACGACCGAATTTAAAAATTTAAATCCTACTGCCGAAAACATCGCGATAGTAATTTATAATTTAATTAGACCTCGTATCAACAAAGAGTTAGACTTAAAAATAAGGTTGTATGAAACAGAAAGAAACTTTGTCGACTACCCCGCTTAAAGAGCAACACATCGATTTAAGTAATTTATTACTAGAAGAAATGGGCGATGAGCATAAAGCGAGTTCGGTGGAAACACCTATGCGTGCAGATGCTTTTGATATATCTGATGAAGAGAAAATTGCAGCCATCGCACCTCACTTTAAAGCCATCATGGAAGTTTTAGGAATGGATTTACGTGACGATAGTTTAAGAGGCACGCCATTACGTGTTGCAAAAATGTATGTGAAAGAATTATTCCAAGGATTGAACCCTGCGAATATGCCTAGCATGACTTTGTTTGAAAATAAATTTCAGTACAATGAAATGTTGGTAGAAAAGAATATTAATTTTTATACGAACTGCGAGCATCACTTTGTACCTTTTTTCGGAAAAGCACATGTAGCTTATATTAGCAGTGGTAAAGTTATTGGATTAAGTAAGTTAAACAGATTGGTAGAATATTTTTCGAAGCGTCCGCAAGTTCAAGAGCGTTTAACCATGCAAATTGGTAAAGCATTACAAACAGTATTGCAAACACAGGATGTGGCGGTGATGATGGACGCCAAACATTTATGTGTATCTAGTAGAGGTGTGAAGGACGATAGTTCTAATACCATTACTACTTATTTTGGCGGTAAATTTCAAGAAGAAAATACAAAGATGGAATTCTTAAAATACATAGATATAAATGATTAGTTAGTTCTTGGGTTAGCAATGGTACAGATGAATGGCGAAGGAAACTTCGCCATTTTTATTTAGTTTTGTAAAAACGATTCTACATGTCAAAAAATGCATTTGTATTCCCAGGTCAAGGAAGTCAATTTGTGGGAATGGGTAAAAATTTATATGAGAGCAATGCTACTGCCAAAGAAATGTTCGAAAAAGCCAATGAAATTTTGGGCTTTAGAATAAGTGATATCATGTTTACAGGAACCGATGAGCAGTTAAAACAAACCAATGTAACACAGCCGGCTATTTTTATACATTCCGTAGTGGCCTATTTAACCATGCCTGCAGAAAATGCAGTGGTACCTGATATGGTGGCTGGGCATAGCTTAGGAGAGTTTAGTGCATTAGTGGCCAATAAAACTTTAAGCTTTGAAGATGCTTTACGTTTAGTAAGTGTGCGTGCCAAAGCCATGCAAGCTGCTTGTGAAATACAAGCATCCACGATGGCAGCTGTGTTGGCATTAGCCGATGAAAAAGTAGAAGAAGTTTGCGCGCAAGTTCAAAAAGAAACAGGAGAAGTGGTGGTACCTGCTAATTATAATTGTCCAGGACAACTTGTTATATCGGGAAGTATCAAAGGAATTGAAATTGCTTGCGAGCAAATGAAAGCAGCGGGTGCAAAGAGAGCTTTGGTGTTACCAGTTGGTGGCGCCTTTCATTCTCCATTAATGAATCCAGCAAAAATTGAATTAGCAGCAGCTATCGAAGCAACACATTTTAACAATCCTATTTGTCCAGTATATCAAAATGTGGTGGCTACTGCAGTAACCGATCCTGCACAAATAAAACAAAATTTAATTGCACAATTAACGGGTGCGGTAAAGTGGACACAAACCGTGCAAGCCATGGTAGCCGATGGAGCAACTCATTTCACTGAAGTAGGTCCAGGTAAAGTTTTACAAGGATTGGTTCAAAAAGTTTTTAAGGAAGCCGTGGTGGCGGGGGTGCAATAAAAATTAATTGCAAAAATTCCTCGACTAAAAATTAATTGCGCAGTTTAACCACTCCGGGTCGAAGCTGGCATTGTACTTTTTATAAAAATTAATGGCTGGTTCATTCCAATCCAATACCTGCCAATTGATGCCAATATATTTTTTATCTTTTGCTTCTTGTATCAATTGATCAAACAATAAGCTTCCTATTTTTTTACCACGCATTTCTTCGGTGACCAATAAATCTTCTAAATACATTCTTTGTCCTTTCCAGGTAGAATAGCGAATATAATATAAAGCCATACCCACCACTACGCCACTAACTTCGGCTACAAAGGCCCACCACACTGGGTTTTTGCCAAATCCACTTTCCTCAAAATGGGATAAGGTAACCGTCACCTCTTCGGGTGCTTTTTCGTAAACAGCTAATTCTTGAATCAATTCTAATAAACGAACGCAGTCTGTTTTTTTTGCTCGGCGAATAATAATGTCCATTAGAACTATTTATAATAATGATAAAGAGGCTATTATATTTTAGCCAAGGCTTGTGTTAAATCGGCTTCTAAGTCTTCTATATTTTCTATGCCCACACTCATTCTAATTAAGCCATCGGTGATGCCATACTTAATTCGCTCTTCTCTAGGTATGCCATAATGAGTCATACTAGCTGGGTGAGAAACTAAAGTATCTACCGTACCTAATGACACTGCACGGGTACAAACTTCTAAAGCATCTATGAATTTTTTGCCTGCTTCAATACCACCTTTTAGTTCAAAACTTATTAAGGGTGCATGCTGTTTCATTTGTTTTTTGGCAATGGCATGATCTGGATGACTTGCTAGTCCAGTATAATTTACTTTTTCAATAGCTGGGTGCTTGTCTAAAAAGGCAGCTACTTTGGCCGTATTGCTACAATGTCTATCCATTCTAATTTCCAAGGTTTTCATTCCTTGAATTAATAAATAAGAATCAAATGCATTGGAATTGCCTCCTAATAAAACATGCCATTTCCAAACCTTAGCATGCATAAATTTAAGGTCTTTGCCAAGCAAAACACCGTTGAGCGCAGATCCATGTCCATTTAAAAATTTAGTAGCAGAATGAAAAACAAAATCGGCGCCTAAGGCGAAGGGTTGTTGTAAATAAGGAGTAGCAACAGTATTGTCTACAGAAACTTTAATACCATATTTATGTGCAATAGTACATATAGCTTCAATATCTACACACTGTAAAGTAGGATTGGCGGGCGTTTCAAGGTGTATTAATTTTATACCTGCGTTTTCCTGAATTGTTTTTTCTAATAATTTTACATCACGAACATCTATTAAAATGGTTTTAATACCCGCTTCCGCTAAAATCTTTTGCATTAATTCTTGGGTGCCACCATACAGTGAATAATGAGAAACTAAAGTATCGCCTGCACTCAAATTGCTTAAAAATAAAGTGCTCATGGCGGCTTGACCACTTGAATGTAATAAAGCTTTTAGTTCAAGGGGTTCTCCTTTTTCATTGGTCAACCCATGTGCTTCCAAAGCTTCAATGGTTTTTTCTGCAGCGACAAAAGTAGGATTACCCCATCTTGAGTAAATACGCGTTTTGTCAGTTCCTAAAAATCGCTCCATGCCTTCATTGGTAGAGTCGAAGGTGAAAGTGGAAGTAGCATAAATAGGAGTAGTATGCGAGAAATTATCATTCTCTTTATTTGCAGTATGCAAGGTCAATGTACTAACGCCCTTAAATTTCTTATTTTTCATAGCCTCTATTTGAATAAATATAACACTTTTTAGTAAGCCCATTTAATCCAAGTCGCGCCCCAGGTAAATCCACCTCCAAATGCGGCTAAAATTAAATTGTCTCCTTTTTTTAATTTTGATTCCCAATCCCATAAACAAAGTGGAATAGTTGCGGCAGTGGTATTACCATATTTTTCAATATTAATCATTACTTTCTCTTTGGATAAACCCATTCTATTGGCAGTGGCATCAATAATTCTCAAGTTGGCTTGATGCGGTACTAGCCAGGCAATATCATCGCCAGTTAAATGATGTTTTTCCATGAGTTCGGCACTTACATCTGCCATTCCTTTTACAGCAAATTTAAAAACAGGCTGCCCATCTTGAAATGCATAATGTTCTTTAGCCAATACAGTTTCCATACTCGCTGGTTTTAAACTTCCACCAGCTTTAATATGCAAATAGGGTGCGCCACTTCCATCACTTTTTAAAATAGAATCTTGTACACCCAATCCATCTGTAGTAGGTTCTACTAAAACAGCACCAGCGCCATCTCCAAATAAAATACAAGTAGCCCTATCGGTATAGTCAATAATAGAACTCATCTTATCAACTCCAACTACTATTATTTTTTTATACCTGCCCGATTCAATAAAAGCAGTAGCCGTTGTTAATGCAAATAAAAATCCACTGCAAGCGGCACCTAAATCAAATCCAAAAGCGTTTTTAGCACCAATTTTATCTCCAATTAAATTAGCGGTAGAGGGGAATATCATATCTGGTGTAACCGTTGCGCAAATAATACAATCTATACTTAAGGGGTCTAATTTCTTTTTTCGAATGATTTCTTCAATGGCTTTTACGGCCATGTCGGAACTTGCTTTTCCGGGTTCTTTTAAAATACTACGCTCCGAAATGCCTGTCCTACTTTTAATCCATTCGTCGTTGGTATCCACCATTTTTTCAAGGTCAAAATTGGTTAATTTGGTTGCAGGAACATATCCTCCAACAGCGGTTATGGCGGCATTAAAAGTGGGCTTCATTAGTGATCATTTATTTTGACCTACAAATATCTGAAAATTTGGCTAAGAAATGGGCCAAATGGCCATTTTTCGTTCCTTATGTGCTAAATTTGAACACATTATGATAGCATTTCTACAAGGTAATTTTGTGCAATTAACTCCCGCTAAACTTATTGTTGATGTGGGGGGTGTTGGCTATGAGGTAAATATTAGTTTAAATACCTATGAATCCATCTCTAAAAAAGAGAAGGGGTTGCTGCATACTTATTTGCATATCACCGAAAATTCACAAGTGCTTTTTGGCTTTTTTGATCAGCAGGAGAAGGAATTGTTTTTGCAATTAATTAGTGTTTCGGGCGTTGGAGCAAGTACCGCTCGAATGATGTTGTCAGGAATGCAACCTGAGGAAATTATTAGAGCCATTGTGCAAGGGGATGCAAGACAATTAGAACAAATCAAAGGCATTGGGAAAAAATCGGCGGAAAGATTGGTGCTTGAACTAAGAGATAAGCTTTCTAAAATAAATATAAATAATAACCCGACTGGTGGTTTTGCTTTGTCTACTAAAAATACTCCCCATCAAGACGCCATCCAGGCATTGATTTCTTTAGGCATTCAAAAAGCAGTTGCTGAAAAAGCAGTGGATAAAACAATTCAATCAGAGGGGGCTGCCATTAATTTAGAAACCTTAATCAAGGCAGCGCTAAAAAACTGCTAATTTTTTAAAACACAATTTTAATCAGTTTTGAAAATAGTTCAAACGGTTTTACTGTCTTGTTTTTTACTTCTTGTTGGGAGTGATTTAACAGCGCAAGTGAAAGCCGGTTTGAAAGTTCCTTTTGGTGACAGCTTAATTAATAAAGGGAAAGATACAATCAAGAAAAAAATTCTAAAAGATTCTGTTCATTTTCCCATTCGAGATAAACGCGGCGATTTTTTATCAGAGCCAAGCAAAAATCCTTTTGAATTGCATGACACTAGCGTTTTAAAAAGAAGAGTGGAGTATAACCCTGCCGCTAAAAGTTATTATATTACCGAGATGGTGGCAGGAAAGCCACAACGTATACCCGCTACTTTATCTTTTGATGAGTTTTGGAAATTAAAAACGAAGAAAGATGAGGATGCTTATTTTATGCAAAGGGCTAATTCCTTAGGAACTTTAAATCGGAAAATGACCCGACCTAAAGCAAAAGTATACGATAGTTATTTTGATAGATTGTTTGGAAAAACAGGCTCTGATTTAAAAGTGGATATTAGACCTGTAGGGGAAATAAATATTAAAGCAGGCTATCAGGGTCAAAACGTGGCCAATCCTACTTTACCCGAAGCGGCCCGAAAAAATGGAGGCTTTGACTTTGATGCCAACACTAATTTTAGCATGAATGCAAGTATTGGCGACAAATTAAAAATCCCTATTAATTTAAACTCCTTATCCAACCTGGGTTTTGACAATCAGATAAAATTAAATTATAGAGGAAAAAAAGATGAAATTATAAAGTCGATAGACGCTGGTAACATTAATTATATTTCAAGAAGTACACTTATTCCAAGTACTCAAAATTTATTTGGTGTTAAAACTCAATTGCAATTTGGCAGGTTATTTGTTACGGCAGCAATTGCCAATCAAAAATCGCAACGACAATCCATGAATTTACAGGGTGGCACTAGTACCCAACATTTTCAAAAAAGATTAGACGATTATGAGGAAAATAGGCACTTCTTATTGGCGCAATATTTTAGAAATAATTATAATAAAGCGATGAGTAACCTGCCTGTTGTTAATTCACAAGCGCAGATTAAAAAAATTGAAGTATGGGTGACCAATCGTAATGGGCAAACCACCAATGCAAGAGATATTGTGGGCTTGGCAGATTTGGGGGAATCCAGACCCAGTAAAAAAAGTTTAGAAACCAATGCGGGTAATCCTTACCCCGATAATGGTGCTAATAGTTTGTATCCTTCCATTATCAATAACCCAAAATCACGAAATCCATCCGATGTTTCTAATGTATTAACCATGCAAGGTTTAAGGTCTTCGGAAGATTATGAGCGAACTTTTGCGCGTAAATTAACTGAGAACGAATATTTTTTCAATCCGCAAATTGGATTTTTATCTTTAAACATTCCACTGCAGCCAGACGAAGTATTGGCAGTGGCTTTCCAATATACATACAATGGAAGGGTGTATCAAGTGGGAGAATTTTCTGATAACATTGCGCTTAATCCCAATAATGGAGTACAACAAATCATGTTTTTAAAATTATTAAAAGCCACTACGCAAAGAACCGATTTGCCTATTTGGGATTTGATGATGAAAAACGTTTACTCCTTGGATTTATTTGGAACTATTCAACCAACCGATTTTCAATTGAATGTATTGTATGAAGATCCTAGCTTAGGTCAAAAGAGATATTTGCCAGTGGCTGATAAGGCTGTTGAAGGTAAAGCGTTAATAAAAATCTTACAATTAGATCGACTAAACAATCGAAATGATCCACAACCGGATGGAGTATTTGACTATGTAGAAGGCTTTACGGTATTGTCTAAAATGGGCAGGATTGTATTTCCATTATTAGAACCTTTTGGCGATGACTTAAAAGAAATCGCATTTAAGAATTTATTTCAAAAGGACAGTGCCACAGCTAAAAAATATTTATTTCCGCAATTGTATCGAAATATAAAATCGGAAGCGCAAACTTATACTAACTTAAATAGGTTTGTAATGGAAGGTCAAGTAAAAGGCGCTGGGGGTGGTTCTGAAATTAGTTTAAATGCATTTAATGTACCACAGGGTTCGGTAAGTGTTAGAGCGGGTGGACAAATTCTAAAAGAAGGTGTAGATTATATGGTGGATTATGGTTCGGGTACAGTTAGAATTATTAATCCAGGCATATTAAGTTCCAATATTCCAGTGAATGTTTCTTTTGAAAATAATTTGGGATTTGGTTTTCAAGAAAGAGGATTTAGAGCATTGCGCTTAGATTATATGGCGAGTAAAAATTTTAATATAGGTTTTTCAACAGAAAGATTAAGTGAGCGTCCCTTTTTTACTAAGACAAATTTTGGATCCGATCCTATTAAAAATGCGATGTACGGGCTAGATTTTAATTACAGAGGAGAATTGCCCAGTGTAACCCGAGCTTTAAATAAACTACCTTTTTATAAAACCAAAGCCAAATCGTATATCACCGCTTATGGGGAAGCAGCTTATTTACAACCAGGGCATGCGCAACAAATTGGTAAGGGGGGCAGTGGCTTAGTTTATTTAGATGATTTTGAATCCACCAGAACCAATATTGATTTACGTTTTCCATTTACTTCTTGGGCATTGGCATCTACTCCTTACAGAGATGTTCATGATAAGATTTTAACTACTTATGATGAAGCTAGTTTAGCGGATTCCATAGATTACAATAAGCGAAGAGCCCGTATTGCTTGGTATACTATTGAGCCTACTTTGCAGGATAGAAATAGTTCCAACAATCCTTTGAGTTCCAATTTAGCAGCGTTAAGTGATCCTAGAGTGCGTCAGGTTTTTACCAATGAACTGTTTCCTAATAAGACTACCAATATTACCGATGTGCAGTTACCTACTTTTGATTTAACTTATTTTCCTAAGGATAGGGGCCCTTATAATTATAATTTCAAAGATTTAAATAGTAAAGGACAATTTGGAAATCCTGCAGAGAAGTGGGGAGGTATTATGCGTGCATTAGATCAAACCGATTTTGAAACCAATGTGATTGAGTATGTTGAATTTTGGGTGCAAAACCCATTTATAAAATCACCGGCCACTAGTGGGCAACTGGTTTTAAACTTAGGAAATGTAAGTGAAGATATTTTAAAAGATGGCAGACGTTTTTATGAAAATGGAATGCCCACACCTAATATCCCGGCTTCGGTAGATAGCTCTACTTGGGGAAGAGTGCCTACCAATCCCATTCAAGTAACCAATGCTTTTAGTAATAATCCGGATGACAGAAAATTTCAGGATATAGGATTTGATGGATTAGATGATGCAGGGGAGCGATTGCAAAGAAAAGAGGTAATTGATCAGATTTCAAATCCATTGGTGAAGCAACAATTTTTTAATGATCCCAGTGCTGATAATTATAAATGGTATAGAGACGATTCGTATACGGCTACCAATGGAGGTATATTAGATAGGTACAAATATTTTAATAACCCACAAGGGAATTCTCCAGTGGCTGGTACAAGTGTATTTAGCAGTGCGGCTACCATGCTGCCAGACAATGAAGATTTAAATAGAGATAATACACTTAACGAATCTGAATCTTATTGGGAATATGTTATAGATTTAAAAAAAGGGAATTTAGGGGTTGGATCTAATTATATTACAGATACAAAACAAGTGCCGGTAACTTATGCAGATGGCACACAGCATTCAGAGGATTGGTATTTATTTAGAATTCCCATTCGTGATCCCAAGAAAAAATCCATAGGGGGTATTTCCGATTTTAGATCTATTCGATTTATTAGAATGTATATGACTGGCTTTGAGGATTCGATTACTATGCGATTTGCAAAATTAGATTTAGTGCGCAATCAATGGAGACAATATGCCAATGAAATTGATGGCTCGGGTAATTATAAAACAGTTGCTTCGGATAATACTACAGTTAACACTTTAGCAGTAAGTATTGAACAAAATGGAAGCAGACAACCTGTTAACTATGTAATTCCTCCAGGTATTGAGCGCGTGCAACTATTGAGTAATAATGGAGTAAACTTATTACAAAATGAACAAGCATTAAGTGTTCAATTAAATAATTTGCAAAAAGGCAAATCACCAAGAGGGGTATTTAAAACGATGAACATTGACATCCGTAAGTATGGCAATTTATCTTTGTTTTTACATGCCGAAAGTCAAATTCCTACGACTTTTTCTAGCAAAGGCGATATCACTGCGGTGATAAGAATGGGTCAGGACTTTCAAAATAACTTTTATGAGATAAGAATACCCTTAAAAGTAACTCCAGCAGGAAATTATAGTATTGCGCAATCAGATATAGTATGGCCAGCAGAAAATAGTTTGAATCTAAGTTTAAATGATTTAGTAAATCTTAAATTAGAAAGAGATAAACAGCATTTCACTTATACTTCAAAATTTCCAATGGAAATAAAGTCTGGAACCAATGCGGGCCAAACTTATTCCGTGATGGGAAATCCTAACTTAGGTGAAATTAGAGGCATTTTAATTGCATTTGAAAATACTTCCGCACACAATAGTATCAATGCAGAGGTTTGGGTAAATGAATTAAGATTATCCGATATGGATGAAAGTGGTTCTTATGCAGCATTGGGTAGAATGGATATGATTTTGGCAGACTTAGGAAATATATCTCTCTCCATGAATAAGCGTACGGCGGGCTTTGGTACGATAGAGCAGAGTATGAATCAAAGGTCTAAAACAGGGGTTACTCAATTTGATATTGCTACCAATATTGATGCTGGTAAATTACTGCCTAAACAAGTTAAAATTTCTATTCCTGTTTATGCAAGTTTGAATAAATCCATCGAAAATCCAGAGTACGATCCATTTAATAAAGATATCAAGTATGACAATGAGGTTAGTGCCTTACAGGGACATCAAAGAGATTCTGTGGTGAATCTTTCCACCAATCAGTCTACCATTAAAACCTTAAATTTTACGAACGTTAGGGTATTGCCAAAAGGTAAGCCAACCCTTTTAAGTATTAGTAATTTTGATCTGAGTTATTCTTATTCGCAGTTATTGCAAACCAGCCCTGTGATTGATCAAAATAAAATGACCAAACAAAGAGGGGCCATTGGCTATACTTTTAACAATCAAGTAAAAGGTTTTGAGCCCTTTAAGAAATTAATAAAAACCAATTGGGCATGGCTTACTTGGTTAAAGGATATCAATTTTAATCCCGCGCCAAGTTTAATTAGTTATAGAACGGTGTTGGATAGACAATACGGAGAATATACGCCAAGAATTATTAATTCTTCGGATAGGACTATTGATAAAGTGGAAACCACTTATGATAAATATTTTACGAAGAGTCAGTTATTTAATATGCGATGGCCTTTTACTAGATCATTGAATATGGATTTTAATGCCAATATGAATTCGAGAATTGATGAAGCTGATGGGCCCAATGGCACGCTATCTTCCAAAGATTTATTAACAAAGATGATGCCTGTAATTAATAGTGGTAGAAATACTTTATACAGTCAAAAGGCCATGCTGAGATATGATATACCTACAACAAAATTACCTTTGACCAATTGGATCTTAGCCAATGTGAATGCAGCTACTAGCTATAATTGGATTGGAGCTAGCAGGCTGGCCGTTCAACTAGGTAATACAATAGAAAACACATTAGCCTATCAAGCCACTGCACAGTTTAATTTTACTTCTCTGTATAAAAAATCAAAATACTTAAATGCAGCAATAAGTGAAGAAAGAGTAGAAGCCAAACAAGCCATCACCAATCCCTTAGCCACCAAAATATTGATGACCAAGGCAGAGGCATTAGCAGGAAAAATTGGAAAGGCAAGAGACTCCACTTTGAAAAAATGGCGTGAAGCGAGAAGGCAGGAACGTATTGCGCAAAGAGTATTAAAAGCCAATGAACCAATCATTGTTCCTGGCGGTGTAAAAACAATTGCCAGTTTTTTAACTATGTTAAAAACAGCCAATGCTGATTATACGGAAAGCTTTAATAGTCGATTGCCAGGATATGAAGGTAATGTTGAATTTTTAAATGAAACAGGAACAGGGCTTTCTCCCACTATTGATTATATGTTTTTAGGTAGGCAGCCAGATGCTAACTGGTTGGATAAGCTAAACAGTTCAAGCAAAATTAATAGCAATCCAAATTTTAATATGATGTTTAGGCAAAGCTTTGATCAAAAATTTTCATTTAGAATGATGGTAGAGCCAGTAAAATCTTTAATTATTGATGTGGTGGTCAATAAATCTTTTAGCAAGGAGTATTCAGAACTATTTAAAGACACAAGTATAAATTCGATAGGCGACAAATATACACCTACCCATAATAATCCATTATCCGCAGGGGGTTTTACTATTAGTTATATGGCTTTAAATACTTTTTTTTCAACCCATAATCCTAATGTAATTTCTACTCAGTTTAAAGCATTTGAAAGTTACCGACAACTAATTTCTTTACGAGTGGCTGCGAATAATAACTATTGGAATACCATTGCTAATAAAGCAAAAACGCCAGATGGTTATGCGCTTGGCTATAGTAAATACGCCCAAGACGTTTTAATTCCTGCATTTATTGCTGCCTATACGGGGCAGGATCCAAAAAAAGTTTCACTATTAAATCAAACCAATTCCAGCATAAGATCCAATCCATTTTCTGGAATGTTGCCAAAGCCCAATTGGACCATTTTATACAATGGACTGGCCAAAACCAAACTACTATCAGATATATTTTCAAATATTACTTTAACGCATGGATACAATAGTAATTTATCCATGAATGGATTTACCAGTTCTTTGATGTATGCAGATACGGGCCGAAGAAATGCACCTTCTTTTTTAGACACTGTTAGTAAGAATTACATTCCTTATTTTTTAGTACCTAATATCACGATTAGTGAAAGAATGGAACCATTAATTGGAATTAATTTAACGACGGTTACACAATGGTCCCTACGTTTTGAATACAAAAAAAGCAGAATACTATCCTTAAGCTTAATAGACTATCAATTAAGTGAAAATAATAGTACGGAATTTGTATTTGGAACAGCCTATCGAAAAAAGGGATTAAAACTTCCATTTACCATTCCTGGATTGAATAACAATAAATTGAATAACGATTTAACCTTTAGATTTGATATGTCTATTAGAGATGTATACAATAGCAATAGCCGATTGGATCAAAAAGAAGCCTATGGTACAGGCGGCCAAAAAGAAGTGACCATTCAACCTTCTATTGATTATGTTTTAAATAGCAAAATCAATTTAAAATTCTTCTTTGATCAAAGAAGAACCACTCCATATATTTCCTCTTCACCACCCATTACCAATACTAGGGCAGGGGTGAATATTAGAATTGCTTTATAGTTTTTAAAAAGTCCTATACTTTTTTAAAAGCCCATTTAATGAGTATTTTCCAAGTTACTTTTTTCCCATACAATAAAATGCCTGTTCGGTAAATGCGTCCACTCAACCATGTAGTAAAAATAAATCCTGCAATTAAGGTGAGCATACTTAAAGCCAATTCCCAATAACTCACTGCACTAGGTACGCCATAGGCAACACGCGCCATCATTACCATAGGGGAACTAAAAGGAATAATACTTGCCCAAAAAGCAATTGGTGTGTTTGGGTTTTGGGTAACCATATTGGTAATCAAATAAGATAGTATTAAAGGCATGGTGATAGGAAACATTAAACTTTGTGCATCCTGTGGATCTTCGTTGACCGTGCTTCCCACAGCAGCAAATAATGCAGCATAAAATAAATAACCACCAATAAAATAAAATATAAAACAACCAATAATTAATGGCCAGTTAGCAGTAGAAATAGTGTGTTGAAAATTATAAATCTTTACAGCCGATTCGCTGGCTTGCATCATACCGCCTGCCATTTGTCCATTACTTTGTTGTAAGCTGGCCACTTGGTGTTGCACATCGGCCGGCAAAAATCCGGCAGCAGCGCTGGTCAAGCTAATGATTAAAACAATCCATAATAAAAATTGGGTTAAGCCCACTGCACCGATTCCTATAATTTTCCCCATCATTAATTCAAAGGGTTTCACACTACTAATGATTACTTCGGCAATACGATTGGTCTTTTCTTCCATTACGCCCCGCATTACCATGGTGCCATAAATGAACATCGTAATGTAAATTAATAAGCCACTGGCATACCCAATGCCCATAGCCAAGCTAGCGTTACTTTCTTTGCTGGTGCTGCCTTTGTCCTCATAGGCTTTTAACTCTGCAAACTGAGAGGCTTTGTGTATAGAATCTAACACATTTTGATGAATGCCTGCATCTTGTAGCATTTGATCTTCGATAGCGCTATTGATTTTATTGGTGATGCTTTCTTGTAACATCAAACCCATTGATTTTTTGGATCTTAAAATATAATCGGTTTTTTTGACCCCGTCGAATTTTGGTATAATTAAAATATCTGTAAAACCTTGTTTTTGATAATTAGTCGTATCCACATTGGCAGGAAAACTAAAATTAATTTGAGCCGTATTTTTTAATGAATTTTTGATAAATCCATTAGGATCCACCACTGCAATATTTCTTTGTTCTACACCGGTAATAGACAAATAAGTAGACGCTGCTATTAAGCCCACTATTAACAAAGGCATTAAAAAAGTGAGTATCAAAAAGCGTTTGTTTTTAACCCGCGTGCTGTATTCTCTTTGTATGATTAACCAAATCTTATTCATAAATTATTTTTTATTCTTGAACAGTTTGAAAAGCCCTTGCATTAGCATGTGTGCCTTCTACAAGATGTATAAAAATATCATTGAGTGAAGGCAATACTTCATTAAATCCAACCACCTGCTTGTTTTGGGCAATTAATTGTTGTAACAAATCATTGGAGCGAAACCCCTCGTTAATTTTAACCAATGTTTTACCAGCTTCTGCCCTAACTATACTAAATGCAGGGGCATCTGACAAACTAACACCAGCTTCGGTTTCAATAGAAAAAATATTTTCTTTAAATTGTTGCTTGATATCGGCAACGGTTCCATCTAAAATTTTCTTTCCTAAATTCACTAGCACAATATGATCGCAAATTTCTTCCACCTGTTCCATGCGGTGGGTGCTAAATATAATGGTAGCGCCCTTTTTGGCTAAAGCGTAAATTTCATCTTTAATTAAGTTTGCATTTACAGGATCTAAACCACTAAAAGGTTCATCTAAAATAATTAATTTGGGTTCGTGTAAAACGGTAATAACAAATTGTAATTTTTGGCTCATACCTTTACTCAAATCTTCTACTTTTTTATTCCACCAGCTCTCCATTTCGAATTTCTTAAACCAGTATTTTATTTTTTCCGTTGCGTCAGCTTTAGACAATCCCTTTAATTGCGCTAAGTACAAAGCTTGCTCGCCAATTTTCATTTTTTTATACAGGCCACGTTCTTCGGGCATGTAACCAATTTTTTGGATGTCATTGATTGCGTCAAATGGTTTTCCGTCTAAAATAATTTCTCCACCATCTGGATAAAAAATTCCAGTGATCATTCTTAGCAGCGTGGTTTTGCCCGCGCCATTGGGGCCCAGCAATCCAAAAATACTGCCTCTCTCAATATCAAAGCTAATATCATCCACGGCTTTTTGAGTGGCGTAATATTTTCTCAAATTTTTCAAACTTAAAAGTGCATCCATCTTTTATAATTTATTAGCCTAAAGTAAATTCATTTTCTCGAAACCTAAAGATTTTATAGTAAGAGCGGAAAAACAAATCCAACAGCGATATTCTAAGGGGATAATAGGCTATATTCGTTCTAAATTTAGACATCATGTTCATCAAGAAATCCTTTATTCTTATCGCAGTAAGTTTTTTAGCCCTTGGTCTAAGTAGCTGGGGTTTTTTAGTACATCGCACCATTAATCAATTGGCTGTTTATAGTTTGCCCGAACCTTTACAAACTTATTTTCATCAAGATCAAAATTATTTAGTGGCCAATGCGCCGCGTCCAGATATTAGACGAAACACAGATAAATCCGAAGCCACCAAACATTTTATTGATTTAGAAGCCTACGGACCTAATGCAGCCAATAATATGCCCTTAAATTGGGCAGATGCGGTAAAAAAATATTCAGAAGACACTTTGTTAAAATATGGTTGGGCACCTTATTTAATTATCAATGAATTGGATAAGCTCACCAATGCATTTCGTTCAAAAAATAAAGACAGTATATTATTTTATGCTGCAGATATTGGACATTATATTGGAGATGTGCATGTGCCTTTGCATACCACTATCAATTATGATGGACAACTTACTAATCAAAAAGGATTGCATAGTATGTGGGAGTCTTTCATTCCAGAACTAAGAATTGATCAATATCAATTATACAATGCACATAAAGCGACTTATTTAAAAAATCCAAGCGAAGCTTTATGGGAAGATATTCGTAAAGCAGCTAGTTTGGTTCCAGAAATGTTGGCTGTAGAAAAAGAAGTGTCTATTCAATTTAAGCCGGAGACCAAATACAAAACGCAGATGCGTTATGGCAAAGAAACCAAAATGTATACCAAGGAATTTGCAGAAGCTTATGCCAATGGGTTAGGTTCAACCATTAATGCGCAGTTAGTTGCTTCTTCTAATTTGATTGCCGATTTTTGGTACACCGCTTGGGTAAATGCAGGCAAGCCCATAATAGCTACTCGTGAAATTTCTCCTAATTTATCAGCCGAATTAAAATCATTTAAATTGAATCATTTAATTCAAGATGAATTTTTATTAAGTAAGAAAGAGAAACCAGAAAATTAATTTAAAAACTATTGGGAATGGATAAGCCATATCCTAAAGCAATTTGCTGGGCTAGTTTTTGGCCATCCATCGCAGCGCTTACAATACCACCCGCATATCCAGCACCTTCGCCACAAGGGTATAAATTTTTTATTTGAGGATGATGTAAAGTATCGGTCTCTCTTGGAATACGGACCGGAGAAGAAGTCCTACTTTCGGTTGCTACCACAATAGCATCGTTGGTATAATAGCCCTTCATCTTTTTCCCAAAGGCTTTAAAACCTTCTTGTAATGTTTTATGTACAAAATTAGGTAAGGCTTCTTGCAAAGGCGCGGCCATTAATCCAGGTAAATAACTGGCATCGGGCAAGGAGCTAGATAATTGATTGGTACAAAAATCTACCAATCTTGCTGCAGGGGCCACTTGTAATCCACCCCCAGCAGTAAACGCCGCTTGTTCTACCTGTTGCTGAAAAGCCAATAATAATAAGGGGTGGTTCTCTGGTAAACTGGTTTTATTATTTTTTAGAAATTGAGCTGCTGTAGGAATATCTATTTGTACCACCATACCACTATTGGCATAAGGGTTATCTCTTTTACTAGGGCTCCATCCATTTACTACAATTTCACCAGGGGCAGTAGCCGCAGGCGCAATAATTCCTCCAGGACACATGCAAAAACTAAATACTCCACGTTCACTTACTTGTTCCACCAAACTATAGGAAGCTGGAGGCAAATTAGGGTCGCGTAATAAACAATGGTATTGAATGGTATCAATAATAGCTTGTGGATGTTCCACTCTCACCCCTAAAGCAAAGGGTTTGGCTTCGATGCTAATATTTTTTTCAAAAAGCAAGTTAAAAATATCTCGAGCAGAATGTCCAGTAGCTAAAATAATTGCTTCAGCTTTTATACGATCACCATCTGCAGTAATAATTTCTTTGATTAAATCTTTTTCAATAATAACATCAACTAATTTTTTTTCAAACAATACTTTTCCACCCGACGCTTCAATTTGTGCTCGCATCGCAGTAATAATATTTGGTAATTTGTTGGTACCAATATGTGGATGTGCCTCGTATAAAATAGTTTCCTCTGCACCAAACTGATAAAACAAACGTAATATCTTATCAATGCTTCCACGTTTATTGCTTCTAGTATATAATTTGCCATCGCTATAAGTTCCGGCACCTCCTTCGCCAAAACAATAATTACTCTCGGGATTAACAATGCCTTCTTTATTTAATTGGGCTAAATCACGTCTTCTAGATCTTACATCTTTACCTCTCTCTACCACAATAGGCCTTAATCCCAATTGAATACATTCCAAAGCTGCAAACAAACCAGCCGGGCCGGCACCTATAATAATGACTTCTTTGGCAGAGGGGGGTAAAATAGGAAAATGGAGGGGTTCGATAAACCGATTAACGGGGGGCTCATTAATAAAGACCCTAAGGCTTAAATTAACCCAAATTTGTTGCCTACTTCGGGCGTCAATGGATTTTTTAAGAATATGGTATCCTTTAATTGCTTCATTGGATTGGCCAGTAATTTGGCAAATGGCCTTTAAAAAGGTGGCATTATCTGCCACCTCGGAAGGCGTAAGTTTAATTTGAATATTGGTTTGCATGGGTTAGGTGTTTATCCTAAAAAAATGCTTTAATTAATATAGTAATACCTAAAAGGAGGGTATCAACTAAAAAGGCAAATCGTCTCCCGATTCATTTGCAGGAGTGTCAAAATAAGTACTTGCTTCGGTAGGAGCAGTATTACCACCTAAAGAAACTGCTTCCATACGCCAAGCATCTAAATTGGTAATATAATTGTCCTTGCCGTCTTTGTTCCACTTAGACCCCTTTATATTAAAAAGTACTTTTACGGTATCTCCAAGGTTAAAACGGTCAGGGATAGCGGTACGGTCCTGAACACACTGAAATTTAACATAATTGGTGATGGTTTTACCATTGATGTCATCGGTCTTTTCTATCACAAATTCCCTTGTTTTAAAGGTCTCTTTTCTCTGAATGATTTCGTATTTGGCAATTAGCTTGCCGGTTAATTCGTAGCTCATAGTTATGATTATATTGGGTAAAGGTAGTATTTAAAGGCGAAATCTAAATAGGGGGTACTAAAAGCAAATAAGGATTAGTTTATAGCAAAAAAAATACTTCAAAAAATAAGTGGATAACTATGCATTTTTAAGAAAAAGGATATATCTTGAACGCCTGATTAGGGGGTAGAAAACAAGGGGTTTGTAGGGTTTTGGGGACATGTAAAAAAAACCAAATAAAAAAGTTTTTTTTTCAACAATAAGTCGTCATATTCGCATTCCGGTTAACAATTCCTTAATCCAGAGTTGAAATCCAATTAGTACCTTTTTTATAATTATACAAAGAGCAAGAAAGTAAGATGGCTAAGAGCGCAGAATTAATATGGAGTAATTGCTTAAAAATTATTAAGGATATTGTCGAATGGCAACATTTTAAAACATGGTTCGAGCCAATTCAGCCAGTCGATTTGAAAGACAACGTTTTAATGATTCAAGTTCCAAGCCAATTTTTTTACGAATACATCGAAGAACATTACGTTAACCTTTTAGCTAAAACTTTAAAACGCGAATTAGGAAAAGAAGCTAGATTAGAATATCGTATCATGGTGGACAGCGGGAACAACAAAAAAGGTTCCATGGATGTGCCTGCTAGCGGTATGAAAACCTACAATAACAACGAGATGAACTTCCCGTTGGTGATTGACAACCCGGTTAAGAATCCATTTGTGATTCCAGGGTTGAAGAAGATGCAAATTGACCCTCAATTAAACCATAATTACCTATTTGACTCCTTTATAGAAGGGGATTGCAATAGGGTTGCACGTCGTGCTGGTAAAACAGTAGCCGAAAAGCCAGGGGCCAATTCTTTTAATCCATTAGTAATTTACGGAGGGGTTGGACTAGGAAAAACACATTTAGCGCAAGCCATTGGAAATGATGTAAAACGCATTCATCCTAATAAAGTGGTTTTGTATGTGAGTTCAGAAAAATTTATCAATCAGTTTCAGGATCATAGTCGCAATAATGCCATTAATGACTTTATACATTTTTATCAATTGATAGATGTGTTGATCATAGATGATGTTCAATTTTTTAATAGAGCAGAAAAATCTCAGGATGCATTCTTTGCTATTTTTAATCACTTGCATCAAAGCGGCAAACAATTGGTTTTAACATCCGATAAAGCGCCTAAAGATTTAGAAGGATTACAAGAGCGTTTATTAAGTCGTTTCCGTTGGGGCTTAAGTGCCGATATTCAAGTTCCAGATTACGATACCCGTATCGAAATTTTGGAGAAGAAAATGAAAGCAGATGGTTTAGAAATGCCTAAAGAAGTTGTGAAATATGTGGCGTACAATATCAATACCAATGTGAGAGAATTAGAAGGGGCATTGATATCCTTGCTAGCACAATCCTCTTTGAATAAAAAAGAAATTGATGTTGAATTAGCTAAGAAAGTATTGCGCAATTTTGTTAAAACAAGCAGCAAAGAAATTACGATAGATGCCATTCAAAAAATGGTATGTGAATTCTTCGAAGTGCCTTATGATAAGTTGTTACAAAAAACACGTAAGCGTGAAATTGTACAAGCGCGTCAAATTACTATGTACTTGGCTAAAGCATTTACCAAGAACTCCTTAAAAACAATTGGTGAGCATTTTGGTGGACGCGATCATACCACGGTAATACATTCTTGTCAAACCGTAAAGGATTTGATGGATACCGATTCTATGTTCAGAGAGAATGTGATGGAACTGACGCAGAAAGTGCAGTTGGCGGCAATGTAAGAAGCCCTTTTTAGCCTACAGTTTATCAATTAACTATATTATGGTCCGGAACGAACTTTATTTGAGTTTATTCCGGACTTTTTTTAGGTATTTAAGGCTAAGCTGCTTATTTTTGCAGCCCTCGAAAGAGGTTTTGGAGGAGAGGTGGATGAGTGGCTGAAATCAGTAGTTTGCTAAACTGCCGTACGGGTTAAACTGTACCAAGGGTTCGAATCCCTTCCTCTCCGCTCTCATTTAGTTCTTGTAATAGGTATAAAAGTATTGAAGTAGAATATAACCGGAATAAAAAATTTGCTAGGCAACTAGTAAAAGGAACGGGAAGTAGCGCAGTCCGGTAGCGTACCTGGTTTGGGACCAGGTGGTCGCAGGTTCGAATCCTGTCTTCCCGACCAAAAAAGAAAACAAAGCCTCAACGAAAGTTGAGGCTTTGTTATTTAACGAATGAGCAAATCAAGCTCGCTTGAATTTGTGAATGAGTTAAATAACATAAAGGCCACGAAGTGG
>CANFOM010000012.1 GCA_947448725.1 Bacteroidota bacterium
TACTTGTCATGGGTTGCAAAACCCCCGTATTTAAAGAATAACCTGATGCAATAAAATTAGCAATGGAAACCGATTCACCCATGCTCCATTCCATGGTACTGGAATACCCACCTCCATTGTTTAGAGCATAGGGTGTGATGGATTGACTAAATCCTTTTTGAGCTATGAATATTAAAATTATAATCGATTTAATTATTCCAGTCTTCTTCATATACAAGTATATTTTAATGAGTGCTGGGGTACAAAATTTTATTGAAGGGGTCGAAATGAATCGACCCCAAACAATAATTGTTAATCCTCCCCAGGAATAACAACTGAAAAATAAAATTAAAATAGACTAGAAGATGACGAAAAACTCAAAAAGTAGTTGCAACAAGAGAAGTTGCTACTACTTTGATAGGTTATACCCTATTAATTATTTGTTTTTCCTTGAATTGCTCTATGTACTCTAGTGGAGTAAGATTGTGTATTTTTTTAAAAGCTCTATAAAATGAACTCTTATTGCCAAACCCTGATTCCTTGGCAAGTGATTCCATGGTAAAAATATCTAGGTTAGTGACATCGAGTTTACTTATAAAATTGTCAATTCTGTACTTATTTACAAAATCGGTGAATCTAACCCCATAAAAATTATTGATGATATACGATATATCCCGAACGGGGATATTTAAACTTACAGCCACCATGCTCATATTTAACTCTTGAACTAGGTACTTCTTATGAGCTATAAAATAATCATCAATTAACTTAATTTCTTTAGTATAATCCGTCTCTATAAAGGGCACTAAACTTATTGCAAGCTCATCAATACTCGATTCAATTTTTTGATACTTAATAAAGGGTAGCCCCGATAAAACATAAGGATTAATTAATAAATAACTACTTACTATAAAAAAGCTGATAGATAATGCAAGGCCTGGAATTATAATAGCCGATGTAGACTGAAAAAATGTACTGCTATTAAATGCTCCTATAATTAAAAGTATATACCCTACAACAAAAATGGTTGAGGCTAAAGTAAAAGTTTTGATCCACTTAAGTACATCATTAATTTGATTTTGAACTTCGACGTGTCGATTGGATTTTTTAAAGTTGACAATTAAAAGCAATTGTAATATTAAATAAAAAGATGTCTGAACTGGTATAAATAGGAAAAAGTACTTCTCAGGAATTATGCCAAATTTATAAGTTTGTGCTAAATTCAGATTATTAGAAATTGCTTTTACAATAATTGCTTTTTCAGCAATGGGTAATGAATAATAGGGGATATAGGAAATAAAGATTATGAAAAATGGAAATAAGTGAACTAGGTCTTTATAATTAAATGTTTTTTCATTAAATAACACGGCTCTTACATATAAATAGGATAAAACAGGAGTAAGATAATTTAATGGGCCAGCTGTTTTATATAAATAAGGTACTTTATTGATAAAACCTGTAATAACCATTAAATAGATAGTAATACCAGCAATCGTAAAAATAAAAAACAATGATAAAATATAATCAGCATAGGACCTATACGAATTTGCTTTAAATAACAAAACGTAAATAGTTAATAATGCACAAAAAATGCTTCCTAAATATAAAATTTCAACCATTTTATTCGCTGGGGAGGGATAATTTACATTTTAAAAAAATGCTAGTCACAATTGTCTATAACACCGTTTAATTAAAATATAATATTTTTACGAATATATGATTTTAATTATAATTAGATAAAATTCTAGGCTCTATTTTTATGGCAATTGGCTCTCCCGCATTGGCAATTAAAGTTTCTAATCACAAAGTGTTAATTGTCAATAGGATACATGTTTAACACAAATTCCCTTAATTCATATCCAAAACAAGTATTGAAAACTTTTTTTATTGTTTGATTTTAAAAAAATCATAAAAATAATCAGGTGATTTTAAATTAATAAATTCAGTCCTGTTTTTATCAAAATCCTCATAAGTAAATGCTGCTATTTGATCCTTGGTATAAGGCAATAATTTTGAAGGTTGATTTGTTTTTGTAACAAAACCTAATCCATGGTCGCAGTCTAACACAAAAACCTGTACATCCTGCCTTGTACATTGTAAGTATAAAATTGTTTTCCATACATCTCCATTCCAAGTGCCTTCAAAATCTCTTTGTTTCCAATCCTCAAAAGAACAAGCAGCTTTTTTTGTCAATGGATTACAATCATGCATAATAATAACTCCATCTTTACTTAAATACTCCAACACATTTTCAACATCTCGTGTCGAAAAATCATACTCATGCATGCCATCAATCAATGATATTTCAATTTTATTATTACTTAATAAAGAAGCAGCGTCCTTTTCAAAAAAAAGATCGCTTGTTTTTTTGAAATACTTATTATAGATGTTCAAAGGATTTAAAATAATTTTTCCAAAAATTCTAAGCTTATCAAAAGTAAAATCTGGATCAACTGCTATTTTTAATTTGCTTTTAATCCTGAAAAATATATGCCCATTAAAAACCCCTATTTCTAGATAATTTTTTAGCTGCTTGTATTTCATCAATAATTGAATGGCCTTGAGTCGATTCATTTTAATTTTATTTATGAATTAAAGATATTACAATTAAGATGATTTTAGATTTAAACCCCCTATTTTAACTAAAAAAACCTCATTGAAATTGATTAAATTGAATATTGAGCGCTTGTAATTCTGGCTACTTATAGTAACTTACTGTTTCAAATAACGACCTATGAAAAAGTTGCTTTTTTTAGCCTTGCTCAGTATTCATTTTTTAATGGCACAAGCGCAATCTATTGATCCTTGGAAGCTAGAAGCAAAAAATTGGGACACAAAAAATTATTACGGCATTACCGTTGCTAATGGTATGGTAGGTATCGTTTCTGCGCAAGAGCCATTTAAAGTAAAAGACGTAGTACTGGCAGGAGCCTATGATTTATATGGACGAGGAAGAGTGAGTAATTTTTTACGCAGTTTTAATTTGTTAAACATGCAAGTAAGTATAAATGGAGAACAAATTAATCAAAACAATACTCAAAACTTTACGCAAAGTTTAGACATGAAAAATGCCGGCTTTACTGCTAGTTTTGACATGGGGGATAAAGCAAAAGTTACCTATACTTATTATGCACTCCGTCAATTGCCTTTCACGGTTTTAATGGATGTGAGTATTACTGCTATCAAAGACATAGACTTAGGGGCTGCCAGCGTCATGGAAGCACCAGACGCCTTAAAAGAAGTTCAAAACTATTACAACGAAATTGATCGACCACATGTGGTGATTAGTTTATTGACTTCCTCCGCAAAAAGCCCTACTGGAAAATTATTAATGTGCGCTTCCAATACTTTTTTATTTTCCGAAACACATGGCACGGAGCCAAGAGTGATTCATGAAATGTGGGACAATAATATGCACTTAATGAAGTTTGCAAAAAAATTAAAAGCGGGTACCACTTACCATTTTTCTATTGCAGGTAGTTCTATTACTTCAGCACATCATGACGATCCTTTGAATGAAGCTGAGCGTATGACCATTTTTGCAAAATTAGAAGGTAGAGAAAGTTTAATTGAACATCATCAACAAGCTTGGGCCGATTTATGGAAAAGTGATATTCAATTAACTGGTGACGATCAAGCGCAACAAGACATTCATAGCATGCTGTATCATTTATATTCTTTTGTTAGGGCCGGTTCTAATTTAAGCATCTCTCCAATGGGCTTATCTGGATTAGGTTACAATGGGCATGTATTTTGGGACTCCGAATTATGGATGTATCCTGCTTTATTGGTCTTGCATCCAGAGATGGCCAAGTCGATGATTCAATATCGTTACGACCGATTAGAAGCTGCTCGCCGCAATGCATTTAACCATGGATTTAAAGGGGCTATGTTCCCATGGGAAAGTGCAGGATCGGGCGTGGAAGAAACACCGGTTTGGGCTTTAAGTGGCCCTTTCGAACATCATGTTACTGCCTGTGTTGGATTTGCCGCTTGGAACTATTATTGCGCTACACAGGACAAAGAATGGCTTCAAACAACAGGCTGGACTTTATTAAAAGAAACAGCTAATTTTTGGGCAAGCAGAGTAGATAGAAAAGGACCTGGTCATTTTGAAATTAATGATGTAGTGGCAGCAGACGAGTGGGCCGAAAATGTAAATAACAACGCTTTTACCAATGCAGCAGCGATTGTAAATTTACAATCAGCGAATAAAGCAGCGGCCATTTTAGGTTTACCACAAAATGAAGATTGGGCTTTAGTAGCAAAAAATATTCCTATTCTTACTATGCCAGATGAAACAGGCGAAGCCAAAGGAGTTACGCAGGAGCATGCTTCCTATAAAGGAGAAGGTATTAAACAAGCTGATGTAAATTTGTTAGCCTACCCCCTTAAAATAATTACCTCTACTACTCAAATAAAAAAAGACCTTGACTATTATTCCAAAAGAGTTCCTAATCAAGGAACGCCAGCTATGACACAAGCCATTTTTAGTTTGCTCTATGAAAGATTAGGTGAAACTGAAAAAGCAGAACAATTTTTTAAGGAAGCATACACCCCTAATTTAAATCCTCCCTTTAGAGTGATTGCGGAAACCAAAGGCGGCACCAACCCTTATTTTGGAACAGGTGCAGGAGGAATTCTTCAGTCCTTACTGATGGGATTTGGTGGACTGGACATTACCGAAAAAGGCATTGTTCAATTACCAAGTAAACTGCCAAAAGCTTGGCAAAAATTAACCATTACCGGTGTGATGGGCAAAACCTATACAGTAAAGTAGTTTTTAGGATAGGAAACTTGTAAATGATTTTGTAACTTATACCCTAAGTAAAACACCTAGGCCATGTTAAACAAAATAAATGCAAAAGCTTATAACAATAAGTACAAACAAATTATTGTAAGCTTTATTTGCTTCCTCTTACTAATGCCATTGGGCAAATTGATGGCGCAAGCCATTCAACCTATCCGCCCATTAAATCTAAGACAAGTTGTTATTAAGGACCCATTTTGGACGCCTAAATACAAATTATGGAATACCCTTACCGTCTATGACGTATTTGATAAATTAGAAGGCAAGTACATTCCTGACCGCAAAGATTTAATTGATGAGCAAAAGAAATTGGGTAAAACAAGAAATGCATTTGCCAATTTTGATAGAGTTGCCAAGGGTGAAAAAGATATAAAAATACACGATGGTCCACCTTGGTATGACGGCCTGGTTTACGAGTCCATTAGAGGCGCTGCCGATCTATTAGCATCACATCCTGATGCGCAACTTCAACAAAAAATAGATGGCTACATTCATAGAATTGCTAAGGCGCAAGCCATAGATCCGGATGGATATATTGATACTTATACCACACTCACTTATTCCAACCGACGTTGGGGAACCAATGGGGGAGATGATAAATGGCAACACGATATTTACAATGCAGGAATGTTGGCAGAAGCTGCTGTTCATTATTACTATGCAACCCATAGCACACAACTACTTAATGTTGCAGTAAAAATGAGCAACTATATGTTTCAGCAAATGGGGCCTGCTCCTAAAAACAATGTTATTCCAGGCCATGGTGGTCCTGAGGAAGCACTTTTAAAACTTTATTATCTATTTAAAAATAATCCGAATCTAAAAAAAGAAATAGCAACGCCTGTTAATGAACAAGAATACTATAGCCTCGCTAAATATTGGATTGAAAATAGAGGGTACTATGGAGAAGGAGTACATAGTCGAAAAAGTGACAGTAGTTATAATCAAGATCACAAACCAGTATTCGAACAAAAAAGTATCGAAGGGCATGCAGTAAGAGCAACCCTTTTAGCCACTGGAGTGGCTGCTATGGCCATCGAAAATAATGATCAAAGATATATTCAAACCGCTAAAAATTATTGGGATAATATGATAGGTAAGCGTATGTTTATTACTGGCGGTGAAGGCGCTATTGCTAATGGCGAAAGATTCGGCGAAGACTATTATATTCCAGAGTCGGCGTATTTAGAAACCTGCGCCTCCATAGGCTCGGCATTCTTTTCTGAACAAATGAACGAACTACAAGCTGATGGAAAATACATGGATGAGTTCGAACGTGTATTGTATAATAATTTACTTTCCGGTATTTCCCTAAGTGGCGATCATTACCATTACGAAAATCCTTTAATCACAAAAAATCATCCAAGATGGGCTTGGCACGATTGTCCTTGCTGTCCGCCTATGATTTTAAAAATGATTGGCGCCTTACCAAGTTATATCTATGCAACAGATGATACCGCCTTATATGTTAATTTATTTATTGGAAGCAAAGCCTCTACCAAATTGAAAAATGGAAATGCCATTCAAGTTCAACAAGTAACTAATTATCCATGGAAAGGGAAATCGGTCATTACTATTAATCCCTCAACTGCTAAAAAGTTTACAGTAAAAGTTAGAATTCCTGGCTGGGCAAATAATAATGAAAACCCATTTAATCTTTATCATTCAAAAGTAAATCAGCAGGTAACAATTAAAATAAATCAGCAATTAATAGCCTACTCTATTGAAAATGGTTATGTAGCAATTAATAGAAAGTGGAATAAGCAGGATATTATTGAAATTAATCTCCCAGTGGAACCAAGATTGGTTACACCGAGTGATTCTATACAAACCTTGAATGGGAAAATAGCCATTGTAGCAGGGCCAATTGTCTACGGAATTGAAGCACTAGACAACCCTGAATTAGATAGTTATAGTATTAACGCCACAACCACATTGCAACTAAATTATAAGCCTAATTTACTAAACGGTATTAATACCATCACGGGAGTGGCTAAATCAGCTGACAACAAAGTGGTCAATTTTACTGCAATTCCATTTTTTTCAATAGGTAACCGAAATGTAAGTTCCCCCTATAAGGTTTGGATGTTCAATCAAAAATAGTAAGCACTAGTCTTGTGGGTAAGTCAAGCCGCCCTTGGCTCTCACTTGGTCTAATAATTTTATTAATACGAGCGACTCTTCAAAACTCATTAGGTCGCTCTCTATTTTTCCAGCCAATAAACAATCTGTTGCATGTTGCGCTTCGTATTCATAGCCAATGCCTTTTGTTTTTTCTACTTCAATTAATTCGTAATTTTTACCTCCATCTGTCGAAAATTGGATCGTACCAGAGGGCTCATAAAAACGCTGCGTTAATTTGATATTTCCTTTGGTCCCAAATATTTGTAGGTCAATGGGGATATTGGCTTTGAAAGTAGAAAACAACTGCGCCACTGCGCCATTGTTGTAGTGAAAGGTTATCGCACATTGTTCATCTGCCCCAGAGGCATTTGGAACCATGGCCACTTCCATATCATCTGGATTGCCTAAAATATGCAAAGCAAAGAAAATATTATAAATTCCAATATCCAATAAAGTGCCGCCACCCAATTCAATTTCCGTAAGGCGTTTATTAGAATCTGCACTTGTCTTAAACCCAAAATTTGCCTGCAGGGCCGTTACTTCCCCTATTAATCCTTGGGCTAATAGTTCCTTCAATTTAATAAAATGTGGCAAAAAACGAGACCACAATGCCTCCATTAAAAAAATCTTTTTTTCTTTAGCCAATTGTATCATTTCAATTACTTGCTTTTGATTGATCGCAAATGGCTTTTCACACAATACTGCTTTATGATGTTGTAAACACAATAAAGTATTTTCATGATGCAATACATGCGGTGTGGCAATGTAAATAATGTCGATATCTTTATCCTCCACCAACTGCAAATAAGAACTATACCTTTTTTCAATGGCAAACAAATCTGCAAAAGCATCTGCAGTTTCTTGTGTTCGAGAACCTACTGCTACCAGTTTGGCATTTTGAACATATTGCAAATCGGCTGCAAATTTTTTGGCAATACTCCCTGCACCCAGAATACCCCAACGAATTATTTTTGACATAGCTACTTAATTTATCCTATGATATAGAAACTTAAAGATACAAAACGAAGTAATGAGAAAATTAGTAATTTTAGGTGTAAAACTTGAAATAGATTGGAATTTTATTATATTTAATACTGAAGTATTAACGTCTCCATCCACTTATGAAAAAATACATTCAAATTGGCTTTATAGCTTTTATAACGTTGATGCAATTGGCTTGTTCCAAAGCAACTCCTTCCAGCGAAACCACCACCCCTCCTATTCAAGTTGACAATGGAGTGGATGTGCCTAGCGGCGCCAATGATGGAGTTAGTTTTTTAAATGCAGGAAAATCGGTCATCTTTAATTTGTATGCCCCTAAGAAAAAATCGGTATCGATTATTGGTGATTTTAATAATTGGAAAACAAGTACTACTTATAACTTAAAAAATTCTAAGGATGGAACAAGATGGTGGATCCAAATTGACAATTTAGATCCTACTGTGGAATACGCTTACCAATACCTCATTGATGGTAATATTAAAGTAGCAGATCCATATACAGAAAAAGTACTTGACCCTAATAATGATTATAATATTCAAAGCTCCACCTATCAAAATCTTAAATCTTACCCTTCTAGTTTAGCTACAGGTATTGTTAGCACTTTTTATTATAATCAACCTGCTTATAACTGGCAGGTATCTAACTTCAAAAGACCAGAACCAAAAAACTTAGTGGTCTATGAATTACTGGTTCGTGATTTTGTTGCGGCTCATGATTATAAAACCATTAAAGACACGCTTAATTATTTTGTAAGGTTAGGTATTAATGCCATTGAACTAATGCCAATCAATGAATTTGAAGGCAATGAATCCTGGGGTTACAATCCTAATTTTTATTTTGCCCCTGATAAATATTATGGTACTAAAAACGATTTAAAAGCATTGATTGACGCCTGCCATCAAAAAGGAATTGCCGTTATACAAGATATCGTTCTCAATCATTCTTTTGGTTCTTCTCCCATGGTTCAAATGTATTGGACTGGGCAGGTACCTAGCTCAGACAATCCTTGGTATAATGCTGCTCCAACACATCCCTACAATGTGGGCTTTCAATTTAATCATGAAAGTTCTGCAACAAAATACTTTACTAAAAATGTACTCAAATTTTGGATGACCGAATACCATATGGATGGATTTAGATTTGATTTAGCCAAAGGATTTACACAAACCAATACAGGAACTGATGTAAATGCTTGGGGCAACTATGATGCTTCCAGAGTTGCTATTTGGAAAGAATACAATAGTTATATAAAATCTATAGATCCCAATTTTTATGTGATTCTTGAAAACTTTGCCAGCAATAAAGAAGAAGAAGAATTAACCAGCTTAGGCATGATGACCTGGGGCAATATGAGCTTTAACGGCGAACAAGCTACTATGGGTTATAATGATAGTGGCGGTTCTTGGGATTTAAGTGGATTATTTTATAACAATCGAAGTTTAAGTAACCCTTATGCACTGGTTGCGTATTTTGAAAGCCATGACGAAGAGCGGCTACAGTTTAAAAATGCAGCTTATGGAAATAGTAATGGCAACTACAGCATCAAAAGCTTAGCAACAGGCTTAAAAAGAAATGAATTGGGTGCTGTATTTATGCTATCTGCCCCTGGCCCAAAAATGATATGGCAATTTGGGGAACGGGGTTATGATGTAAGTATTAATGATGCTGGAACAGGAGGTAGATTAGGCAATAAACCTCCTCGTTGGGAATACATGTCAGACATCAATAGATTGGCGTTATATAATTTGTATTCAAAAATGATCAAACTTAAAATAAATAATCCTGTATTTACCACCACTAGCTTTACCTATAATTTAGCCAATGCATTTAAATCAATTTTACTAGATGGTAAAGAGGGTACTTATTTGCAAGTGCTGGGTAATTTTGGTGTAGAAAATAATACAAGTGTGGTGGCCTTTCCAACTACTGGAACTTGGACAGATCAATTAGACAATTCGACTATTAATGTTAACCAACTCAATTATGCTATTACTTTAGCCCCTGGAGAATATCATGTATACAGTAATCGAAGTTTGATTAAATAAAATGGTAAAATTATGAAGAAGTTATTTATAAATGAATACTTTTAAATAAGAGCTGCTATTTTCTTAGTCTCCACTAAAAAGCCATCATGCCCATAATTGGTTTCGATAATAAAGTGCTGCGATTGTTTAATATTTTGGTGTAAAAAAATTTGATCTTCCAAAGGGAAAAGTAGGTCTGAACTTAAACTTATCACCAGGGCATTTGCCTTTATGATGGCAAGTGCATTTTTCACACCCCCTCTTCCCCTACCAACATCATGCAAGTCCATCATTTTTGAAAGTAAATGGTAAGAATAAGCATTAAAACGATTGGCTAATTTTTGTCCCTGATACTTTTGATAAGATATAGCCTTATGTTCAAATTTTAGTGCATCTTCTATATTGTCAACATCATCCAATTGATTTAGATTATAAATTTCAGCACTTCGATAAGATAATAAAGCAATACTTCTTGCTAATTTAAGGCCCTCTCTACCAGCATCTGTAGAGCTTGTTTTCCAACTTGAATCATTTTCTATCGCCCATCTTTGAGAGGTATTGTATGCAATCCCCCAAGGTGAATGTTTTGCATTAGTGGCTAATGGAATAATTGTTTCAAATAAATTAGGCTCTATAATAGCCCATTCTAATAATTGCTGTCCACCTAAAGAACCTCCTATTCCTATTTGAATGGAATTAATTTTTAAATGCTCTTTTAATAACCGAAAAGCTTTTACCACATCTCTATTCGTAAACAATGGAAACTCATGATAAAAGGGTTGATCTGTTAAAGGGTTTATAGACAAAGGCCCAATACTACCATAACAACTTCCTGGAATATTTACACAAATAATATATTTTGTTGCTACATTAAACTTAGAACTGCCTTCTATTAAATTGTTCCACCAATCAAAAGGATTGCTGTTTGCGGTAAGTGCATGAAAAATCCAAACTACATTATTGCGCTCCACATTTAGCTTACCAAAACTATGATAGCCAAGATGAATGCCCTCTAGCTTCTCCCCACTTTCCAATTCAAATTCAGCAGCTGATGTAAATAATTGATAACTCACTTCATATAAATTAAATCATCCGCTTGAAAATTCAAACGGATGATGTGTTTTGTTTAGATTATTTAGTTGCTACTAATTTAGTACAGCTTCTTTGTTCAATACTTTTTGAAAAGCTTGTTCAAAATCGGCTTTAATATCATCAATATGTTCTATTCCTACGCTCACTCTTACTTGATTAGGTAAAACTCCACTTGCTTTTTGCTCCACTTCACTTAATTGCTCGTGTGTGGTTGAAGCTGGATGAATGACTAATGTTTTAGCATCTCCTACATTGGCTAAATGACTAGCTAATTCCAATTGATCAATAAATCGAGCAGCATGTTCCTTGCCTCCTTTAATACCAAATTGAAGTACGCCACCAAAACCATTGCTTAAATACTTCTTAGCCAAGCCATTGTATTCGCTGCTTTTTAAACCAGGATACAAAACATATTCAACGGAAGGGTTAGACTCTAACCATTCGGCCAATGCCAATGCATTGTCTGCATGACGTTGCGCTCTTAAGGATAAAGTTTCCAATCCTTGGATTAACAAGAAAGAATTAAATGGCGATTGAGATGCACCAAAATCACGTAACCCTTCCACTCTTGCACGAATAATAAATGCAATGTTGGGTAGGCCTAATGGATTCCCTTCACCAAATACGTCCCAAAACTTTAAACCGTGGTATCCCTCAGAAGGTTCTGTAAATTGAGGGAATTTGCCATTGCCCCAATTGTAGTTTCCACCATCCACAATTACACCACCAATGGTTGTACCATGACCCCCAATCCATTTGGTAGCAGACTCTACTACTATATTAGCGCCATGTTCCAAAGGCTTGAAAAAATAACCACCTGCCCCAAATGTATTGTCAACGATTAAAGGCAAATCGTATTCCTTAGCCAAATCAACAAACTTCTTAAAATCTGGAATATTCAATTTTGGATTTCCAATGGTTTCTAAATAGATCGCTTTCGTGTTTTTATCAATCAATGGAACAAATGTTTCCACATCGTCTCCATTGGCAAATCTTGCTTCAATACCTAATCTTTTAAAAGTAACTTTAAATTGATTGTAAGTACCTCCATACACATAGGAAGTAGATATAAAATTATCGCCTGATTGTAAAATATTTGAAAGTGCCAAAAACTGAGCCGATTGTCCGCTACTGGTGGCCAAGGCCGCTACACCACCTTCTAAGGCAGCAATTCTGTTTTCAAAAACATCTGTAGTGGGATTCATTAGTCGAGTGTAAATATTACCAAACTCTCTAAGTCCAAACAAATTAGCAGCATGTGCTGCATTGTTAAAACCATAAGAAGTGGTTTGATAAATAGGCACAGCTCTTGATTTTGTAGTTGGATCAATTTGTTGACCTGCGTGCAACTGAAGTGTTTCGAAGTGTAATTTGCTCATAGTTGTTTGTTTAAAGTTTTATTTTGTCTACTATTTTTATAGACTATTTGATTAAAAAAATATTTTCTTTATATAAATGATTCATAGCCCTTTTAATACCTATTGTAAAGTATTAAGGAACTCGCACAAAGAAAAGGTGGTTATTTTACATTACCAAATTAAAGTCTACTTATTTTGTAGACTTTAATAAAAAAGAGAGATTTTTTGAATACTAACTATAAAATTCGTGAAATTCAATGTAACCCTTGATAATTTTACTCTATATATTTAACCACGCGGGCTAGCTTTCCATTGGCATTGGTGCCCTCTAATACAATTTGTAATTTTTTACTTATATCATTATTGTAAAATTCAATTCTAATCCTTGGATTGCGTTTATTAGTTAACACATAAGGATTCCAATATAAGGTGGTTCTATTATCTTCTTCAAAATTTTCAGACGGCTTTTCGTAATCAGGATTAAAAAATTCTTTAAAAACAGAATAACCTCCTAAAGCAGCGTATTCCATTCCTACACTTTTGATATTTTTCCCTTTATTGTTATTGCCGCGTTTGGTATATATTGCAATGGCCCCTCCACTTCCACCACCAGCCGAACCAAAAAATGGAGGTCGAATGGCTTTGATGTAAGCAATATCAGCAATAGAAATATTTTGCACCGATTCTATAGGGGTATTAAATTCATTTACAAAGAAATCAGTTTTAGAACCTCTCCAGGTGGCAGAAGCTTGTGAACCATAAGCCATAATATTCAAACCTGGCACTTTGGATTGCAAATAGGTCAATACATTCATGGAGCCAAGCGCACTTGGATCGTTGGTTAAATCAAAGGAAGTTCCATCTCCCCCTGTAAAAAAACCAGTAGCATATTTTTCATCCAGTAACTGAATAGGCGATTTCGTTTTTGACTTTACCACTACTTCTGTTAAAGTGATAGAGGCTAATAATTTTTTTTGTCTTTCTTGTTCCAACAAAATAAAATTTAATTTAGCCCTAGCCATACTATCACTCCAATTTCGAACAAAACTACCTGCATCTATTGGTGATTTTTTAAATTCTTGTTTCAATAACCCATTTTCAAAATGCACTACGGCAATATTGTTCAATTTTGATTTACTATTAACCCCATAATAGATTCTTGAAGTATCATAATAGAAAACAGACTTGTCTTCGAAACTTCCATCGCTTAATATGGGTATAAATAGCATTTTATTACTACTGTCTCTGCCATTGATAATGATATTTAAAAGAAGGTCATCTGAGAATTTTATGTTTGCGTTGGCATACACTTTCCCTGAAACTTTCATAAAATCAGTTTCTTTAGGATAAGTGGGCACTGGCAAAATACCTGCTTTAACTTTATCCCAATCAAATTTTCGCCATCCGTTGGTAAGCATTACTAAATCTAAATGCGCCGCTACGCTATCTGCATCACTCGAAAAATAATAAGCAGGATGGTATACTTTACCGCGAATATCATTACTCAAAAGAAAATCAGAATAGATGGTTTGTTGTTCGGGCAACACAACTGAAGCGTCTGTAATGGATATAGACATATTGGATTCTGTGGTATCCTTCACCATTATTTCAAGTACATTTTTGCCTCTTTTAGCTGTATTGGCTACTTGCACGGATAACATCGCATTATACTCATGAAGGCGATTATTAATCAACACAATTCTTTCGGCTAAAGGAATCCAATCATTTGTAAATAAAGAAAACTGTACCACACCGGTAGGTAATTCTTCAATGGGTAATCCAGCTTTCTGCAAAAGGCGTTCCTCCCCTTTAAATTCAACATTATATAGTAAGTGTTGATTTTGATGTACCAATAATCTCAAGTGCTTAAAATTTTGGGGGACTTCCGCAGTTCGTTCTACTTGAACATAAGCTTTCTCTACATCCATACTAAGCTTCATAATAACACCCTCTTTATTGGCAGCCATTATAGGAGTAATACCTTTTTGCGCATTTTCGTCTGTCCAATTAAGTTGATACTTTTCTCCAGCCACTGGTTTTAATTTAAAAGTGCCCATGCCATCATGTGCTATTTTTAAAGTATCCAACACTTTGTTTTTATCATTAACTAAAAATCCTTTTATAAATACAGGTATCCCAAAGCCATTGGTAGCTTTAAAAGCTACTTTGCTATTTAATCCATTAACCAAAACGCCGCCTTCTGGAAAAACATCTACCCTTGTTTTGGAGGTAGTGATTGTTTTTGTTTTAGCTATCGAACCATCATTAACAGGAATATTTTTTTCGTAAATAAATATACTATCGTCATTCAACATCCAACGTGTAAAGGCTTTTAAACGAATAAAGTCGCCTTTGTAATTGGGCGGCACTTCAAAACTTCCCTTGGCAGATGATTTTAATAAAGGGGCAACTGTTTGCTTGATATAATTCCCATTAGCATCATACCAATTAACATAAACGTTCTTGCTTAAACTAGTCCATTCTAATCCTGATAAAACATAAAGTTTATAAAAAATGGTTTCTCCTTTATTGTACATGGTCCTATCGAAATGAATATGCATTTTTTCGAGTGGCAATTGCTGTTCATATAAGTTTATAACAGAATCATATATTTGTGCCTGAGTCTTTTCTGCATAAAAAGTCATCAATAACAATACAAAACAATTCAAAAATATTTTTTTCATCTTCACTTAGTTTTTCGATCGCTTATAATTATCGACTTGCCAAAGTTAGGTATTTGTATAGGATAGCGCCTTAAATAAACAAGCAGATAGGTTGGATAAGAATTATCAAGATGAAATTAAAATATTCCACAATAAAAACCACACAAAAACAAAGGATAAAATAAAATAGAACCGATAAAGTAAGGCCTTCCGTTAAATGTTCTAAGAAATGATTATGCGATGGAAACTAAGCATTTTCAGTGCAATAGAAATAGAATTATAATTTATATTAGATTGATTTACAAGCATTTATAATAAAGTGCAAAATAACTCCCCCTTTATAAGCTATACAATCGGATTGGCTTAGGCAGCTATAACAACTGCTTTTAATTCATATATATCATCAAAAATATAATTGGGATTGGCGGCTAATAATTGAATCTTAGTATGTGCCCCTGTAGTAACTGCAATATTGTACACACAACCCGCATTCCTTCCTTCTTCTATATCTATGGTAGAATCTCCCACTTTTATAACTGATGCTGCATCTTGAATATTCATTTTCTCCATGGCATATAATATCATGTCTGGCATGGGTCGGTTGTTATTAACATCCGATGAGGTAACTAGTAAATCAAAATTAACACCTTCAACCCAATTTAGTTTTTTAACTAGAGAAGTAGCAGTGGCTTTATTATAGCCTGTATTTAAAACCACTTTAATACCTAAGTCTCTTAATTCCTTAAATAGTCTTTCTGTATTTTGGGTAGGAACCACTGTCAAATTTTCATAAGCTGTATCAAGAAGAACCAAAAAATCCTTAAACACTTCTTGAATAGTATCCTCATTAAGAAACATATTAGTTCCCACTAAGGTGTCTTTAATTGCTTGCAGCTTTTCCTTTCCTGCCCCCCACTTTAAAACTTCTTCAAAAGTAACGTTAGGACATTTTTTTTGTATTGCCTTATGTAAAGTATGATACACCACATTGCCTTCATCTACAGTAGTTCCAGCCATGTCAAAAACAACCATTGCTATTTTCATAAAATTATTTTAAAGATGATTCGATTGCATTAGTAAATGATTCAATTGGAGGACTTACTAGATTCGGATCTTTTGCCAAGTCATCCCATCTTCTTAATGCTACCGCATCTTTGTAAAATTCATTTTTCTCAAATGCTTCTACTTCAATCTGATCCATTACACCCCCTTGAAATTCCAAACTAATTTTTGAAGGTGCCGATAAAGCTTCATGATAACCTGGCTCCGTCGCACATAAATATCTTTTGGCCTGGACATGTAATTTAACAGGTTCCACTGCACCCAATTTAAAGTGTTGAGTCAAATACTTCTCCCCTAGCAATTCATGCATATCATCAATACCATTATCACTTGCATCATCGGGTAAATCATGTAATAAATGTCCTATATCATGTAACAAAGCAGCAGTAACTAATTCATCAGTCGCATAATGTATTCTTGCTAATTCGGCACATTGTAAAGCATGTTCTAATTGAGTAACTTCCTCGCCACCATACATGGAAGAACCATTATTTTCAAAGAGATCTAATATTTGTTGTGTAATTGGATGTAACATAAAATTATATTAAAGGTTATTAATCATTTCTTCTGCAAAACCAAATGACATGGTCATGCCATGACCCCCAATACCATTTAAGATATATACTCCTTTTTCAGGATTCAAAAACAAATCAGGAGCGCCATTTGTCATAATTGGATAAATCCCATTCCATGATTGTGTCATTTCCCATTCATCGATATGAATTAATTTTTTAAGATAATCTAATATCATATTATTTATCTCTATTTTATCAAAGGGCTCAAAATCTAATGCATATTCATGCGAATCTCCAACAGTCAATTCACCAACATTATTTTGAGAAACCATAACATGTATCCCATATTTTAAATAAGTTGGAATTTCAGACTCAATTTTCATTCTTAATTTAGTAAGCGAAGAAGAAGCAGTAAAACTTTTATAATGCAGCAATGACAAGCCACCACAAATAGAAGCTCCAATTCTGTAATCTGGATCTTTATGCTTAAAACGCATCATTTGTAGTTTTGTTTTTATTATTGGCTGTGCTTTAAAAATTTCTGGATATAAGGTTTCAAAATCAGCGCCAGAGCATACACAAATAATATCTGCTTCAAATTTTAAATTATTTGAAAATGCTACATTGCTTTTAACACTAGTGATGGCTGTACCCCAAATAAATTTAACCTTATACATTTCAGTTAAATAAGTTGGTAATTTTTTGATGCCTTCTCTTGGATCTATAATAGTCTCCTCTTCACTTCTAAGCGCCCCCAATAAACCTTCCCCATTAATCCCTTGATAATTATTCAATACCGCTTTAGCATCCATAATCGAAACTGGTCTGTTTTTGGCTTTGAAAAAGCTGCCAATCTCTTCCACAACCGTCATTTCTTCTTGAGAATAAGCTAAATGCAAACTTCCACAAGCATTGTATGGAATATGCGCTGCATCTAAATATTCTAGCCAAATTTCTTTGGTTCTAACTGCCCTATCATATAATTTACCATCTGGCTGCCCTACTGGCCAAAGCATTCCAAAATTTCTTACGCTTGCACCTAATGAAAATTGAGATTTTTCTATGACTGTAACTTCATAGCCTTTTTGGGCTAAGGCTCTTGCTGTGGCAAGTCCCAAAATACCTGCGCCAACTACTATGGCTTTTTGACTATTCATATGTATATTTTTTATACTTTTTATTAAAATATAAGAGTGTCGCAATACTAACTAAAGTGCCAATAATTGACAAAATTAATACACCATTACTATAAAAATTTGTCCAACTTATTGAAATTCCCATTGAGCTTTTTAAAATAATAACAAAAACGCTTGCCAAATACCCAAAGGAATCTACTAAGTACATGAAATAACCTACATTTCCTTTTATTTTAAAGGTTGCAATCATGCGATCAAATAGTATACAATTAAATGGTATATACCCCATATACAATCCAAGCCCCACTAAAACTATCCATAAATAGCCAGATATAATGTGTTGTAAAAAGAGTAAAGTGCTTATTCCGCAAATTACAAAACCTGCCAAAATGATTATTTGCGCTATTTGAAAAGCTAATTTATTATTATTGATATAAATCATACTTGCAATAAGAATAAGTACACAAAATGCAATAGGAATTTCAGTGGCTGTAAAAATGGCTGCATTTTTACCATAGCCTAATTCTAACCAAATATCTGCAGCGAAATTGTCTCTTATATCTCTAAAAAGTGTAAGTAATATATAAATAAAAATAAATGAAATCAACCCAAAAGAAAATAGCTTAAAAAAATGTTTCCTTTCATTGCTATTCATGGGTACTCTCAAGGATTTCTCTTCCGTTTCAAAAGCAGTAGGATGTGGTATTTTTTCTAGTAAATATATCAATATAATTACGGGGACTAAAAATATAAGCCCCGTATAAAAAGGGATCCACTTTTCTTGCAGCACATATGTAAGTTGAAGCCATTTTCCAACAGTTTTAACAAACCCAGAAGAAACTATAAAACTTACAGCCATTGTCGCCCCAATAAAATCGGATGTTTTACGGCCTTCTACAAAGGAGAAAATCAAGCCCCATAATACTCCCAAGGGTAGGCCATTGAAAAATAAGAATACTATATTCCAAGGAGATTTAAATAATGGGAATAATAACAATGGAATAAAAGACAAAATAATTAACATCAAAATAGACCAGCCTCTTCCGACTTTGTTCAATTCTGAGATAAATTTAATGCCATAAAATTTACTTACAGTATACCCCAATACCTGTGCAATAACCAAAATATTTTTATAATCAACCCCAGCTATTTTTGGTTCATCCATGTACAATCCAATGGTAAATGGTTTTCTAAAAGCGTACACACAAGCATAAGTTAAAAAACATATTACGGCTATATAGATAGAAATTAATATACTATTTATCTTCTCTTTTTTCAAAATATTTGCATTGTATAATAATCAAGAAAGAGTCCCAAATACTTGGAACTCTTTCTTTTTCGATTACTCGTTATAAACAATATAAACCCCCATTTATATTTACTTCTATTGAATGATCCACATTTTAGCATTAATATCATCTTTCCCACTATACTGAGAAGTAAGTGCAGAAGTTAAATTTGCTTTATTAGTAGACAATTCTGATGATGGATATTGATAACGCAAAGGAATGATATTGCTATTTCCAGTACCAGGGCCCGCATCAAATGCAGGAACGCCTGTTCTTCTCCATTGATAATAACCTTCTAAACCAGAATTACGAGCTAGTGCTAAATAACGTTGGGTTAAAATTTGATTTAAACCTGAAGCTGTATTGTCCCCAGCATATTTAACTGCATCTTGATTGAAATAATCTGCAAAACTAAAATTAACCGTATAGTTAACATAATCCCCAGGTGCAGTTCCTTTCAAGAAAGAAACTGTATTATTGCCATCAACAATACCATAAAAAGCAAACATCGCTTTTATTCCTTTTTGGTACCAATCATTTGCCGATCCACTGATCCAACCACGATTAATGGCTTCTGCAATATTCAAACACATCTCAGGATAGCCTACTAAAAAGGTATTTTCTCCAGTAAAGCCATCATAATAACGCTTACGACCAATTGGAGCTATTTTAAGAGCCACAATTTTTCCACCTAATACAGACATGTCTTCGCCAGCACCACCGCCCACAAAAGATTTAAAAGACGTGTCAGCAAAACCTAAACCACGAGCAGGATCAGCTACTTTCATGGCTCTTAAATCTTTCAAACTACTCAAAGTATTTAACCAAGTTGATGCAACACACAAACGCAATGCATCATTACCATAGTTATTTTTATTATTTGGATAATAATTGTAAGATGAGTTGTAAACAAATTCCCAGTTATCAGACAATTCAGACATGATAGGATACTTAGCAGGATTTCCAAAAACGTCTGAAAATTTTTGCTTGATGTTTAAATCTGCATCATTCGATTTTTTACTCAAATTAATTAGTAGTCTTAATTTGTAGGTATTAACTACTTTTTGCCATTTCTTTAAAGCAGTCAAAGGATCAACACCCCCAGATATTTTTTCTTGGAAATAAAAATCTCCTAATAAAGCTGTATTTGAACTTGCTATCAAGGAAGCTAAATCAGTATTAGCATCTTCTAATAATTTGAAAGCTTGAATAAATACCTGTTTTTGACTATCATATTTTGGAGTAGGATTAGCCAATCCTTTCAAGGCTTCTGACATTGGTATATCCCCTACTTTTAAACTCATACCTACATAAATATAGGCTTTGAAAAATTTAGCTAATGCTCCATAAGGAGTAACTCCTGTAGATGCTTTTGCTGCTTCTTTTTCCATTGCTGCTATATTTTCCAAAGTGTTGTAATCTAAATTCGCACTACCACTCCAATATTCATTCGTACCATAATAGGTATAGGTAGATAGGGTATATTGCCCAAATTTATCTTCATCACCTGCCGGGAAAACCATTATGTTATTTTCGATTTGTCTCAACAACAAATAGGCTGGTACGGAAGTAGGCTGATTTGGATTTTGAGTATACTTCTCAAATGTTTTTGTACAACTACTTGCAGCTATTGCAATGACTGCAAAAAATAGCGCTATTAATTTATTTGTTTTCATATTTTTTTATTTTTTTAAACAATTATTTTTATTTTAGAAAACAATGTTTAAGTTAATACCATAACTACGTGTAGTAGGCGTTTGTAAATTATATTCCTTACTATTACCACTATTGTAATCGCGACCAGAATATTGGTCAATATCCATATCCTTAAAACGATCTGGGAAGAAATACAATAAGTTACGTCCAACCAATGAAATATCAACTTTAGAAACAAATGATTTCTTACCAATCAATGACTGAGGCAATGAATACGTAATAACTATCTCACGTAATTTTCCATAAGTTTTCGAAACTGAAGTATGTTCAAAGTCATTAAAGAAACTACTTACATAATCTTGAATATAATTCACAACCCCTGTATTTTTAGCAAATTGTAAAGAACTTAAATTAGTAATCACACCAGTTACGGGGTCATATTTAATTGCTTGGCCATTTGAAATTTGTACCCCCTCGCCTACATAAGTTCCTTTAAATCCTTTATCATTGTAATGCGCTGCTTCGTATGCTCTAGCTGCACCCACTGCACCTTCTGCAGTAAAAATATTAGAGCCGCCTTCAATACCTTTTCTCATTACACGGTCTTGAACTACACCGCCCACTTTACCATCAAATTGGAAAGAGAAAGTAAAAGCTTTATAATTGAATTTATTGTAAATAGACCAGCTCCAATCTGCATCTGCATGACCTACATATTGTGCTTTTGGCAAATACACTGGATAACCAGCGCTGTTATTAATTACTTGCCCATCAGATGTTTTCGCAGTAACACCAGAATAAATTTTATCTACTCTATCACCTTGGTGGAATTGGTAACTTTCAAAATTGCTTGGCAATTCTTTATAGGTTTCTGTAAAAGTTGACCAGTTAAGCATCACATCCCAGTTTAACCCTTTTGCAGATCTTAATGGAGAGCCTGTTAAAGACAATTCAGCCCCTTTTACTTGTGTTTTAATAGCATTTGTAGTAAATGCAGTTATACCTGTAGTTTGTGAAATTGGGAAATCTCTAATTCCAGGGCCATTGATATTATTAAAGAACGTTGCTGCTAAACCTAATCTATTTTTCAAAAATTTGACATCAAATCCATACTCTGTACTTGTTACTTGAGAAGATTTAATATTAGAGTCAATAGCATTCAAAGGAGCACTTGCGCCAGTTGAACCATTGTATACTGTGTTAATAGAATACGCTGGATTAGATAAAGAATATGATGGTCCACCGTAAACACTTACATATGGGTTTCCGTATCCAACAGGATAACCCGCTGGGCCAATATATTGTTGAGTATTAGGTGATTTTGCAGATGCATAACTTGCTCTCACTTTTAAGAAGCTAATAATTTCAGGCATTTTTACATAATCTGAAATAACTGATGCTCCAGAAATGGATGGATAGAAATAGGTATTATTATTAATTAACAAAGTAGAACTCTTATCTACTCTTCCAGTAGTTGTTAAAGTGAAATACTTACCAAATTCAACTCCTGCTGAATAATAAGAACTCAATACCAACATGTCAGAATGGAAATTGTATGCTTTAACAGCATTCAATGAATTAGCAAATGAATACAATCCTGGTACGTTTAAGTAATCAGTAGTAGTAAAACTAGACTGATAAGTAAAGTTACGGGCATTCACACCACCTATCGCATCAAACACAATACCATTGGTAAACTTATGATTGTATTTTGCTAAAGCTTCTACGTTATTATCAAACAAAGAACGAACGTCTTCTCTATAATCACCGCGGTTTAATTCACGACCATAAGGGTGAGCAGAATAAGGCATTTGCTCAGTTCTTAAAACGTTATTGGCACTTATATTGGTTCTTAAGATAGCTTCAAAATCATTGTTAGGCTTATAAGACAAAGAAATATTTCCTGTAACATCATTTTTATAATGACCACGCAACCACTCATAACTCATAAAATAAGGATTGTGGTAACGTTGGTATTCAGCAAATTTAGACTGAACCCCTTCTTTGCCTGGTTGCCAGTAGCTTTTCATATCATCTACATTCCAATCTGCACCAGTCCAAATGGTCATAGAGTAGATAACACTATTAGGGCCATAAGAAACATCTGGCGTATTAGGAGAAAATTGGCGATTGTAATTTAAACTACCGTCAATTTTAAATTTGCTAGATAGATTATAACTCGCATTCAAATTAAAATTAATCGTATTTAATTTTGTATTTGGAATGATACCTTGTTGAGTGGTATTGCTTAAAGACATACGTACATTAGAACGATCGGTAACAGAAGAAAAACTTAAGTTATTAGTAGACAATACTCCTGCTTGAATAAAACGCTCCAAATTATTTTTACCCACTGGTAAATAAGGAGTTGCTTTACGAACACCCGTAACTGGATCAATTGGACTATTCCACTGAGGAATTAATTGGCCGTTTAAAGCTGGTCCCCAAACATCATAGTCCCCATCATTGATTCCACCACCTTTACCATCGCCAAATGCATATTGAGAATAGTCACCACCGCCATATAATGCTTGTGATTTAGGTAAAGCAATAAATCCTTTATCTACTTGTGTACTAGAATTAAATTCAATAGTATACCCTTTATCGTTTTTCTTTGCTCTTTTGGTAGTAATTAAAATAGCCCCATTTTGTGCACGGCTTCCATAAATTGCTGTTGCAGCCAACCCTTTTAGAACGGTATAAGACTCAATATCATCTGGACTTAGATTCCAAGTATCAGAAGTTACTGGGATACCATCAACCACATATAAAGAAATATTGTACCCACGTAAAGAAACGTTAGGCGCTGCTAACATTTCACGATTAATAGCAACATCTAAACCAGCGACTTTACCTACTAATCCATTGATTGGATTGGGTTCTCTCGCTTTCACTAAATCGGCACCCTTTACTTCTTGCACAGAGTAACCTAATTTTTTTACATCTTTTTTAACCCCCAAACCAGTTACCACCACATCTTCTAATTTATCCACAGCAGGAATTAATTTTACTAGCAATTCAGTGCCATTAATAACGACCTGTGAGGTTTGAAAGCCAACATAGGAAACCGAAATAACGACTCCTTTAGTTGCACTAATGGTAAAACTACCGTTTGAAGTCGATAAGGTGCTTTTACTGTTTTTGACAGATATAGTTGCACCTTCAATTGCATTTGATGTAGTAGCATCAATTACTTTACCACTTACATTCAAATTTTGCGCATGTACCTGAAATGCAAAGCAGATAAGTGCTAGCGGCATCATCAGGTATTTTAATAATTTGATTTTTTCTTGAATCATAAATATATTTTTTCAGTTTTGAAGGCACAAGATAAAAGCATATATTTTTTAAAAATTAAACACTAGTGTTAACAAATTATTATGTTCGCTTTAACATTTAGTTTTATAACATTGCTTAATATTCTGGTAACAATTGGTTTACGATTTGGTAACAAATAGGCAAATGCTTAATAATATGTTCACATTGAAAAATCAATTGAATATTTAATTTGTGGGACAATTCAATTTAATTCAATGAAGATCTTATTTACATTATTCCAATTAATTTTAGTATCCAATTATTTAGTTGCTCAAAAAAGTTATAATTACTTATCTGTTCCAGGTGACCAAGAGTATACTACCATCGATAAAAATAATCACACTGTATTGCCAAGTGGGAGATATATTAAGCCAGCAGGCTCTACTATTCAAATTACACATGACCCTTTTGGAATGGCCGTTTCGCCAGATGGAACCAAAACAGTTACCTTGCATGATGGTGTAATTACAATTATAAACAATGATAATTTAAAAGCCGTTCGAGTTCCTAGTTATGATAAAAAAATTGACACTATTTTAAAAAAAGGGTCTTTTTTGGGAATCACTTTTGCTGGAACCAATAATGATTTAGTGTATTTAAGTGCTGGGGATGCGGGTGCAGTAATTGTTTATGATATTAAACAATATAAAAAAATAGATTCTATTTCATTAAATGGAACTATTAATGGAGAAGCATTTGATGATAGCTTTACTTCCGATATCATTTACAATGAAAAAGAAAATGAATTATTGGTTTTAGATAGAGGTAATTTTAGATTGGTAAGAATTGATCTTACAACAAAAAAAATAAAAGCATCTATTAAAACTGGACGTCAACCTTTTAATTTGGCCTTAAGTCCAAACAAGGAATTCGTTTTGGTGGCCAATGTAGGAATGTACGATTATCCTGTGCTACCAGACCTCACCAAAGAAAATTATGATACACTATTATTGCCTTGGCACCCCTATGGCAACAATACCAAAGAATCTATTCAAGGAACAACTTACAATGGCAGATTTGTCCCTGGGGTAGGTGACCCTTTATCTCCAGATGCCATGAGTGTATTTAGCATTGACTTAAATACAAACAAAGTTATTGATAAGTTTAAAACGGGTTATCAAATTGGAGAGATGATCGAAGGCGCTGAAGTAGTGGGAGGAGCAAGTCCAAATTCGATTGCTATTGGAAATAATTTTGCTTATGTATCCAATGCCACCAATGACAATATTTCAATCATTGACTATAAAAATCATAAAATAATAGGCAGCATTCCTATCAAATTAAATGACGCTATAGATCATTATAGAGGATACCTCCCATTTGGCATTGCCATGGCGAAGGATGAAAAAACATTGTATGTGGCATTATTAGGCTTTAACGCAGTGGCGGTAATTGATCTTGAAAAAAGAAAAACCATTGGATTTATTCCAAGTGGTTGGGGTACATCAAAAATAAAATTAAGTAGCGATGAAAAAGATATGTACGTTATCTCTTGTAGAGGTTATGGCGCAGGGCCTAATGGAGGAATAGGATTTAAAAAACCTGATCAAGGTACCTATATTGGAGACATTCAATTAGGTACTTTCCAAAAAATTCAAGTACCTACATTGGAGGAATTAAAAGTCTATACAACTACAACTTTAAACAATACCTATAAAACAATAACCAAATTGGATGATATAAAAAATCCATTACCTATCAAAGCAGGCATTCGTAAAAGCCCTATAAAATATATTGTTTACATCACTAAAGAAAATAGAACTTATGACGAAGTGTTAGGTCAATTAAAAACAGGCAGAGGTGATTCTAGTATAGCAAGGTTTGGAAATCATGTAAGAATGGGCTTTCAAAGTAAAAGTGCCGTAGGATATGATATTACTCCCAATCATGCAAAATTGGCACAAGAATTTGCTTTTTCAGATAATTTTTATTGCGACGGCGATGCCTCCATACACGGACACCACTGGATGATGGGTGTGATACCGAATGAATGGGTAGAGACTAATTCAAGTGTAAGTAAATCTGCAAAAATATTTTCAAAAGCTTCAGGTAGAAGATTCCCTGGCACTACAGGCAGTATCGATCCAGAAGATTATGCAGAAAGAGGTGGTTTATGGGAGGCCCTTGAAAGAAAAAAAGTACCCTTTTATAATTTTGGAGAAGCCAATGAAACGGCACATAATAGAGAAGAATGGAATGATACTGCTACAGGTGGCGCACATGCTGTAATGGTTCCTATGCAAAAAGCATTATGGAAAAATACGAGTCATAATTATGCAGGTTTTAATTGTAATATTCCAGATCAATTTAGAATGGAGCAATTTGAATCCGAGTTTACAAAACTTTGGTTAAGCAAGCATAAGGAAATACCTCATCTAATTACCATGCAAGTGCCCAATGACCATACGGCAGATCCAAGACCTAAATTCGGATATCCCTACCATGAATCCTATGTAGCAGACAATGATTTAGCGGTAGGTAGGATTTTGCATTTCTTATCTAGAACACCTTACTGGAAAAATATGTTGGTAATTATTACCGAAGATGACCCTCAAGGTGGAGTTGATCATATAGATGCGCATAGAAGTATCTTAATGCTGGCAGGCCCTTATGTAAAGAGAAATTACACGTCTAAGACTCATGCAAATTTTGGTTCAATACTTAAAGTGATTTATAATATTTTAGATGTGCCCTATGTAAATCAGTATGATGCCACAGCAAGTTTATTGGATGATTTTTTTACAGACAAACCAAATTATAAGCCCTATAGCTTAGTTTTTCCTTCCAAAGAAATATTCAATACAACCAATGCAATGAAACGTTATAATCGAGACATAGATTGGCGAAAAGTTGAAAAAGGGCCTGATATGGATGACGAGGATGAAATTAGAAAAGCACATTATAAAAAAGAAAAGAAATAAACTACAAGCCCTCAAAAGCTTTCATCATAAAAATGGCCGTTTCGCCAAATTCTTTTCCTTTGTTCATTCTGTCAATGGCGGCTCTTTCGTAAGCCAATTCTTCGGTTTGCGTGGTAAGTATCCCAAATATAATTGGTGTGGTATGTAATGCAGATAATTGGCTTATACCATTGGTCACATATTGACAAACATATTCATAATGATCCGTATCGCCTTTGATGATAGCGCCAATTACAATGATAGATTTATACTTTCCTGTACTTATTAATTTATTGGCATACACAACGGTTTCCACCGCGCCAGGACATTCAAATAAAGTAAATGGACTCTTTACTTGTTTCAAATAATCAATACAGCCTTTTTCTAATAAATCGGTGATTTCTGGATTGAATTGAGCTTTTATAATTGCTATCATGATTTATTATTTTAATTGAATTTTAAAGTGTGGTGTCCGAATTGTATTTTATCAGAAAGGTATTGTTGATTTTGTTCGGTGGAGGTAACAGCCACTTGTAAAACATCAAAATTAAAATTTGCTTTTTTGAGCGCCTTTACTTTTTCAGGGTTATTGCTCACTAAACTAAAATTGTTTATGCCAGAAGCCTTTAACATCCAAATAGCATCAAAATAATTTCTGTTATCCTTAGGCAAGCCTAATTTTTCATTGGCTTCATAGGTATTATGCCCTTGTTCTTGTAATGAGTAGGCAGCAATTTTATTGCCAATACCAATACCTCTTCCTTCATGTCCTCTTAAATAAACGATATAGCCATGCCCATTTTTTGCAATCAAGGCCAAGGAGTTATGCAATTGTTGTTGACAATCGCATCTTAAACTTCCAAAAACATCTCCTGTTAAACATTCGCTGTGAATTCTAACAATAGGTTTGTTTTGACTGGTGCGCATTGCAATTAATACCTGTTCTTTGCCTGTTAAATAATTTTCGAAAACTTCAATATCAAAATTGCCAAATGAAGTGGGCAATGAGGATTTTGAAACAAAAAGCAAATGATTTTCTGTTTGATTTCGATAATCAATTATTTGCTGTATAGTAATTACTTTAAGTTCTAATTTTTCAGCAAATTTAAAAAGGCCCTCTCTCCTCATCATATTACCTTCTTCATCCATTACTTCACAAATTATGGCAGCCGGTTCATGCCCAGTTAACTTACACAAATCCACTGCAGCTTCGGTATGGCCTTGTCTGGCCAATACTCCATTTACCTTTGATACCACTGGAAATAAATGTCCCGGTTTTATAAAATCATTCGGATGGCTATTGGGATTTGCAATTTGAGCAGCGCTAATAGCGCGTTCTTTTGCTGAGATACCTGTGGTAATACCAAATGCAGCACTAGCATCAATGGAATCATAGAAGGCAGTATGAAAAGGATCCAATTGATTCGATGGTACTGGAGATAAATTTAATCGATTGGCAATTTTAGCGTCAATAGCAATACATACCAATCCTTTAGCATTCGTTGCACAAAGATTTATTTTTTCTTGGGTGGCCGCATCGGCAGGAAAAACGATATCCCCTTCGTTTTCTCTAGACTCATCATCCACTACTAAAATTGGATTCCCATTTTTAAATGCCAATAAAGCATCCTCAATTGTATTAAACATTTTATAGCGCTCTTTTATTTAATAATTTTTCAGTGTATTTAGCCAATATGTCAAACTCTATATTCACTAAGTCCTTTATTTTCAATAAAGACATATTTGTTTTTTCTATGGTTACAGGGATGATACATAATTCAATGTCGTTTTCAATAACATCATTAATGGTTAAGCTCACTCCATTAATGGCCACCGAACCTTTATACACTAAATATTTCGAAAAATATTCAGGTACTTGAATAGTGAAAAACCATGCTTTTTCACCTGGTATAATTTTAGCAACTACAGCAGTAGTATCTACATGACCTAACACATAATGACCTCCCAAATAACCTGTGGGCTGCATGGGTAATTCAATATTTATTTTGGCACCTTTTTTATAATACTTTATAATTGTTTTATCAATACTTTCAGTGGAGACATAAAAAAACAAATTAGGCCCCTCTATTTTAGTCACTGATAAGCAAGCACCATCTATAGCAACGCTGTCTCCAATATTTACTTTGGAAACAAATTTTGAAGCTTCAATAATTAATTCCCAACCTTGTTCATTCGGTATAATATCCGCGATGATTCCGTTTGATACAATTCCTGTAAACATTTGCGTATTTCTTGGTAAATTTGAGCTGCAAAGATAATCTAAATGACTTCAAGGGACTATTTACATAAAGCTTTTTTACTAGCGAAAGGCGCAAATCTTAAACAGATTAGACCCAACCCATTTGTGGGCGCTATTGTGGTGTCTCAAGATGGTGAAATTATAGGGGAAGGCTACCATCAAAAAGCAGGAGAAGCCCATGCAGAAGTATTTGCCATCCAAGCTGCATTGTTAAAGAACCTGGACTTATCTGAAGCTACTTTATACGTTACTTTGGAACCCTGTTCACATATTGGAAAAACACCCGCTTGTACTGATTTAATTATTCAACATAAAATTAAAAAAGTAGTGATAGGTTCTTTGGATCCGAATCCATTAGTTTCAGGAGCCAAAAAATTATTTGATCATGGGGTAATTGTTGAAACCATTATCACCCCTGAAATAGTTGAATTAAATAATGTATTTAATATCAATCAAATAAAAAAAAGACCTAAATATATTTTAAAATCTGCAACTACCATCAACGGTCAAATAGCAGATAGATTTGGGAATAGTAAATGGATTTCTAATGCTAAAAGCAGGGCCTATGTACACGAATTTTTAAGAGCGAGGGTGGATGCAATTTTAACAACTGCTAAAACAATTATGAATGACAATGCTTCCATGAACATAAGATTGGAAGGTACAGCACCTACTGAGTTAAATTTAATTGTAATTGATAAGCATTTAGATTTATTAAAAAAAGAAAATGAACAGCTCCCTATTTTTTACAAAAGAATAAATTCAAAAATTTACTTAGTAACTGATAAATCCTTTGAGGGTAAATTAAGAACCGATGTTGAACTTATCAAAGTGGATATGCGTAATAAAAAAATCGACTTAACTCAATTAAGTAGCCAGCTTTTAAGCAAAAATATTTGTGAAGTGCTTATTGAAGGAGGTGGTGTCTTAAACGCTTCCATGATTCAAGAAAAAATAGTAGATGAAGTATTTATGTTTATTTGCCCTAGTATCAATACGGATAGTAGCGCGCTCAATGCATATAGTTCAAATCAAGTACAAAAAATGGATGAGTTAATGAAATTATCTTTGTTAGAAACGAAAGTTTTTGATAATGATATATTACTAAAATATAAAGTGTTAATAACGAAAAGCTAGAATCAAAAATGCTTCTAAGAGTACCCTATTTCAACGATTTAAGGAAGATAACTAATTGATTATTAAGATTATGTGGGCTAACCAAAACATATTGATAAATATTGCAAGGAGCTGATAGCAGAATTTTTATGATATTATTGGAAAAACTATTAAATTTAAATACAACAAAAATAAAAAAATGAAAAAGTATCTAATGCTGTTTGTAGTGGTTTTATCTTTTACCGCTGCTCATTCTATGGACAAAGGAAAATGGACTGGATTTATTGGTGATGATGATTGCGGAAAAAAAGGCAATAATAAAGGACACGCAGATTGCGCCAAGAGCTGTATCAAAGGTGGTGCTAAACCTGTTTTTGTAATTGGTGATAAAGTTTATAAAATTAGCAACCCTAAAAAAGTAGATAGTTTCATCGGCGATGAAGTAACTATTACTGGAACTCTTACAAACGATGTATTAGAAATCGAAACAATTAATAAATAAAATATGAATAAATTTTTCCTATCGCTGTTTTTTGTAGTTATTTACTTAACTGCTTGTAATAATCAAACCAATAATATTGGAAATACGAAATCAACTGTAAACTTGGATTCCTTAGCGTCTATTGCTGCTATCCTAAAAGCCGATAATGCATGGGATAGTGTGTCAGCACTAAACTCTGCAGATGGTTGGTTAAGTTTTTATACCGATGATGCCATTATGATGCCGCCCGGTGAGAAAGTTTGTTTAGACAAAGCCTCTAGAGCCGTTTCTATAAAAAATATGTTTGCCACTCCTGGTGCAAATATGAGGTTTCAAGCAACCAAAACGGAAGTGGCTAGTTCGGGAGAACTTGGTTACAGTACTGGCGCGTATCAATTTAAATTTAAAGATGCAACAGGAAAAGATGCTCTTGAAACTGGGAAATTCTGCGAAACCTGGAAAAAACAATCCGACGGTTCTTGGAAATGTATTGCTGATATTTGGAATGCAGATCCTGCAAAATAGTAGCGATAAGATTACTATTAACTCTTACTATTTTTAATAGCATAAAAAAGGGACTAACTTAAATGGTTAGTCCCTTTTTTTAATTAGAAGATAAGTTTTAGCTTCCTAATTTTATTACAAAAGTACTCAAGGACTGTTTCGAAATTGAATAGCTCAATTGATGATCCTTAACCATACTGGCCTCTATTTTTTTACAATCCTCCGAAGGTGAAGTGCGGTATAATACTGGGGTAAAAGTGGATTGAGTAAACTTACTCAAGTCAATTTTTATAGGCTTATCCGTGTCTGAGGTATTAAGTAACGCAATTACTAATTCATTCTTCAAAGGATCTAAAGCCGCCAACACTTGATCGTTCCCAGTTTCAATCATAGTATACCCACGCTTAAAAAATCGGGTAAGCTGCATTCTTACATAATAATTTTTTAATATTTCATAAGTTTGGCCTTTAAAATCGCATATCAACAAGCCCCACTCTTTATTCCCTTCTTCCATTAATTGCCAGTCTATCCAAGCAGAGGGTTTCATATAACGCAGATCGTTGAAAATCTTTTGAGTAAATAAAAGACTGCTTTGTAATGCAATACCGCCATCAGGACCTGATTCTGAAACCCAAAGTGGTTTTCCAACTTCAGCCACCAATTTAGCTACATTTACCCTCTCTTCATTTGTGCCCGCATAGGTATGGGTATTTAAATTAATGACTTTATCGAAAATTTTATTGTCAGCTTTATAAATATTCATCACTGTCAAAAACTGATTTAAATTAGTTTCATCTGAAACAGCTAATTGCGTAGACAGGTTTGAATTTTTTAATACTGGATATAAAGTATTGATAACATTCATTTGAGACTGCGGCTCAAAGTGACAACCTTCCTGTGACCCTTCATAATACCAATATTGTGAAAAGGATTCATTGAAAGGTTCTAGGGTTCTAAATTTTACACCATAATTATCATAATAGTGTTTACAAACGTCTACTAAATAATTTGAAAAAGCTAAGTAGTTTTTAGGATCTAAGTTTTCTTTAGTGTTTCTGTCCGCACCTGCACCAGCAGAACAACCACTAATGGTCATCCAATAAGGGGGAGAATTTGAGAAGGCCTCGAAGATGGCATCGGAACGAGCGTCTTTTATTTTTAATAAAATATTTCTTTGTGCTTTGTCTGCATCCCAATTGTAAGGGGCTGTTGCAGAAGCTTTAAAACCTTCCATTTCGGCACGCTTCCCTTTTCCGCTAGTCATATGTCCATTGGCATGTGCAGGATCATCTCCTCCACCAATATTATAACGGAAGATGTTCATATTCAATTTATCCGGATTGGTAAACAAATCAATAATGGTATTCACTTTTGTTTGATCCCAGGCACCCACTTGCCCAGCCCACCAGCATAAGGAACTTCCCCATCCTTCTATAGTTTGATAAGTTTTACTTGGATCTATAGTAACCACTTGCTCAGAAGGAGTTGCCTCTGCTTGTTTGGTTGTACAATAAATAGTGGATGCTAGAATAAGGGTTAAAATAAGTACTCTTTTCATAAGATAAATTTAAACTGACTAATTAAAATAAATATAAATTATTTAAAAAGTAAAATCAGGTAGGTCTATTTTAATACCGCCTTGCATGGCCGATTCATGAGCAAGTATTCCTACACAAGTAATATTAGCAGATTGTTTGGCATTAGGGAAAGGTGCTCTATTTTCATTTAAAGCATTTAAAAACTCGTTCACTAAATGTGGATGAGAACCGCCATGACCCGAACCTTGAATAAAGGATAAATGTTGATTGCTATCCTCGTCATATACTCCCTTAGTGGTAAAGGATTGAATTTCTTTAGGTAATAAATGAGCATAGTCGGGAACAGCAACACGTTCGGGTATTTCGCCAACATGTATTACAGGTTGTTCGTGTTCCACCTGAGCCCACTCAAAACTTTTTTTAGAGCCATACACATCAAAGCTTTCTCTGTATTGTCGAGCGGTGTTAAAAAGAGAACGCGTTACTTCTCCAGCAATATCAGAATTTCTAAATTGTATATGACAACTTTCTACAGCAAATGGAGAATTGTATTTTGAAATTAAGTTTTCATCAATTCGGCCCGATCCCACACAGGAAACAGAGCTGGCTTCTTTGCCAATTAATCCAACAATAGGACCCACGCAATGGGTGGCATAATGCATTGGAGGCAAGCCTTCCCAATAGCCTGGCCATCCTGCCATTTCTTGTTGATGGGAAGCACGGATAAATTGTATTTTACCTAAGTCTCCTTTGGTAAATAATTCTTTTACAAATAAATATTCACGACTAAACACCACCGTCTCCATCATCATATAGGTTTTGCCACTTTTTTGAGCAGCTTCCACAATTAACCTACACTCTTCCACCGTAGTTGCCATTGGAACTGTACAAGCCACATGCTTTCCAGCATTCAAGGCTTTAATAGTTTGTTCGGCATGACTTTGAATGGGTGTATTGATGTGCACTGCGTCAATGGCAGGGTCTTTTAATAGTTCATCATAATCCGAAAATCTTTTTTCAATATTAAACGCATCTCCAATAGCCTTTAACTTGGCTTCATCTCTTTGACATATGGCATACATATTAGCCAATGGATGTTTTTGGTAAATAGGAATAAATTCAGCACCAAAGCCTAATCCTACAATAGCGATATTCATTTTTTTCATACTTTTTATTTAAATGTTTTTTTCATAAAATCCAATCCTTGTTGAGCAAATATTTCTTGGCTAGCTGCTAGTGGTTTCCAAATACAAACCGCTTCCGCTAATTGTTGATTCATGGGCGTGAAACTTTCTAAACTAATCATCCCTTGATAATTTATTTTATTAAGCCCAGTTGCGTAATCGTTCCAAGGCGTTATACCCGTACCAGGTATTCCTCTGTGATTTTCGGAAATTTGCATATGAATTAAGTTGTCACCTGCTTGCAAAATAGCCTCCAGCGGATTTTTTTCCTCAATATTCATATGAAAGCTATCTAAACTAATTTTTGCAGCTGGATGATTGATTTCTTTAACCAGTTGGCAAACATCTGCAGCACTGTTTACTAAATCAGATTCGAAACGGTTAATGGGCTCAATCGCCAATTGGCAATGATGTTGCGCTGCCATCTCACAAGCGATGCGCACATTTTTTACTGCCAAGTCCCACTCTTTTTTTCTATCAACGGGCGATAACATTCTACGCTTACCCACTGCCGAATACATAGGACCAGCCAAAAAATTGGTATCCCATTGATTACACAATTTTAAACAGGCTTCAATATAATCAAAGCACTCTTGATGAATGGCTGGGTCATTACTGGTTAAATCTCTCGAGGTACCAAAAGCGCCACATACCACCGCTGTTAAATTATACTTGCGTAAAGCATTTGCTACTTTTTCAGCATCAATTTGCTGGGGGTCTTCCACAGCAATTTCTATTGCATCATATCCCAATTGTGCCACTTTTTCAAAAATAGGCTCAATACTTTGTGTAGTAAATGGCGAAACAAATAACCAACTACTTACCCCTAATTTATATTTTCCTGACATGAAATATTATTTAGCAACCACTTTCATGACACCATTCATATTACGCCAATGACCTGGAAAAGAACATATATAAGGAAAGTCTCCAACATTATCTGGTACATTAATAACCATTGTATATGTTTTTTGAGGATTCACTAACGGAGTAGCATATAAAACCTCCCCCATCTTTGGTGTATAATTTAATTCAGCACCTCTTGGATCCATCGCAATTTTATCTGCAGCAGCACCAACTCTTTCCTTTGAACCTGGTCTTAAAATTAATAAGTTGTGTTGCATGTAATCAATATTGATAAAATTTATCTTTACTGTGGTGCCTGCTTTAACAGTAAACTCTGTGACATCATATTTCATTTCGTTTTTAATTACTGAAATATTTACTGTTTGATCAATGATAGTAGCCACTACATTTTTTTCTTTACTCATTTTTAAATGCGTGCCTCTTGCCGATCTCAAAGCCATATTAATCCATTTATCGTCGGCGTTTTCTTTCACTTTTAACATCTTATCCAAAATAGCATAAGCTTCAGCAGATGGCTTCATATCGGCAATCGCAATGACTGCTGCTAAACGCACTCTATAATCTGCATCTTCAAACACCTTTGCATTTTGATATGCTTTTAATGCAGTGGGTAATGCCTTAGTTACTTCCACTGCCGCTTTACGAACGCCACCAGATGGATTGCTTAATGCTTTAGTTGCCGCTGCAATAGCACTTGCATTATTTTTTAATAAGCCTAAACCATGTAAAGTCCATAATGCATGAATCGCAGGTGCATTAACACCAGCAGCATCCACATTACTTGTATTGATTATTTTAATTAATGCTGGTGCAACAGATATGTCTTTATTTTCAACCAATAATCTTTGTGCAGTGGTTCTCCAAAACATATTATTATTGGATAAGGCTTTTAATAAGCCCGCTTTATCATTTTTATCTAGACTGATGGGTGCATTCACCGGGCCATCCTTATACACTAAGCGATAAATACGACCGCGCTCATGATCTCTTAATGGGTTGATATGTGCATTACCCTTGCCATTTTCAAAACCTTTAGGTGTTGGGTTGTGTTGTATGATAAAATCATACCAATCCGTGATCCAAACATTCCCGTCAGGACCCACTTCTGATTGAATAGGAGCAAACCATTCATCCGCACTGGCCACTAAATTCCAACCATCTCCTTTTTCTTTAAAACCAGAACCTACTTGCTCAATATAATTTTTATGTATCAATCTTCCGGTAGGCTCAGCTACCATAGCCACTTTATTCCAAAAATCAGATGGATAATTTCTAGCAGTGTAAATACTTTGTCCAGCTGCTGCTGTAAAACCACCAAATACATCTACCTGTCTTAAATTTTTTGTAACCACATGCATTGCATAATGCGCATCAATTTTTTCAGTGCCCGATTTTTCTGGGTATACCTTTTTTAATACTCTCTTTGGAATACCAAAAAATACACTATGCGTATTATTAGCAGTGGAAGCAAAAACATCAAATTCCTCCGAGAAACCTAGTCCCCAAGTATTATTGGTAGTACCTCCTAAAAATTCTATATCATTTACTTTTTTTGTATTGGGTTTGAAGCTATAGATACCCATACTAAATGTGGTGGTATCTTTTCCTTTGACATTTAAATATCCAGAATAACCTACGGTGCCCCAAATTTTATTATCTAATCCATACCTTAAATTAGAAGGTCCTGCATGGGTATCAGTAATGCCCCAACCTGTTAAGATGGTATCTTTGATATCTGCTTTGTCATCGCCATTGATATCTTTTAAAAATAAAAAGTAAGGCATTTGTGCTACAACAATACCCCCATCTGAAAAAGTGAAACTAGTAGGGATATTTAATTTATCTGCAAAAACAGTCGATTTATCGGCTTTGCCATCGTTGTCTGTATCTTCTAAAATAATAATTTTATCTTGCCCTCCTTCTTTATTTTCTCTCACTTCATTTGGATAATCAACTGTTTCAATTGCCCATAAACGACCTTTCTCATCCCAATTAATATAGATAGGATTGATGATCATAGGTTCAGAAGCAAAAAGTTTTAAATCAAAACCTACAGGTACTTGAATAAGTGATTGAGATTCTACTGGATTTAAAGCCCCTTGATATTTAGGAGCTGGATCACGCTTCTCATAATTAGGAATGATTGCATCCGTATAAGTAGGCTCAGCAATTTTAAAAGCTGCTAAGTTGGCTAATGCTTGATCATTGACTGCCCATAAAATTCCATTCTCCACCAATTGTAAAAATTGAGGATTGTTAAAAGTAATATCATCGTGGCCATAAGCAGTATAAAACACTCTTCCTTTTCCAATATTTTGTGTCCAAGTATAAGGTTCGTTTCTGTCCCCTTCCTTGCGCTCAGTAATCACGTTAATATTAGGACTTAAAAGGGTATGAATATAAGTTTCATCTTTAGTAAAAAAGGGAAGTACATTTTTCAATAACGGGTTAGTGTTATCTTTAAAAATAGAAGGGAAAGAATCTATTCCATGTTTTTGAAATTGACCTCCAATCATTTCAACCACTTCAGGTGAATTTCTAAAACAATACGAACCGCAATGCAATGGTATAAACCCTTTTCCATTTTTTACAAAATCCAACAAAGCTGTTGCATGCTCCTTGCTAATGGTATCGTAGTTGGCATAAAGAATTAAGCCGTCATAAGGCTTCAAAGTTTTTTCGTTTAAGTCATTTATATCTGTAGTATAAGTGATATTAATTCCTTTTTTAAAATACTGTTTTGCTAATAAACTAGCCAACACATCAGAATTATGATGTTTGCTTGTATGCCCTAGAAATAAAAGCTCAAGACGTTTAGGCGATTGAGCAAATAACTGAGCAGAAATTACAAGGAACGTAAAAAGCGAAACAATTTTTTTTAACGACCAATTCATAGGATTTATTTTTAATAAGATTTACCAATTAAAGTATTCAAATATTTTGAGCATTAAATATATTGAAAATAGTCTAGCTAAAGTGTAAAATTTAAACTCCTTTAAAAGAAAGTAGTGGGACCGGCCTTAACCTATCTTACTGATTCACAATAGGTTTATTGTCGGGGCAGAGTTTTTCGGACTCGTATTTCAATATGGTCTCGTATAACTTATTTCTCAAATTTGAAAGTATTTTAGCATACTTAGGCAGCCTTGCAAGGTTATGCTTTTCCAATGGATCTTTCTTTAAGTTATAAAGTTCTTCTGGCGCTTTAATATACTTATAATGAAAATACTTCCACTCGTTAGTTCGAATTCCTTCGCTGGAAGGAATAGCGGGCAATTTCCATAAATGTTCTATTAAGATAGAATCTCTGGAAGCAGTAATATTTCCATTTTTTAAATAGGGCATTAGATTAATTCCTTGATAATTTTTGGGAGCTGGTATACCTGCTAATCCCAAAATGGTTTTACTAATATCAATATTAAGGGCCATAGCATCAATGGTGGCTGGCCGATGAATTCTTGGATCGTAAATAATTAAGGGTATTCGAATGGAAACATCATACATCAACCATTTATCTGCTAGTTGACGATCTCCTAAGAAATAACCATTATCACTCATTACAATAATAATTGTATTGTCTTCGATTCCTTTTTCCTTTATTTGTTTTCTAATAAGCCCAATTTCGTCATCAATCTCAGTGATCATTCGATAATAACCCTTTACCATATTTTGATATTTCTCAGGATTGTCAAATCTCCACTTCCATCTAGTTCTATTAAAACCCTCTCTTACCTCTTTAGGCAATTGGTTAAAATAAATCGAGTCTCCCATAATAGGAGCAGGTATAGTTATGTTCTTATAAAGACTATCGGATTTTTGTTGCCAATAATATTGCTCTAATGATTCATCATGGCCATGGGGGGCACTAAAAGATACAGAAAGACAAAAAGGTTGATCCGATGGCGCAGACTTTATAAATTCCAAAGCTTGATAACCCGAGTACCTGGTAAGATGCACACTATCATTTCCTATTTTTTTATAAAAATAACCTGCTCTATTGGGTGACTCTCCCCGATCATAGAAATCACTCTTATTAAAATACTGACTGGGCGTATCCATCGTTACCCCTAATTTTCCAAAAAAGCCAACATAATACCCATTGTCCTTTAATATTTTAGGATACATGATTTCGGCATAAGGTTGTTGTAATCTTGGTTGTTGAAAAGTATAGCCATGTGTGCGTTCATACAAGCCAGTTAATATGGAAGCCCTGCTGGCAGCGCATATGGGTGTAGTTGAAAATGCATTTTTAAAATAAGTTCCTGCTTTAGCCAATGCATCCATTTGCGGCGTGATGATCCTATTATTGCCAGCTACGCCTAATGCATTCCAACGTTGATCATCTGTAAGTATAAAAATAATATTCGGCCTATTATTTTGAGCAAAAATAACAACAGGCATCAAACAAAAAACAAAACACCAGTATCGAAGCTTTGAATAGTTCATAGAAGTTTAATTACTTCCTTGATATAGAATAGGATTCAATGGGGAATTAACTGTTTCTCCAATGATAGCACCTGGGCACCAGGTATCCCAATCGTTTTGTTGATTTTTATTTTCAGGCGCTTTTAATTTCATATCCTTGTCCATGTAAATAATGGTCATCACTTTTCGCATTTCATTGCTTTTATTGGGACCTGCTCTGTGATACAGCCAGCCTTTATGAAAGCTTACCTCTCCTAAATCAAAGGGTTCTATGATATGTGAAAACCCTTTTGTTTTTAAAGCGTTTTCTAAAAATTGTTGGCTCTCATCACTTATTTCTTTATCTCTACCATCTAGCAATTGATCACTTCCGGCGCTGTATTCCAATGGCCCCCATGCCAATGGCGTAATTTGCAATGGTATCCATGCAGTAACCGTTTTATCGGAGGCTAATGGCCAATAATACTGATCGGCATGCCAAGGAGTATGCCCACCACTTGGTTCTTTATATAAAGCTTGATCATGGTAAAGACGAACGCCATCTACCTCCATTAATTCAGTAGCAATTTTTGCTAATTTTTTTCCAAATACAATTTCTTTTACTATTTCAGAATTCTTCCAAATATTCATTATCTGTAAAAAAGCTTTGCCATAGGTATCTCTTTGCTCCATGGAAAGCACTTGTTTATTAAGTGCATTTACTTCGCTAGTGATAACCACATTTAAAAAGTCAATCTCTTCTTGATTAAAAACATTTTTTAATTTAATGAAGCCATTATTCCTGTAAAAATTAATGTCTTTTTCAGAAAGCGAGTAGCTCTCGTTCATCCACTTGGCTATAGCCTCAGGCACTTTGTTCATATGCTTTTGTTTATTGGTAGCTAAATTTAATAAAAAAATATATTAATGGCACCATATTATATCAACTATTTCAACAAAAAGATTATTAAAATAAACTAATTTCAAGTTTGAGTTGCAATGCTTCCTGCAAACCCAATGAACGATTTGTTTAATTGAAATTTGTATATGATCTTATTTGAAACAGAAAGGTATATAGTAAGGCGTTTTACAACGGCCGACAATGAGGATTTTTATCTCATCAATAGCCATCCAGATGTGATGAAGTTTATTCGCCCAGTAAAAAACAAACAAGAGTGTGCAATATTCTTAACTGAGAATATTCAACTTTATCAAGACGATTCTATTATTGGCAGGTATATGGTTATTGAAAAAAAATCAAGTTTATTGGTAGGCATTTTTTCCTTTTTATACCTTTCGGATAATTTAAATTATCATATTGGCTTTGCATTGCTTCCTGCCTTTTGGGGACAAGGAATTGCGCAGGAATTAGTTCAACAAGGTGTTGGGTATTTTTTTGAAAACACTTCTAAAAATGAATTATTTGCCATCACAGACGCTGCCAATAAAGCATCTCAAAATGTTTTGCTAAAAACAGGCTTCCTAACCGCCGAAAACACCCTTGAAAAAGAGCGCTTACTCGACTTGTTTGTTATAAGAAAAGAGGCGCTTTAAGCTTACTACTAAGCCGCTAAGGCATTGGATTAGGCAGTAGCTAGCCAATACCCTATAAATAATGCCCAAATTCAAATAAAATTTGAAATCCTAATAAAAAATAGTTTTATCTTCCAATACCAAATTTTGGACTTCTTTCTAATAATATTAAAAAAATAAAAGATTTAAGATGATTGTATTTAAAAGAGGCATTCTTTGTGCATGCCTGATAGCAGCCAATGCGTTGGCTATTTCGGCACAAAATCAGCAGGGAACTGCTATTTCCCTCAACAACTTAGATGCGTTTCGCGCATCGGGTACCAACTGGTCAATCGGTTCTGATGCAATTGCGAATCCTAATACAAAAGGATCCATGAAAGCCATCGCAGGAACAGGGGTTCTGGTAGACGTACTCAATCCAAAAGACAATAAAGACATCCTCACCAAAGAAGAATTTGGAGATTTTGAATTGGAGCTAGATTTTATGATGGCAAAAGAATCTAACTCTGGTGTGTATATTCAAGCTCGTTATGAGGTGCAACTATTTGATAGTTGGACTAAATTGCATCCTGAATTTTCTGACTGTGGTGGAATCTATCAACGTTGGGATGATGCGCGTGGTAAAGGGAATGAAGGATATGAGGGAATTGCCCCACTTAACAATGCTGCTCGTGCACCAGGCTTATGGCAACACCTTAAAATAAGATTTCAGGCCCCTCAGTTTAATGCTGCGGGAGTAAAAATTAGAAATGCACGTTTCCAAGAAGTGTATTTAAACGGTGTACTTGTTCAATTACAACAAGAAGTTACTGGACCTACCCGCTCCTCTGCTATAGTAGAAGAGAAACCATTGGGTCCACTTATGCTACAAGGAGATCACGGCAATGTGGCATTTCGTAATATTCAATATAGACCCTTGGTTGAGCCTAAACAAAAAAAATCTGGGGACAACCCGATTCTAGTAAAGGCAGATGGTAAACCTTATTTACTTAGAAGCTTTATCAATTATGGAGATAAAAAATTGACCCATGTTATTTCAGGCGGCTATCCTAATCTTTTAAATTTTTCTTACGACCTTAAACAAGGCGCACTCTTACAAATATGGAGAGGAGATTTTATGGATGTTACTGAGATGTGGTATGAGCGTGGCGAGCCTCAATTAGCAAAACCTTTGGGAAGTGTAATTACATTATCAGGAGCTCCTTCACTTGCAGTCATTAGCGACCCTGCCAATGCCTGGCCTGATTCAATCGCCTTTGATGATTTAGTAAACAAGGGGTATACATTGGATAAAGATCGCTTTCCTAGTTTTGAATACGAATTTAAAGGCATCAAAGCCACCGATAAAATATCGGCACCCACTGCTAATTCCATCGTTCGTGAAATAAATGTTTCCAATGCTCCTGAAAATTTATATGCGAGAGTTGCATTTGGAAAAAATATAGAAAAAGTTGGTATGGGCCTTTATAGCATAGATGATAAATCTTATTATTTAAAACTTGATGATGCTATTAAGCCTTTAATTCGTGAAACTGCTCACGGAAAAGAAATGTTAGTACCTATCGCCAATAATTCAAATTCACTAACTTATTCTATTCAATTTTAAAACCCGTGCTACTCATCGGAGTGCAAATATTTTAACACCGTAATCTTTGAATAATGACAATCAATAAAAAAATTATAGTTCTAAGTCTTTCTTTGTTGAGTATGCTTACAAGCATGCTTCAAACTCAAACCCTTCATGCTCAGGTTAAAAAAGACACGACTACTCGTATCCAAAAAGAAGAAGATTTCTACCCCATCAAAACAGTTCAGATCCCTGCGGATGTGATTCTTGAAGTAGGTGGTATGGCATTTATGTCCAATGATCAGCTAGCTGTATCCACACGTCGTGGAGAAGTATGGATCATATCTAACCCTTACATGAAGAATGGTCAACCACCCGTATATCGTTTATTCGCTCAAGGAATGCATGAAGTACTTGGATTAAATTATATTAATGGTGACCTATACCTAACTCAACGTGCCGAACTAACTCGCTTACGTGATTTAGATGGTGATGGTATAGCGGATGAATACAAAACAGTTTATTCTTGGCCACTTTCTGGCAACTATCATGAATATGCCTATGGCCCAGTATTGGATAAAAACGGTGACATGGCAGTTAATTTAAACGTAGGTTGGATTGGTTTTGGTGCTAGTTTGTCCAAGTGGCATGGCTGGACCATCAAGATCAAACCTGATGGAACCATGAAACCATTTTTAACCGGACTTCGTTCTCCTGCTGGATTTGCGTTGAATGATAAAGGGGATATGTTTTATGCAGAGAACCAAGGAGATTGGGTAGGTTCGGGAAGTATTACCGAAATGGAAGAAGGAGATTTCATGGGTAATACCGCTGGACTAAGATGGGCTGCTGAACCAGGAAGTCCAGTTAAACTAAGAGTAAGCGATATTCCAGATAATAGTGAACCCAAATATGATGTAGCTAAAAGAGTTCCAGGACTTAAAACTCCATCAGTATGGTTTCCTCATACCATTTTAGGTATTTCAACATCCGGTATCATAAGTTATGAAGACAAAGGAATTTCCACCCCTTATCAAGGTAAGATGGGACCTTTCTATGGCCAACTATTTGTAGGTGATCAAGGTCAAAGTAAATTGATGCGTGTTTACTTGGAAAAAATAAAAGGAGTGTATCAAGGAATGGTATGGCCTTTCCGTGAAGGATTTTCTTCTGGTATTCTGAGAATGAATTGGGGATCTGACGGAAGCATGTTTGTTGGAATGACTTCTCGAGGATGGAGTTCGACAGGTGGTGGTCTTTATGGATTACAAAGATTAGAATGGAATGGAAAAGTTCCTTTTGAAATGAGAACCGTACAAGCAAAACCTGATGGATTTGAAATTGAATTTACAGAAGCTGTGGATGAAACAACTGTCAAAAACCCAGCCTCATGGGCATTGTCTAGTTTCACTTACCAATATCATCATCAATATGGAAGTCCTGTTATTAATCTTGGCGCTTGCCCTATTAAAGCCATTGAAGTTTCTGCAGATCATTTAAAAGTAAGACTAGTAGTAGATAGTATGCGATTGGGTTATATACATGAAATTAGAGCAGCAGGTGTTCGCTCCTCAAATCAATATGCATTGCTTCATAACTATGGATATTATACACTTAATAATTTCCCAGATGGAGAAAACTTAGTAATTAATGCAGATAATAAAGTAGCCCTTCCTTCTACTATGGATCATCACCACATGATGATGGAAATGCCAAAAAGTAAAGCTTCTGACGACAAATCAGAATCGAATAAATTAAAACCAAGTAGTAAACATCAAACTAGACAACCTGCAAGTTGGACCAAAGGCCCAGATCAAGTTTTTGAAATTGGTACAAAACCAGGTCTTAAATATGATCAAGAAGCGATAAGCGTAAAAGCAGGGTCAAAAGTAAAACTCATTTTCAATAATAATGATGACATGCTGCACAATTTAGTTATCACGCTTCCTGGCACCGCCGATAAAGTGGGAAGACAATCATTAGCCTTGGGACTCAATGCAGAAAAATTTAATTATATCCCAACGACTACGGATATTTTATTTCATACCATACTATTGCATCCTAAGGAATCTGATACTATATATTTTGTAGCTCCTACAAAACCAGGTGATTATACTTATATATGTACTTATCCGGGACACTATATAGTCATGAGAGGAATCTTAAAAGTTTTTTAGTAGTCTAACATTAATATAAATAATACCTAATTATGAAATTTATTTTGCCTTTTTTATTATTAAGCACCCTTACTGTAATTGGACAAAAGCCGAGCAAAGAAGCTTGGGAAAGCATGTTTAATGGTAAAGATTTAACTGGATGGACACCCAAAATTAGGTATGCCGCATCCGGCGATAATGTTAAAAATACTTTCAGAGTCGTTGATGGTAAACTAGCTGTTAGCTATGATCAATATGATAAGTTTAATGAACAATTTGGTCATTTATTTTATAATAAAAAATTCAGCTATTACCATATCAAATTAAAATACAGATTCATAGGCGATCAAGCAAAAGATGGACCAGGTTGGGCCTATCGAAATAGTGGCATTATGATACATGGGCAATCGCCTGAATCTATGGGCAAGGATCAGGATTTTCCTATTTCCATTGAAGTACAATTACTTGGCGGTAATGGAAAAGACAAACGCCCCACTTGTAATTTATGTACACCTGGAACCAATGTCGAAATGAATGGAAAATTATTCAAGCCTCATTGTATTAATTCAACATCAGAAACTTATCATGGAGATCAGTGGGTTACTGCCGAAGTAATTGTATTAGGTGATTCTATTGTACAACATTTTGCTAATAATAAAATGGTACTATCTTATCAAAAGCCACAAATTGGTGGCGGTAATGTAAGCGGACAAGATATTATTTATGGTTCCGAAGGTCAACTATTAACCGAGGGATCCATTTCCTTACAAAGCGAAAGCCACCCTGTTGAATTTAAAAGTATTGAAATTTTAAACTTGGAGGGTTGCATGGATCCCACTGCTAGTAATTACAAAACTTACTATATCAAATCCAAACCAAGCGATTGTCAATATTCTAAAAAATAAACAAAGGCCGAAATAAAATAAGCAATTAACTATTTTTATTTCGGCCTTAAACTACTTAAAAGTTATTTTAAAATTAGAACTTAGAAAATATTTTTATCAATTGCTTCCCAATAAGTTCATTTCCTTTATCTGAAGGATGTAAGCCATCGTAAGTCATATTAACCGCTTCCACTGGATAAGGGTACTCATCTTTTTCAGCATTAAAAGGAATATCTATAAAATCAGGGTAAGGATAATTTTTATACAAGCCTGTTGCAGGATCTTTTAGGCGTTTAAAGTTCACAAGCTGTTGATGATCCATCCCTTTAGCATGGTATAAATCTACCACCGAAAAATGCTCGTATTTTGCAATGGCCACTACGGCATCCGCAAACTTTTCTAACAGTTGGCCATTTTTATCTTTGTAAGATCCATAAGCATTGTTTTTAAAATTACTAAAGTATACAAAATCTACCCGCTGCATTGGCGTAATTAAAATAATTTTCGCATCGGCATTTAAACTGCGCAATTTATTTACAATGGTTCTAAAGGCACCCTGCACAGTTGAATTTCCAGTATTATTTTCATAATCACTAAAGTTACCGAGTGGCTTACCACCCCACCAATCATTGGTTCCTAAAAAAACAGAATACACATCTGCTTTTGCCAAACCAAGTTGATCAATTTGAGTAGCAATTTGAACAGCCGTCCAGCCATTATGGCCTTGATTGGTATAATGAATATTGGGCAATTTTTCCACTACCCTAGTCATATAACCCTTAGTAACGCGATTACCTGTTTCATCGGCATGTTCATTCAAATAAGTGATGGAATCGCCAATGGCTACCCAAGAAATCTCTTTGGGCGTAAAAGAAAATTGGAACACAATGAAAGTGGCGAGTAGAAGTAACTTTCTCATTTAGCCTTTATTTAGTTTTTAAAAAATATTTTATTGCCTAGTTGCCAAAATTGATAACAAAATGCAGTTGTAAGTTCTCATAATATTCTAACAATCCATCAAAATAGTTAGTATATTTATTACTATAAATTAATTCTATGAAAAAAATAACACTTGTCTTCATGCTACTAGTGAGCTTTGTTTTTTGTTCGCCATTTTTGCGCGCACAAAATGGCTTAAAAGACTCATTATCAATTCCCTTAGAAGAAAAATCAGTTACACATCATGTGGTTACCATTGATGGCAAAACCATCAATTATACCGCCACAGCGGGTGCCCTAATTTTAAGAAATGACCAAGATGAACCCATTGCTTTTTATGGCTATACAGCCTACACAAAAGATGGACAATCTGAAATGGACAAAAGACCAGTCTCTTTCTCTTACAATGGAGGTCCAGGTTCCTCTTCTATGTGGTTGCACATGGGCGCTATGGGGCCAAAACGAGTTGTATTAAATGATCCTTATGACAATCGTCCTCCCCCTTATAAATTAGAAGACAATCAGTTTTCAATATTAGACGTAAGCGATGTTGTTATGATAGATCCAGTAGGAACTGGTTTAAGTAAAGCCATTGGCAAAGCTGCTAATAAAGATTTTTGGGGCGTAGATGGCGATATCAAATCGGTAAGTGGTTTTATTAAACAATATATTAACGAGAACAATAGATGGAATTCTCCAAAATACCTAATGGGAGAAAGCTATGGCACCATGCGTAGTGCAGGCGTGGCCAATTACTTACAAGAAAATTTAGGTATTGCAGTAAATGGAATTGTATTAATATCTACCGTATTGGATATGCGTACGCTTACTTTCCAACAAGGAGATGATATTTCTTATATTTTAAATCTTCCTACTTATGCAGTAGCTGCTTGGTATCACAATAAAATAAATAATAAGCCAAAAGAAATTGGAACTGTTGCAGAGGAAGCCAGAAAATTTGCTGCTGGAGCTTATGCAAGTGCCTTAATGAAAGGATCTGATTTATCTGACAGTGAAAAAGAATCTATCGCAACTCAAGTAGCTGCTCTTACAGGATTAAGTAAAGAATATGTTTTAAAAGCAAACCTACGTATCAATGAACCTCAATTCACCGAAGAACTTTTAAGAAGCGAACATTTAACAGTTGGAAGATTGGATGCAAGATACAAAGGCATCAATCAAAATTTATTAAGTGAAGGTTCTTCTTATGATCCGCAAAGTGCAAATATTAGCCTACCCTATATTGCTACTTTTTCTGATTATTACTACAATGAATTAAAAGTGAGTAAAAAATTGACATATAAAACTTCGGCCTATTCTACGCCTGGTTTTAATTGGGATTGGAAACACGATAAAAATAATAATGGTGACGCAGTTACACCCAATACAGCGGTTGATTTAGCCGAAGCAATGAGTCATAACCCTAATTTAAAAGTATTGGCCTTGAACGGATATTATGATTTAGCAACTCCATTTTTTGCTGCAGAATATACATTTAAGCACATGGGACTAGAAAAAAGAATTCAAGATAATTTTACATTAAAATATTATGAAGCGGGGCATATGATGTATATCGATCCAGCTTCTGGCAAACAATTCAAAAAAGACATTGTTGCGTTTATTAAAGAAACTACAAAATAGTTTTACTATCCTTTAACTTTGATGAATGAATTGAACAAGTCCAAAAAAAGGCCTCTAGCAATAGAGGCCTTTTTTATTAATTTAATTTCTTAAAATCAAGATCTTGAAAATCAAAGCTAAAATCAGTGAGCGGAGAAATAGCATTCATTTTTATTCCAGAAGGTTTGCCATCTTTATCAGTGCTAAACATCACAAAAGCATCTGCATCCATACTTCTGTCAGTCCAACGAACAATGAGTGTGTTGCCTTTATAGGAGAATAAGGATCCATTTAGTTTAGGCGATCTCTTAGAAACTAACCATGGCTTCCCGTCTTTTATAGAAATCTCTACCTCGCCAAACCACGGATCGATGTATTTACCCAAATATGGTTCAATATTAAAAACGCCAGCACTTTTTTTAGTTTGCTCAATAATTGTATTGGCAACTGCATCGTTTATTTTTTTTGCTTCTGCTTTACCTTTAGCTACACGATCGGCAAAAAACTTTACCCAATCCTGCCCTTTTACGCCTAAATAACCATCTTTAATGGTATTACTGATGGCACTAAAAGCAGCTCCTATTTGTTGATTGGTAAGTACTATTATTCCTAAATTAAGTTCAGGTATCATTACCACTTGCGTAACTATTCCAGCCAATCCGCCCGTATGGGTTATTTGTTTGTATCCTTTAACATCGCTCAAAAACCATCCAAGTCCATAGGCTGCAAAATGAGTATTGTAGGGCGCTATGGTTGTTGCTCCAATAATGGTTTGAGGACTCCACATTTCTTCGTGAACATTTTCACTAAATAAAGTTTGCTTTAACCCTTCTCCGTATTTGCCATGATTCATTTGCAAAATCACCCACTTGCTCTCATCTACAATATTACTCCAAATACCCCCCGCCGCGTTGGCAGATTCGCTCCAATCAATATCAATCGTTTCTACTTTCCCATCAACAGGTGCATGAGGTCGAATACTATTGGTATTGTCTTTTAACCGGGCTACAGAAGCAGCACTATTTTTAAACCCAAGTGGCTGCATTATTCTTTTTTCAATAAAATCTTCCCAGCTACTACCAGAAACCTTTGCTACCACTTCCCCTGCAACAATGTATAAATTATTATCATAATCATATTTAGTTCTAAAACTAGACACTTGTTTAAGGTATCTTAAATTATGAATGATGTCTTTTTTTGTAAAATCACTTTGATCCGGAAACATCATTAAATCGCCTGCTCCTAAACCAAGGCCACTCCTATGTGTAAGTAAATCACGAATAGTAAATTCTTCGGTGACATAGGGATTGTACATTTTAAATTCGGGAATATAGTCAGTAACCTTATCGTCCCATTTAATTTTTCCTTCATCTACCAACATGCCCAATGCTGCTGCTGTATAGGACTTACTATTGGAAGCAATACCAAATAAAGTATACTCATCTACCTTTTTACCTGTTTTTAAATTGGCAATGCCGTATCCTTTTGAATGAATTAAATGCCCATCCTTAATAATCCCTACAGCAATACCTGGCACATCAAATGTTTTTAAAGTTAGTTCCACTAATGAATCTACTTGTTTGCTTGATAAAGTTTGAGCATTGGCCGAGATAGTAAATAGTATCAATAAGCTACCTATACTAAATGCGAAATTCCTAATTGATTTTTTCATATCGAATTATTATGATGATACAATATTTTATAAAATTACTTCCATTCGCTTACCTGTAAAATGCACTGTTTTTACAGTGCCCTCAGGAATTAGTTGCACTTTAAATATACGATCAGGAACCTGACTAGAGGAACCTTTTGGTGCACCCAATTCAATAGTGAGTTTTTTTGCTTTATCGTTCCAAGTAATATGCGTCCAAGTAGCTTTACCTTTTAAGTAATCCTGACTGATGCCATCATCTTCATACAATGTAAACTGGCCATCAGCACCAGGATACACTTTTAAAGTAGTAGGCTCTTTCACCACTTCTGCAGTGTATTGCCTAATTGGATCAAATGGAATAATGGCACCAGCACGAACATAAATGGGCATGGTACTTAAATCTACTTCAGGTTTAATAGTTTGCCCACCTGTTTGTTTTGTATTTGTCCACCAGTCGTACCAATCCCCTTTTGGAAGATATACTTCACGAGTAGTAGCTCCTTTTTCAAAGACAGGCGCAATCAACATATCTCGACCCCATAGGTATTCGCTACCCATGTTTTTCACTTGTTGGTCATTTGGATAATGCAACCATAAAGCCCTCATTAAAGGCATTCCAGTATTACGTGCTTCCCAAGCCAAAGTATAAGTATAAGGCAATAGTTGGTAATGGAGTTCTGTATATTTTTTGGTGATAGGTTCAATGGTGGGATTGTTCATCTCCGTTTGAAGAATATTTCTTTTATCATCAGCAGTAGGCGTATTGCTATTATTGTTCTCACGCGGTCCCATATCTTTTAAACCCCAACCCCAAGGAAGGGTTGTCATCCAAGTTCTTCCATGTGATCTAAAAGAGGCACAGAAGGCTCCGAACTGATACCAACGCGCATATAATTCTCCGGTTTTTTCAGCGTTAGCATAAAATCCTCCTATATCCGATCCCCAAAAAGGAGCTATGCTTAAAGAATAATTAATCCCTACAGCAACTTGACCTTCTAATGTTTTCCATGATGACTCTGTATCACCAGACCATACCCAACCACCCCATTGTGCAATACCAGGAAAACCATTTCTATGAAGACTCCATGGACGAATTGTAGGATGGGTAGATAGATGGCCCTGATAATATAATTGATGACGCTTGATTCTTTCAAAAAGATTAAACCAATCTCCTTCATCGGGCCAGAAAGCATCTACACCAACATTTAAAAGATTTACGTGTTGTTGCCAGTAGTTCTTAATATGCGAATCATCTAAAATTTCCCCAGCTTTAGCAGGAATAGATCCATGAAGTGTTGGCAATTTATCTCTATCCCATGGAACCATATGTACAACAACTTTTGCATTGCGCTCATGCATTGCTTCAATGACCGTTTTAGGATCATGTTTAAAAACTTCTGGATTGAATTCAAAAGAAGGCTGCTTTTTATTCCAACCCTTTGGCGTAAAACCAGTGCCTAAATAAATTACTGCATCTAATGGAATTTTTTTTGCACGGAAGGAATCAATGATGCCCACCATTTGCGTGTCATTATCTAATGTTCGATGAGATTGCATATAACCCAGCGCCCATTTAGGCGGCATAGCAGCTGGCCCTGTGACCACAGAAAAATCTTTCATAAATTTTGCAGGGTCATGAGCATCAAAAACAAAAAAATCATATAAGCCAGCAACAATTTTATCAATAGGAGGAAGCCCTTTACCTTGATTAAGACCCTGGTTGGTTTCGGTCTGTGGAATAATTTCCTTACCTGTAGGTTTCCAAGGAATAAATACCCCTTTTTTTTTATTTTGAAGATCTACTTGGACCCAAGGAGTAGCAACAAAAATTCCCCAACCTTCTGTTCCAATTAGCACTGCCGCAGGGTTACGAGAGCCATAAGCATCACTCTGCCAACGTGGCTGCATTTTATGAAAGCGACCACGACGATCAAATTCAATAGGAAGATTGCGCCAATTAGCGCCTACTTCAGGCTTTGGTCCACCCTCACCCATACCTAATACTGGTTCATCATTCAATGGGAAAGACATATTCCCATCTTGATCAAAAATAATTTCTTGCACCCTTTCTCCTTTTGCATTTTTAACCAATACTGCTAATGGATTAAACCTTACTTCAACAAGAAGTTTTCCCACTTGCTTCCTAACTACTTTACTACCCTCGCGCAAACTTATAGCAGGGGTAGGATAAACACGTTCGGCCACGCCAGGATTAAAAGGAAAATTATCTTTAAAACTGATAGGTTTTAGCGTAACACGAATACTGTTTTCTCCGGCAACCCTAATATCAAGTTGTGCCGGTTCACCCGCAGTTTTGATGATTTGTGCTTGTAAAGATGAGTTGCCCCAAAGCAAACATCCCATCAATAAAAACTTGTACAAATTCGAGGTAAAGTATTTTCTCCTATTCATAGCTAATGGTATTATTATTTAAATATTTATTCTATTTTTTAATAAAAATTACAAATTTATTTAAAAAGCAATTGCGCAAAATTATAAAGATTGTTTCTCCAAACAGGCCAAGTATGTCCCCCAGGGTATTCGCTATAAGTATATTTTATTTTCATATCATCAAATTTCGCTAACATTATTTGACAATTTTTATAAGCAATATCGTCTTTACCGCCCATAGCAATCCAAAATTGCTTTAGATTGTTATTGACCATACTTGAATTATTTTTTAAAAATTCGTATTGGTTATTGGCTATTTCGTTTTGCATTGGACTAATCCATCCAGAACTAAATACGCCCAAATAAGAAAATTGATCCGTGTGTTTTATTCCAGTGTAAAGTGTATGAATACCTCCCATGGATAAGCCGGCCAATGCTCGACTATTGGCAGTTGCTTTGATTCGATAATTTTTTTCAACAAATGGAATGACAATATTATTGATTTCTGATTCAAATTTTTTCAAACCCGTCTCATCAAATGCACTAGCACCCATATTAGCATCAGGCATTACCACTAACATTGGCTGTGCTTTTTTTGCAGCAATTAAATTATCTAAAATCAAATCTGTTTTTCCTTGTGTAGCCCATCCGGTTTCATCTTCACCACCACCGTGTAGAATGTATAATACTGGATAGGATTCATTAATGTTGGCATCATATCCAGGGGGCGTATAGATATACATTTGTCTCCATGAATTAGTTTCCTTTGAAAAATATTTTTTAATTCGGATATCTCCATGAGGTACGTCTCTTAATGCATAGTACCCGCCACCTGCAAAAGGTATCTCTATGCCACTTGCCATTCGACCCATTCCATAAAATGTTTTACTTGCCGGATCGGCAATAGCTAACCCATCAATAAGTAGGGAATAATAATGGAAGCCTTCGCTAATTGAATCTGTAGTAACTGTCCAAAAACCAGCAGTATCTTTGACCATATCATATTTCTTAACTAAATCAACTTGAACTTTTTTTGCATCTGGTGCTTTAGTTTTGAAAATTACTTTTTGATTGGCTAGGATTTGAGGATAATTGCCATTTCTTATATTTGTTTGCGCTGGTGCTCCTACCACTGGATATTTAGAAAAAGACGATTCATCTACAGTTTTGAAAAGTAACTGTGAAAACATATACAAACCATTTTTCCAAACTTTAAAATCATGTACCCCTGGTTCAATAAAATAAATATGGGGTAAATTATTTTTATTTAAATAATCATGTAGTCTGTAACTGAAAGAAATTAATCCATCACTTGCACCACAGGACATAAAAAGTAATTTTATTTTATTTTTAGAATCAGCTGGATTAGGCACTAACACTTCAGGTGCTTTTGTATTGGGTGCAGAGGAGAAACCACCAATCCAGGAAAACTTATCTAAATGACCAAGCCCAAAATTTAAAGATTGGCCTCCGCCCATGGAAAGCCCAGCAATCGCTCGATGTTCTTTATCCGTTAAAACAGCATAAGATTTTTCAATAAATGGAATTAAATCATTTAATAAATCTTGTTCAAAATTTGCAAAAGCTTGCACTTTATCTGGTGCCATGATATTACCAGTCGCACGATCATCTTTCATTGCTCGGCCATTGGGCATCACCACAATCATAGGTTCTATTTTACCATTAGCGTATAGGTTGTCTAATATAACTTGCGGATTGGCACCATTCAACCATTCTTTTTCATCTCCGCCAATTCCATGCAAAAGATATAACACAGGATATTTCTTCTTTTTTGAATAACCTGGGGGCGTATAGATGATTGCCTTGCGTTTGCTATCCACTGTTGTTGAATGATAAGCAATGGTATCTATTTTCCCATGCGGTATAGTTTCTTGTACCAGATCAAATCCAGCGGACGCTGGTTGAATAGCTTCTTGAGCTGCAACTGAAAAGCTAATCAATAAAAAAGCCAGAATAGATAGAAATAAATTTTTCATTTTCGTTTATTATTTTTTTATATTTTATTATTTAATATCAAAAACGCTTAGCTCGTAAATTGACCAATGATATAAACTATCTGTTCCATTTTGATTGACCCTAATATATCGGGCAAACTGTGTCGGAAAAGAAATTTCAGTGATGCCTAAAGTTCCAGCTCCAGTTGCTATAGGCTTGGTCCAATTGATACCATTATTAGAAACTTCAACTGAATAGTTTTTGGGTGAATCCCATAAAGCCCAGGTATTATCTAATTCAATTTTATTAAAGCGCTGTTTTTGTTTCATATCTAGTTTAAACCATTGACCCTTATATTGTTTTTGCGTAATGTCGCGCCAACCAGTCCAATGATCACCATCAATTGCATTATTGGCCGAGACTTGTATCGGAATTTTATCATCTGTAAATAGGTATACGCTATCATTAACAGAGGCGATTGCGGTCCAGTTATTTTTATTAAGCGGAATTGCTGCTACATTATTTTTAGCAGGGGATTTTGGGGTATTTATATTTACGATTCCACTTGCTAAAAACTGCCAGTCGCCTGCATTTGTTTCGAACATAATATAATTTTCATCCTCGCCATAAAAGCGAACGTCTTTTACTTGATTTAAAAATTGTTTATCCCATATAAGCTTGCCATTGAGGCTGATGGTTTGAAGTTTAGTAAATGATTTTTTTGGAATTCCCACTACCGATTTACTGAGTTTAGGGGTGTGAAGCTTAAGTGAATAATTATTATTTGTTTTAATAATATTAACTGATATGCTACCAATAATAGCTGGAACAACCACTTTAATAGTACGTAAAAAACTTTCTTTAGGCAGCACCTGAAATGTTTTCCAACCTGCTTCAATAGGCTTAATGCCCGCAATGGTTTGTGAGAGATTTATTACCGGAGGATTCCAACCATGATTAAGGGATGACCCCTCATCAAAAGCATCAATTCTGGATGCCCACCACCTATCGTAATGCTCCCAAAGTGTAGAAAAACTAGCAGGAATCATTGTTTTGTATCTATTAAACATTCTAAGTAATGCATATTCCTCTTTCCCTATAGTACAAAGTGCTTCAAAAACCCATCTATCAAAAAAACAGCTGGAGAAGGTTTTTTTAGTTAAAACAAAATCATAAATAGAATTCCACTTAGTTCGATCCGCTAAGCCTGCATTGATGGCCATAGCATTTGCCCTGTCATCTGGCTCAGTAACTTGATCAGACATATAATAATTTCCCTTCCAATACTTTTTATCAAAAGTAGTTTTAATACTATCCATTTTAGTATTAATGATAATCGTGTCTGCTAAATGCCCTGTAACCAATGCCATCTTTTTTAGGGTACCCAAATCTATATACATAAAACATTTTTCAATAATGGCGACATCTTTATTTTCTTTCCCCCAATCAAACCATTGATTTTTCTTGCCAAACTGATAGGTATTAAACAAAAAGTTTTTTGTAGTCGAATATACCTTTTTGATAGAAGCAATATCACCTGTTTGTAAATAATAATACCATAAGCCATATTCACCTAAAAATTCTAACTGTTGTCCTGGATAAAATTTAGCATCTAAGGGTCTTAAAACTAATTCCTTAGCAAGTTGGTGGCTATTCTTATCAAATGCATAAAAACATTGATTTAACTCTGGGGTACCATCGCCCCAAAAGCCCACACGCTCTCTATCGGGACAGTCATAATACCAATCTCGCATACACAAATAAGCGGTTCTCGCCCCTTTTTTCCAAAGAATATTATAGTCATTATCGTTGCACTCAAATGATCCAGTAAATTTAGTGTCATACCCTGTTTCACGATATTTTACCGATTTAACTACTGCGCCAGCAGGTATGGTATAAATGGCCCCTTCCCCACTGACCCAATTTTTTGCCTCATAGGTTTCGGAACGTTTTTTTGCAACAAAACTTTCAGTTGGTGTTAAATAAAGTACAAGTGGATTACTTGAATTTAAATGAATTGTTTTGCCTTGTGCATTTTCTACCTCTATCCATGGTTGAAAATGGCAATTGTAAGGTAATTTTCCTACCAATGTCCAAGGAACAGAATCAGTATAGGGTAGTGTTTTATTAAGTGATACATATTTTTTTAACCCATAGTTTTTAATAGCAGGATGGGTAAAGTTGTCATTTGTTTGCGCATACCCAGTTAAATGTAGAAAAAAAAGTAAAAATGAAACAGGAAATAGGATCTTAAAGGACATAAATAAAGGTTTAATTAATTATTTTTAACCCAAGTACTATTAAATTTAACCAAAAATCACAATTAAAAAAAATAATACTCTAATTGAATAAAGTGTTTATGATAGCTGGTAAAGAATAACTTTTGGGAGATGTTTGAATTTTTAAAATTGATTATATTTTATGAATTAAAAGGGTTTAATATTAGCAAATATTAAAAATATTACTTACTTTAAAGAAATAAATAACCACATCAATGCATCCGTTATTTTTAGAATTAATCCAATCATATAACACATAAACACTTATTTAATCATTGAAATAGACTATCCTCTATTTCTAAATCAAAAATGTATGAAAAAATATTATACAATCTTAGCGCTACTTTTAACTAGTATTTTTTGTCAAGCACAAAGTCCAGAACAGAATTTAAAATCACTTGGCATAACCCTTCAACAACCCAATGCACCAATTGCTAACTATGTCAATTATGTTAGAACAGGAAACTTAATCTATTTTTCGGGATCAGGAACTGACAAAGCCTATGAGGGTGTAACTAAAGGAAAATTGGGCAAAGATGTAACAATTGAAGAAGGCAGAGAAGCAGCAAGACATACAGGAATTAATTTAATTGCTAGTTTGAAATATGCTATTGGGGATTTAAATAAAGTAAAAAGAATTGTAAAAGTATTTGGAATGGTCAATAGCACGGAAACATTTACAGATCAACCAAAAGTTATCAATGGATTTTCAGATTTAATGGTTGAAGTATTTGGGGAAAAGGGTAAACATGCAAGATCTGCAGTTGGAATGATTGCACTCCCAATGAATATGGCTGTAGAAATTGAAATGATAGTTGAGGTAGAAAATTAATCCTCAATAATTATCCTAATAAATTGGTATTTGTATCAATTTTGTTTGAGTGGTATGAGCCGAGAATAGGCCAAGAGCACCCCCGCTGATATTATTAGGCGGATTGGTTGGTGCAGTTCCTCCGCCCGGCCCTGCTCCACCTTGTTGACTCAGTGTATAATAATATACACTAGCCGATGCACTTATACATTGCATTTCTACCGAAACAATATCAAAATTTTTAATGGTAATATCTTTATTGCCATTATTTAAAGGGCGCTGATTAATCTTGCCATTATTTAAATTATCGTTGAATATGTTATAATTCTTATCTAAAGTATCATTGATCTTTTGAATAAATCTATAACTATTACCAAGTTCAAGTGGGTCTAAAAAAACCGGAATAATACTATATTGGTTTTTACCATTTACAGGAAAAATATTTATTCTTAGACTGTCTAAAGTTACTCTATAAGGCATTGTGCTTTGCGCAGTATATTTTTTCCCATCTACATTAACTTCTAAAGAATAAGTTCTTCCATATATCCCACGAAGGAATCTTGTTCTGTAAATTCCACCACTTGAATATATTAGGGTGTCCTTAGGGCCGGTATTGTCGGAAATAACAATAGTCCCATTTTCAATAACCGGGTATATATTAGCTTCATCAAGCTTAATTGATCTGGAAAGTTTTACAAAATAAGGGCCTGTTTGATCCGTAATGTTTCCTTCAATAACAACCTTTGAATCATTATCTTCTATGGGGAGCGTAATTATTTTATCACAACTTGCCAATAATAAAATTGAAGAAAATAAGTATAAATATATTTTGATGTGCATCTATTTAAAATTTAAAATTATAGGTAATGCTTGGCACCCATCTAAATAAAGCTGTTTGGATAATCTGAGTTTTTGAATTATCTAAAGGATCATCTTGGAAGGATATTCTATAAGCATTTTCTCTTCCATAAACATTATACAAGCTAAAGTTCCAAGAACTTTCTTGTTTTTTTCTATTTGTATTTTCATAGGTCACACTTAAATCAAGTCTATGGTAGGTTGGCATCCTGTTAGCGTTTCGGTTGGCATATTGGTAAATAGTTTGCCCTCCCAATGAATATTTACCAGTTGGGAAAGTAACGGCATTACCAGTATTGTATACAAATACACCGGAAACAGACCATTTCGAATTAAGTTCTACAATTGTAACAATTGATATATCATGCGTTCGATCTTGCTTTGCATTATACCAGTTACCCCCATTAATCCCCTCAATCTTTCTTTCTGTTTTAGATAAAGTATAGCTAATCCATCCAGAAAGTATCCCAATTTTCTTTTTTGCTAATAATTCAAAACCATACGCACGTCCAATTCCATATAATAATGCACTTTCCACATCTGCAATAGTGTTAATATTGGTTCCATCTTTATAATCTAATTGGTTTTGCATTGCCTTATAATATAGCTCTGCACCAAGCTCATAGGTGTTATTTTTAAAATTCCTAGTATAGCCTATACTAGTTTGATCCGCTAATTCAGGTTTAATATTATAGGAGTCTCCTATCCATTGGTCCGATGGATTCGAAGCTGTGGCATTGCTTAGTAAATGTAAATGCTGAACATTACGAGCATAGGCTACTTTTAAACTACTAAAATTATTGATCCTGTAATTACTGGTAATTCTTGGCTCGAGATTAAGATATGTTTTGCCGAATGCGCTTTTATCTAGTAAAATAGAAGATGTTTTTTCATTGCCATTATACAAATTATACACATCGCCACCCATAATTGAATAAGCAGATACTCTGAAGCCATAATCAAATGTCAGTTGCTGATTGACTCTAAAATTATTATTAAGATAGATGGCATTCTCCAACCCATTTCTCCCTATTTTATTTATATTATTAATGACAGTACCGCTAAATATGCTTGGTGTGATAGTATGTAAAATAGAATTAAAACCAAAACGAATTGTATTTTTTGGATTTAAGTAATAGGTATAGTCTTGCTTAATATTAGCGTCTATTATGTTTGAATTAACATTGAAGTTAGTCTCACCATTTTTTAAACCTACATTATAACTGTAGTCACTATAAATAAAGGAGGTATTTAAGAATAACTTACTATTAATAACTCTATTCCATCTTATTGTTCCAGTTTTGTTGCCCCAATTAATTCTAAAACTACTACCTAATCCTAATTCATCTTTACCAAAATAACCGGAGAAATAAACTCTGTTTTTATCGTTTAGTATATAATTTGCTTTGGCATTAAAATCATAAAAGTATAATATATTATCTTTGAACTTGTCAGTTGCCTTTAAAAAAACATCAGCATAGGTTCTTCTTCCCGATAAAATAAAAGAAGATTTATCTTCTTGAATAGGACCTTCTATACTTAATCTGCTACTAATTAAACCAAGACCACCGTTAACGGTATAATTTTTATTATTCCCTTCTTTCATCTTTACATCTAATACCGAAGATAACCTGCCACCATATTGAGCGGGTCCATTACCTTTAATTAAGGTGGCATCTTTTATCGCGTCACTATTGAACGTACTAAAAAAGCCCAATAAATGAGAGGCATTATACACCGGTGCTTCATCAAGTAATATTAAATTTTGATCGGCTGACCCGCCCCTAACAAAAAAACCACTATTGCCTTCGCCAGCAGATTTCACACCAGGAAGTAACTGGATAGTTTTTAAAACATCTTTTTCGCCAAATATAACGGGCACTTTACTAATGGACTTCATATTGAGTGTTTCCGTTCCCATCTGTGCCTTAACTAAATTATCATCTTTTCGTTTGGACTCTACAACAACTTCTGCTAATTGATTCTTGCTTTCTAAAAAAATAGGAATAGACAATGGATCATTTAATGAAATAGGAATTCTTTTTTCTTCATACCCAACAAAACTAATTCTTAAATCATATTTACCCTTGGGCAATGAAATTGCAAAAAATCCATATTCATTTGAGGTTATAACAACATTGGCTAGCTGATCAATTTTTATTACAGCTCCATTGATAGACTCCCCGCTGAGTTTGTCTTTTACAGTTCCGTTTACAGTAGTTTTTTCTTGCGCCTGAATTTGAAATGTAGATCCTATGATACATAAAATGAGGAGTACAATATATTTTCTATTAATTAATAGCATTTGCAAAAATATAACTTTATTAACTTCCTATTATTTAAAATATTCCATAATCTCATCGGCTATTAAATGATGGCCATTTTCATTGGGATGATTTACCTGAGACATAAAGTTGACTAAATCAAACCCTGCCTTTGTATTATTTTTAAAGAGTGAGTAAGTATCAACTAGCCCCACTTTGTACAATTTTGATAATTGTATGATTTGAGCTGCATGTTGGTCAAGAATGGTGTGGTCATCCTTGATATCAACTGTTTGGTCTGGACTGGGGGTTAATAGGATTACTTTTATATTTTTATCCAAAGCAGCATGAATCATTTTTTCCCATGCATTTTTTGCGCGCGCTAAGCCAATCCCTCTGTCATTTAAGGCATAATCAATAAATACAACATCAGGATGATGAATGAGTACCTCAGACTCAAATCTTTTTTCACCGCTTTCTGAATTTTCACCTCCAATGGAGGTATTGATAATATTCACTACCGTAAATGGATATTGTGATTTTATTTGTTGTAAAACAAAATATGGATAGGAAGCGAGTGTATTAACTATTGGTGTTTTAAAATAACCCGCAGGAACTGAATGGCCATGAAATACCAAATTGATGGTTCTATTTTTTGGCCATTCTTGCTTCATTTCGGCTTTAATTTTTTCTAAATAAAATACTTTGGGAGTAAGATCTTGACTTTTAAGCAATGTGCTTGAAAGTAAAATAAATACGACTAGTAAATTTTTTAGGTTCATTCTTATAGGTTTAAAATGTGGTGTATTTTAAAATTAAGCTTTCTATTGCATATAATTCTTTTAATCTGAATCATCTTCCAAAATTCACTTTAAAAATTTTAGATCACTAAACTACCAGTTACAACACAAACCAAAGATCAATCTGGTTTTAATTTAATCTTGGTAAATATTTGTAAATGTGGTAGTGCTAGTACAGATAAGCTTATAAATAAAAGTGTAAAAATTCCAGAAGCATCATTACTATTGAGTGTTAGAAAAGTAATATATATAAATCCAAACCAAGCCATAATTGAAAATGGAGCAGCTTTTATAAGTAAACGCTTCCATCCATTGAAATCATTGGGCATACTAAAAGTGATCCTTATTTTATCAAATGATAATAAAGAATGCCAAAAGCCAAAATAAAATGCAAAACAAAGCCAAAGAGGCATAAAAAATGCAAAAATGATTAGCGTAAGCTGTTGTATAATGGAATAGTAATAATATTTGTTTTTTGAAAATAACTGTTCTTTAAAAAAGAATAAAATAAAATAAATAACAAATAGACCAACTAATGTTAAGGGATAAATTTTTTGAGCAAGTGCAATCCATTGATTTTCATTAAAGGCAGAACGCTCCATTCTAATAAAAATTTGTAAGGCGAAATTGATGTTCTTAGAAAGCAATAATAAAATCCATAATAGCCCAATTGTAGAATAAGCAATTTTATGAATAACTTTTTCTGTTTTGCCTAACCAATCAATTTCTCCAAAATGATAAGCAGTAATAAGTATAAAGATGATTAAAGCGGCAATGGGGAAAAAATACCAAACTAAAGCATACGCAATTATATTACCAATATATTTTAGAAGAAATATTTTTTGATTGCTTTCTGATTTATGTAAATATTGATCAATGTATAAATCTAAAGCCCCATGAGGAACTCCAAAAAGAATTAATACGACAATTAAGAATGAAATTTGAGTGCTGTTATTTAAGGAAAAAACACTATCAATCAGAAATAAAATAAATGCAAATAATATTAAGTAGAGGCGAAGTTTGATTTGCATGTATGTAAATTACAAAAAAAAGGGGCAAGTAACCAACTTGCCCCATTAAGTAATTATAATAAATTAAGCAGCTTTTCTACTTAAGCTATAAATAACCAAACCAAAACCGATTTTATTGACAGCATCTCCAATATTGTAAATAACGTTCATGTCAATTCCAATATTTTTGAAGCTAGCATACCATTGACCATCGGCTGTGCCAATTAAATATCCTAAAGGATAAATAGCCCAACCCACTAAAACGAACCATCCTAGTGCCGCATTAGCAGATGCTACTGCTGTGCCTGCTCCAGTGGCTAATTTCTTAACATCTCCCATCCAAACTTCATATACGATATAGAAGTAAGCGATAGCACTTAAAGTTCCCCATAATGTTGCTTGAGCTGGGGCGACAGCCTCTCCCCAATATCCTGTTACTAACATTACTACAGAAGCTAAAATCATTTTCCATAATAAACCTGTAGTACCGCCTGCTTTTTTTGTGATCAAATAAAATTCAACACACATTAAAGGAACAGTCAATAACCAGTCTACATAACGGAAAAATGTAGGACTATCATGCGTCTCTAAATAGTAACCACGCATGTAGTAATAGTGAACAGCAGCAATAAAAGTGATTAACCCTGATACCAATACCGAGGTTCTCCATTCTTTACTAGTGTTGTTCAATTCTAAAAAGAAAAATACTGCCGCGGCCATCATGGCCATTGTGCCAACGAAGAAAGTGAAAGACACATAATCGGTCTTCGCAATCGCCATTGAAGCATCAAGAAGGAACAAATGATCCATATTGTTGAGTTTTGGTGAACGTAATTATTCACAACACTCCACAGTTCATTACGGCTGTCATTTATATATATTTCAATACATAAAAATGCAAAGCGATAGCAAAACAATCGTTGTTTTTAAATCAAACAAAAGTTAAAAATAAAAATTAGAAAAAATGTTAAAAAATAGTAAAAATCTGAAATTTATTTTTATTTGTTTAAGCTAATGTCTAGAGATTATTTTCAATTCTTAAACAAAATTGTTGTCGCAAATTGCATACTAAAAAATTGATTGTATTATTAATGGCAATATTACACATGTAAGACCAATTTGTAAAGATTTCAATAAACTCATAAAGTCCCACAAAGCAAAAATATGGTAATTTGCAAAACGTTTTATACCTCAAAGTTATTTATTTGGTTGTAAACAGAATGTGATGATAAAGCGGCTCAAGTTGGTTGAATACTTAATTATAAACGTTCAATAGGTGTTTGTATCTTAATGGATTTTAATAAAACAATTTGCTATAAATTTGTTTCCGTGGCAAAAAGGAAAATATAATTTTGAATACCATCAAATGATACAATAGAATGACAATAAGTTTTCCAAATATCATAAATCAGGATGGGCAAGCACATTATTTTGGGATAATTATAAATGCTGAAGAAAATCGAAAATATTTTGATGAACTTCTCCACAAGATTGAATGGGTGAATGAAAATTTAATCATGTTTGGTAAAGAAATAACAACCAAAAGAAAAGTAGCATTTTACGCAGATAGCAGGATTGATTATACCTATTCCAATAAAACAAAGAAAGGATTGGAATGGACCCCCACGCTGATGGAAATAAAGCAAAAAGTTAGCGCTTATACTGGTTGCAATTACAATGCGTGCCTAATGAATCTGTATCATGATGGAAATGAAGGAATGGGTTGGCATTGTGATGACGAAAAGGAAATTATTCCCAATAGTTCTATTGCTTCTTTAAGTTTTGGGGCAGAAAGAAAATTTGCTTTAAAACACAAAGTAAGTAAGGAATCCCATTCTATTATACTTCAGAATGGGTCTTTATTAGAAATGTTGGGGAGTTTTCAAAAAAATTGGGTACACTCCTTACCTAAATCAAAAAAAATTACCAACTCAAGAATTAATCTAACTTTTAGACAAATGATTTCATGAAAAATAGTCGACAACAAACTATAAAAAAGTCAAATCTCCCTTCCAAAAAATGCCTCCATTGCCAAAGACCATTTAATTGGAGAAAAAAATGGGAAAAGACTTGGGACGAAGTGAAGTATTGTAGCGAAGCTTGTAAAAAGAAAATATACTAGCAATAATTTACCTTACCGCTTACTAATCTTATTCATGGTTATGGCTTTTTGTCTAGCACATTTAAAACGTTTTATAGCTGCGTTTCGTTTTATCAAATGCTTTTGACTCACCCCACTATTTAATCTCTTACGCCAAAGATTAAAACTATTACGTTTTAATTGGGTGCGCATCAATTTAATGGTAGCCGATTCTGATAAACCAAACTGGATGGTGATTGCCTCAAAAGGAGTGCGGTCTTCCCATGCCATTTCAATAATTCTGTCAATGTCTATTATTTCCATAGAATTTAAATTTTTACTACGCCCAACATTTTTTTTAAGAAGTCTTGATAGTACTCATGCCGCCATCTAAGTGTAAAATTTGTCCTGTCATCCAAGAGGATTTAGCAGACAATAAAAATTCAATCATAGATGCAATATCTTGAACAGTACCTACTCTTTTTAGGGGATGTCTAAGGGCATTGGCTTCCATTTTTTGGTCGGTATTTAATAAACTGGCTGCCAAGGGCGTATTGGTTAATCCTGGGGCTATGCAATTCACACGTATGGTAGGTGCAAATTCTGCAGCCAATGATTTAGTCAATCCTTCAATAGCTCCTTTTGAAACTGCTACTTGTGTATGAAAATTTAAGCCTGTTTGAACTGCCACTGTAGAAAATAAGACAATGGCGGGATTAGTCCCCTTTTTCAATTGAACCAAAATAGATTGTATGCATTTAATCGCGCCCAATACTTGTAAATTAAAATCTGCACTAAAATCGGATGGGGAAATTCTGCCAAAAGGACGAAGCTGAATCGCTCCAGGACAATACACTATGCCATCTATAGTTTCTGGTAAAAAAGAGAAGTCTAAGGATTCCTCTAATACATTTAATGGATGATAACTAATAAGATTGTTATCAGACACTGTTGGGTGGGTATGATAAGTGGCATATACCCTATTCCCTAATTGAGCCAAATGATTGACCGCTTCTAGGCCCATTCCAGAAGATCCGCCAATGATAATATAATTAGACATACTTTTTGTTTTATATGAACATTATAACATAAAAAACATAAAAAGGTTGTCTTAAAGAAAAGTAGTTTATAAAGGTTATGGTTTGTGAAATAGGATGATGAAAGGGAATCATTTTAAAAAAAGAAAACAAAGAATTAAAAAGCTTAAACAAAAACTAATATATCCTGAAAATGCGAATACCTTTAGTGTCTAAAAATATATATTGAAATGACGTTTATAGTGCTATTTTTCTTGATACATTGGTTCATGTCTTTGTTTTTTCATACTTTTTTTCTTCACCGATTTGCTTCTCATAAAATGTATGAAACTAGTAAAAATTGGGAACGTGTTTTTTATATTGGCACTTGGTTTTTTCAAGGTTCCTCCTATTTGGTTCCAAGAGCTTATGGAGTAATGCATAGAATGCACCATGTTTATAGTGATACAGAAAAAGATCCTCATTCCCCTCATTTTTTTAAAGATGTATTTGAGATGATGAAAAGCACTGTTGTGATCTACAGATCGTTTTTAGCGAATAACGACCTTCCAGAAAAAGAATTCACGAAAGATTATCTGCCTGTTTGGGAAAAATTAGACAAATTCGGACATCATATTATAACCAGAATAGTTTTTGCGATTTTTTATGTATCCATTTATTATTTTTTCGCTCCAAACCTTTGGTGGTACCTTTTACTACCTATTCATTTTTTAATGGGCCCCATTCAAGGTGCGATTGTAAACTGGTGCGGCCATAAATATGGTTATAGAAATTTTGAAAGTATTGATAAAAGTAAAAATACAGGCCCATGGGGCTTTTTATTACTTGGAGAACTATTCCAAAACAATCATCACCATGCAAAAAATGATGCCAATTTTGCAAAAAAATGGTTTGAAATTGATCTTACCTATCAAATAATGCGTTTATTTAACTTTGTTGGAATCATTCAATTCAACAAAATAAATTAAATGACTATCGTATTATTTGATGGGGTTTGCAATTTGTGTAATTCAACTGTATTATTTTTAATACAACATGATGGCAAGAATAATTTACACTTTGCTGCCCAACAAACTGATGCAGGAAAAAATATAATGCAGCAACATGCTATTTTAGCTGAAAATAAATCAGTTATCTTAATAAAAAACGAACTTGTATTTTATAAATCTGATGCAGTTATTGAAATTGCAAAACTACTAACTGGTTGGCCACGTATTTTGAAATACACTAAACTTGTGCCAAAATTTTTAAGAGATGGGATTTATAACTTAATTGCAAAAAATAGATACTCCATATTTGGAATAAGAACAACCTGTATGACGCCTTCCAATAGCAACAGGGAAAGGTTCATTATGTAAAGCCCATTTTTAGAAAAAACCACTAACAAGTTTCATACCTAATTAGTTTAACTTCAATTTGCAATCATGTTTTCCTTCTCAAAAACATAAAAGGACCCACGATTTAACGTAAGTCCTTAATTTTCATATTGCGAGACCGGGATTTGAAGTTAACTACACTAATTACTATTTTGATGCAGCTTTCTGGTATGTTACTATTGGAACATACCCTACTTCCATACCCTTTGGAGGCGTAACCAATAAAGCCGGATCAAGTGCTACCAATTCACCCATGGTAGGTGGAGCCATATAATCTCTATCAATAGGCCACTCTGCATGAACCTTTTCAATGAAAGCCTGTAATTTATCTTTTTTGGCTTTGCTCCAGTTGTATTGTTGAAAGGATGGTTGATCTACAAAACGATACCAGGAATAAGTAACTTCAGAGCCGTCAATTAGCTTAACTATATAAGGGCCTGCAGCAGCACCCGGATTTGTCCAGGCTCCTTTGCCTGGTGAAGTATAGGGCTCGCCCGATTTTGCCAATGTAAATTCTTTGTTCAGGAGATTTGTTGTGGCAGGCACCTCTGATACAGCTATTGCCACCAATTGATCTCCTTCATGCCTGAAGTATCTTGGAAAATTTCCAAATTTATCGGTTTTACTATCCACCCATTTTAATCCCCAAACATTGTCGTTGTATACTTTTGTATCAAAGATTTTTTCTACTCCAGTTATTTTTTTACCATCCTGATCGTAACCAGGAGTTCGAGTTGTTAAGTTTGATTTCCACGCACCCTTTTCATCAAATCTTCCTGAGCAAGGATCACCACCATCTCTCCATACCTTAAAAGTTTCATACAATGCTGCTTTAGAGTAATAAACTACATCTTGAACTAGCATGGTCCTACCCTGTTTGTCAACTGGAAATTGCAGTTGAGGTATTTTTGAATAGGTCACACCCTTTTCATCCTGTGACTCAAAACAAGGTACAGTGTTAATCTCCATGGCTCCTCCTCCCATATGTCCTGGTCTAGCATCAAGTCCACGTCCATAAATAAAATCATAATTGAATAGCTTGCCAATTTTACTCCAAGTTTCAGGAATATAATAAGCTATCGGTCCTTTGAAATTGGCAGCGCTTAAAAAACAAGTCCAGCTTTGATCTCCCGTTGGTGGGTCATCATTTGTTGGGTCTGTAAAAGGTAAAGCCATGTATGTATACCCCAGAAATTTACCATTTGGATTGTCCTGGAAAGGCAAGGCATCTGGTGGAATTAGCAGACGATTGCTCAATTGAGCAATTCCCAAACGATTGTCAGGCAAAGCTTCAGTATCATAAAAAAATGACCAACCCGGCGAACCAATTTCGTAATCATAACATTGTGGTGTTGCATTCATACTAAATTTTGGCGGACCATATCTAAATCTATTTCCGGCCCAATAACCAAGGCCACCTTCGAGGGTTTGAAAAACACTGCTCCATGTAGGGCCTCGGCTTGGCCAGTTGTCACGGGCAAGCGTACCAATGGGTGCAAGGGGTTTGTCTTTATTATCGGAATTGTCGGGAGTAACCCATGCTCCTGCCAAACCAATCTGAAAGTCCGCAATTGGTTGGGTAATCAATGGCCATACAGCAGAATAAAAACCCATTCCGTAACTGAAGTCAGATTGATCCGCTGGTCTGTCCGCATTATAGCTGATGTACCCATGCAGACCGTTGGTATGTTCTTTTATAATTCCAGGTCCTTTTTTTTGTGCTTTATCATCCTGTGCCTCAACCTGTTGGTAAGAAACTAGCATAAAAAAAGCAATAAAAGACAATTGAAAACACAAAGCCTTATATCTGCCATAAAAGAATTTACATTTCATAACTTGATTTTTAAACAATGATGATATCATTAATACACAATAATTCCAACTTAGATTTTAATGATGCAAACACTCTACTAATATATACATTATTCTATCAATTTTATGCAAAGGATGTAAAACTTAAATGTGAACTTCCTATTCCCGAAGGGAGATAACATAACAAGCTTAGTTAATAGTAGTATGGACGTAAAGAATAATAAAATAAATAAAGTATACAATATTTACGATCCTAAAACTCTTTTAGTAACTTTAGCTAAACAATAAAAGTAATAGGGATTCAATCATTTAAAAAATTTTATCTAAAATAATTTACATGCAAAAGCATTCTTCTCAAAATAGACGTCAATTTATACGTAACTCTTCCGCACTGTTAGCACTTTCTTCAATAAAATCTACTGGCATAGATCAATGGGCCATTGCGCCAAAAAGACGTGTTGCATTAATTGGTACTGGCTGGTATGGAAAAAGTGATCTATTTAGATTGATGCAAGTTGCTCCTACAGAAGTAGTAGGACTTTGCGATGTAGACAAACATCAGTTGCAAGAAGCATCAGAACGCATAAGCAATCGCATAGGCAACTCAAAAAAAATTCCACTTTACAACGATTATAGAATCATGTTGAAGGAACAAAAACCAGAAATCGTTTTGGTTGGAAGTCCCGATCATTGGCATGCGCTCCAAACAATTGACGCCATCAAATCAGGGGCACATGTATACGTTCAAAAGCCCATCAGCGTCGATGTAATGGAGGGTGAAGCCATGCTTGCCGCCGCCAGAAAATATGATCGAGTTGTTCAAGTAGGTACACAGAGAAGAAGTACACCACACTTAGTGGAAGCAAAAAAAAATATAGTCGATGCAGGGTTGCTTGGCAAAATTCATCATGTTGAAATTTGCTGCTACTATCATATGCGCAATGAAAGCAATCCACCACTTCAAGCAATACCTGATTTTTTTGATTATGACATGTGGACTGGACCCGCTCCGCTTCGCCCATTTGATGGATTACCGCACAGAGGATGGTGGCGTGCTTTTATGGAATATGGCAATGGCATCATGGGTGATATGTGCGTGCATATGTTTGATTCTGTGCGGTGGATGCTTGATTTAGGATGGCCAACAAAAATAAGCTCCACTGGAGGCATCTATGGAAATCATATTAGCAAAAGCAATATAGCAGATACACAACATGCGATTTTTGAATATGAGGATTTGAATTGTGTTTGGCAACACAGAACATGGGGAACTTCTGCTGACCCTGAATATCCATGGGCTTTTAAAATTTATGGAGAGAAAGGGACTCTTTCTGGCGACCCTATGAAATATGATTTTACTCCAGTAGAGGAAGGCAAAAAACTGCATGGCGATACCCTCTACGAAAGAGAAAAATATCCAGAAGACCTTAACGAAAAAGATATTGAACTACATGTAGCTTCGGCAACACGCATGCACATGAGAAATTTTATCGACGCCATTGATAATAAAACTCGACCCGTTGCCGATATTGAACAAGGACATATTTCAACTGCCTGCTGTATCCTAGCTAACCTATCGATGCAACTAGGCAGAGCCTTACAATATGATCATAAAAAAATGGAAGTCATTGGTGATCCAGAAGCTACAAAGCTGTTGCAACGCCCCTATAGAGGACCCTGGGAACATCCAATGCCCTAGTTTTTTTAATATTATCGTAGCGGCAACAAGGTGACACAAATTAATAAACCACTCAAGATACAATCGTCATCAAACCATTTTAGGGGGGGGGGTGTTTTCCTAACACAGAGGGTAAAATAGATGTTTAACCAACTATGAGCCGCAAATTAATACTATTCGGCTCAAATTATTCGTATATTTGAGCCGATAAAGTAACCAAATCGGCTCATTATGTATAACTGGCAACACAAAAATTGGCCTGAATTTAAATTTGATAGCACATCAATAGATAATGAATTGATGAAGTTCATGTTAAAAGCAGGAGAACTAAAAGGTATCATCTCTGCATTACCAGAAGCCATCAGTACAGAAACAATTATACAGATAATGGTATCTGAAGCAATCAAAACATCTGAAATTGAAGGAGAGATAATAGATAGAATAGATGTAATGTCATCTATTAAAAAAAATCTTGGATTACATGTCTCACAAGAACCGAAAGATAAAAATGTAATTGGATTAAGTCAATTATTAATTGATGTAAGAAATACTTATAAACAACCACTAACTGGAAGCAAGATTCTTCAATGGCACAAACTGCTTATGGGGAATAACAAAAGAATAAATGCAGGACAATGGAGAAAAGGAAATGAGCCTATGCAAGTAATTTCTGGATCTGCGTCTAACCCTAAGGTTCATTATGAAGCTCCCCCTTCTAAAACCTTATCAAAAGAAATGAAGCGGTTTATAGAATGGTATAATAAAAGTGAAATTAGCTCCCCAATAATTAAATCAGCAGTAGCACATCTTTATTTTGAATCCATACACCCTTTTGAAGA
>CANFOM010000013.1 GCA_947448725.1 Bacteroidota bacterium
GATATAGAACTATTTGTTCTTTTTCTTATGACGATTCTTTCTTAAACGTTTTTTTCTTTTGTGCGTCGCAATTTTATGACGCTTTCTTTTTTTACCACAAGGCATGTCGAATAATTTTTGTTATAAAATGTTATTTCTTTAATTCTTGAATTCGCTTAGATACTGCTTCTTTTGCTTCAGGATTGTTAACCAATGCTTTTATTTTGGTATACCAATTAATGGCAATTTCTTTTTGATTGGTTAACTCATAACACTCGGCCAGGTTCACCATGGCTTCGATATGAGTAGGTTCGTCGTTTAATATGATTAAAAAGCGTTCAATGGCTTTTTCATATTGACCTGACTTCTTTCCCCCCAATGCTAAAATAAGTTGACCATAGAGGTTGTGTGGGTTTTTATCCACTACTTCTTTGACCTTTAAAATGCCTTGCATCGGATTGTCTGAAATATTTCCAAACAAGTAGCAAGCACCTAAATTTACTTTTGCCGAATCATTTATTGGGTTGATAACCAATGCTTTCTCTAAAAGAACTTTTGCATTACTTGCCATCCAATTTTGAAGGGCAGGCGGTGCATCCGGGTTGGTAAAGTTATCTACCAACTGCTGGGCTGCAAAAGTGAGGCTTTTTTCATTATTTTCCAACAAAGCAGCGCTGTAAGTATAATATAAATATGGTTCTATTCTATGAACCTCCTTTGCCCAGAATTGGGCTAAAGCTTGGTAGATACGAATACTATCCTGTAATTTTTTACTCGTATTTAATTGATTTTCAATGCTTAACAAGGATATTTTTTGATCTGCTGTTAAGGATGTTTTAGCACCTTCTAAAATAGTCTTTGACGTAACTCCTTCATTAACAGCTACTTCACTGGAAGGGGTTGTTTCCTTTTTCTTAGATCTTGGAACAAAAAAGTATAATATGCTAATTAATAATAGGCCAACTACAATAGCAATGAATTGTGGTTTCTTCAAAGTAGGTCAATTTCTTGCAAAGGTAAGTTACTTACGTTTGCTTTTTACTTCGTTGACAAATTCTTTTGCTGGCTTAAAAGCAGGGATAAAATGTTCTGGAATTTCCACGGCAATATTCTTTTTAATATTACGTCCAATTTTTGCCGCTCTTTTTTTAGTAATAAAGCTGCCAAAGCCACGTATGTATATGTTTTGGCCGTTGGCTAAATTTTCTTTCACTTCCTTAAACATAGTTTCTAAAGTAACTAATACGTCCACTTTAGGGATTCCAGTTTTGTCAGATATTTGATTGATGAGATCAGATTTTCTCATGAAATTTAGTTTTGTGGTTCAGTATTAAAAATAAACCAATTTTTCCCTTTTTACAACTATATTCTATTATTTTTATTCATTTTGACACATAATTCTAGCCCTCTACGCATATAATTATTTAATATATAAATAATATATTATATATAGTAGGACTAAATTTCTTAATTAGTATACTGTTTTGACCTTTTTAACTCATTTTTGTTCTTATGTCAACTGCCTTTACTCGTTTATTACTAAAATGGAATAAAAACAGCAACCATCGACCCATGCCTTGGAAAGGAGAGGCGGATCCTTATAAAATTTGGTTGAGTGAGATTATTTTACAACAAACCAGGGTGGAGCAAGGTTGGGACTATTATGAAAAATTTGTAAAAAAATATCCCACCATTTTTAAATTGGCCAATGCCAAAGATGAACAGGTTTTTAAATTGTGGGAAGGCTTAGGTTATTACAATCGATGCAGAAATTTATTACATACCGCTCGTTTCATCGTAGACACCTACAATGGAGTGTTTCCCAATACCTATGATGCATTGCTTGCGCTTAAAGGAATAGGACCTTATACCGCATCGGCAATAGCTTCTTTTGCTTTTAATTTGCCTTATGCAGTGGTGGATGGGAATGTGTTTAGAGTGTTTTCTAGATATTATGGAATTGCCAGCCCCATAGATATGCCTGAGGGGGTTAAACTATTTAATAAAGTAGCTGTTGAAAACTTAGATCATAATAAGGCAGGGGTGTACAATCAAGCCCTGATGGATTTTGGAGCGACGATATGTAAACCTATGGCGCCATTGTGCAGTAGTTGTGTGATGCAAAAAACCTGCGTTGCTTTTAATAGCAATCAAATTAATGTATTGCCAATTAAATTAAAACAAATCCAAAAGCGAAAAAGATATTTTGACTTTTTCATTTTTAAGTATCAAAATAATTGGCTCCTTCAAAAACGGGGCAATGAGGATATTTGGGCAGGCTTGTATCAATTTTATTTAGTGGAAAATAGCAGTTTGCTTCCGGCCAATCCTAGCTACCTGAATCAGGTACTTCAACATCAACTGGCTCTAAAAAATAAGGAGGGTATAAGCGCTATTGTTTCAGCACCTGTGCATCAACTGCTTACGCATCAACAATTGACCATTAGGTTTATTGAAGTAACCCTAAAAAGCAAGCCAGCCATATTTTCTAAGGCTATTTGGGTACCTACCACCAAATTGCGCAACTATCCATTCCCCAAAGTCATTATTGATTTTTTAAAAAAGAAATAGATCGCTTAAATTTTTCAATTTGTCTTTTTAAAATCGGTAACTTTCCACTCATAAAATACGTTTATTTTGGAACCTCATTCGGGACCTCTTTTTATTTCCTCCATTAATTATTTGTTGCAACTACAACAAGATAGCGGGCTACTCCTATTAATGTGTCTTTTATTGTTTCTCTCTTTTGTTATTGCCGGATCTGAAGTAGCATTTTTTTCTTTGTCTTATAAAGACATTCAATCTATTAAAAACAAACCTTATAGACCCTTCCAAAGAATTATTGTGTTGTTGGAACAACCCAAGAAGTTATTGACCTCCATGTTAATTGCCAATAGCTTCATTAATATTTGTATTATTTTAATTGCCAACGTAATTATAGATCATTTTTTTGTTTTTGATAAAATAGCCTTGCCTGGTTTTGAGTTTGTGGTGAAAGTAGTATTGGTCACTTTGCTTTTATTATTTTTTGGTGAAATTTTGCCTAAGGTAATGGCTACGCAAAATAATATTCGTTTTGCGCAAGACTTTAGTTTTATTATTCAAGGTGTATATTTTATTTTTTCCAAGCCTAGTTCTTTTATGGTAAAGTATACCAATAGCATTGAAAAAATAATGGCGCAAAAACGCAATAACAATTCCTACAGCATGGAAGAATTAGATCATGCCATTGAATTGACTACCTCGCCAGTGCATCAAACGAACGAAAAAAATATATTAAAAGGTATTGTAAAATTTGGAAATATATCTGTGAAGCAAATCATGAAAACCAGGCTGGATGTGGATGGGGTTGAGGAGCAGATTAGTTTTAATGCTTTGCTGGATCATATTAAAGAGCACAATTACAGTCGATTTCCTATTTATAAAGATGATTTAGATACCATTGTTGGAATGATTCATACCAAAGATATTATCCCACATATTAATGAAGGTGAACACTACAACTGGAAACAATTAATTAGACCTGCTTTTTTTGTTCATGAACAAAAAATGATTGAAGATTTATTGAAAGAATTTCAATTAAAACGCATTCACTTTGCGGTAGTAGTGGATGAATTTGGAGGCACCAGCGGCATTATTACCTTGGAAGATATTTTAGAAGAAATTGTAGGGGACATTAAGGATGAATTTGATGAAGAAGAATCCATGATTAAGAAAATAGACGATTATCATTATAGTATCGAAGGCAAAGCCACCATTAATGATTTTTGTAACTTTATAGATATTGCCACCAGTAGCTTTGATGCTGTCAAAGGAGAGAGTGATACCATGGCGGGTTTGTTTTTAGAATTGGCCGGCCATTTTCCAATGGTTCAACAGATTGTTAAATACAAACAATTTAGTTTTACCGTTATGGAAATTCAAAAAAACAGAATTCATAAAATTCAATTAATCATCAGCCCTTTACCCGCACAAATTTCCGATCATGTATAGGTTTTTAGTGAGCATTTTTATTGCCTCTATTTTATTTTTAGTAGCCTGTAATTCACCTTTTGTAAGTAAAAATAAGGGCTATCCATCCATCGCTTTTCCTCAAAAATCCTATCAGGTCTTTAACCAAGAAGGCTATCCATATACTTTTGAGTATCCTGTCTATGCCCAAATTGACAATAACGTTAATTACTTTGGGGCCAGTAAGAAAACGGATTCCTGGATTAATATTCATTTTCCAACCATGGGGGCTACTTTATATATTAGTTATTCAAAAATAAAAGCACAGCAATTAGACACTTTAATTAAAGACGCCTATACATTCGCCAATAACCACAATAGTAGAGCTAGTTTTATTGCCGATTCTTTATTTGCTAACGAGCAAGGGGTAGAAGGCGTTTTTTTCCATATTGGAGGCGATGTAGCCACCAGTTATCAGTTTTTTTTAACCGATTCTACCACTCATTTTTTTAGAGGAGCGCTCTATATTGATACCACACCTAATGAGGATTCCTTGGCGCCTGTGAATGCTTTTTTATATCAGGACTTGAAGCATTTAGTAAATACATTTCGTTGGAAATAAAACTATCTTTGACCTATAAATTTACCTATGATTATTATTGATTCTGTTTTAGTAAGTGATATGGTTGTGGAAGAACAATTTGTTTGTGATTTAACCAAATGTAAAGGTGGTTGTTGCGAGGATGGTGATGCCGGAGCACCCTTAGAAAATAAAGAGAAAGAATTTATTAAAGAATACTATGATGTTGTTGAGCCTTATATGACCAAAGAGGGTATCAAAGAAGTAAAACAAGTGGGTCAATTTTTATATGACCGAGAATTTGGATGGGTAACCCCTACCTTAAATGGTCAAATTTGTGCTTATGGTTTTAGGGATAAGGCTGGAATTATTAAATGTGCTTTTGAACAAGCCTATAACGATGGTAAAATTCCTTGGAAAAAGCCCATCAGTTGTCACTTGTTTCCTATTAAAGTTCAAAAAAGTAAGGCCGATCCCAATATGGAATACATGAATTATGAACCTAGGGAAGATCTTTGCAAAGCGGCTTGCTCCTTGGGTGTTAAACTAAAAGTACCTGCCTATGTATTTTTAAAGGAATCCATTGTTAGAAAGTATGGGGAAACTTTTTATGAAGCCCTGGAAGCTTCTGCAAAACATCTTAACAATAAATAACTATTTTTGTCCTCATGGAAAACATCTTCGCCAAATCTTTTCTTACTAAAAGCAATGCCAAAGCAGTCGATTTGGAGCATAGAAAAAAAATCAATTTTAATATTGGCAAGTACAATGCAGTAGTGCCAAAAGGGAAGGAGCAGTTTACCGATTTGGAAAGAGTTAGAGAAATGGCTAAAAATAGAAAATGGGAAGCCATTGAACATTTAGACACTTACTTATTGCAATTTGAAGAACAACTTACTAAAAGAGGCGGCCAGGTTTTATGGGCGGAGGATGCCGAACAAGCTTTGAATTTTATTGGTGAAATATGTGCCGAAAAAAAATGCCGTTCTATTGTTAAAAGCAAAAGTATGGTGACGGAGGAAATTCATTTAAATAATTATTTAGAATCTATTGGCATTGAAAGTGTAGAAACTGATTTAGGAGAATACATTCAACAAATGGATGGGGAAGCCCCTTACCACATTGTTACGCCGGCCATGCACAAGAGCAAGGAAGATGTGGCGAAATTATTCAATGAAAAATTAGGTACCGATATTAATTTAACCCCTGAGGAATTAACCTTGGTGGCAAGAAAAAATTTAAGAGATAAATATGTACAAGCCGAAATTGGTGTAACCGGTGCTAATTTTATTATTCCAGATATTGGCGGCATTGCACTTACCGAAAACGAAGGCAATGCTCGACTTTCTGCTTCTTGGCCCAAAACACATATTGTAATAGTGGGCATTGAAAAAGTAATTCCTTCTATCACAGACTTAGGTTTATTTTGGCCGCTCTTAGCCACTTTTGGAACAGGTCAACAAATAACTGTTTACAATAGTATTATTTCTGGCCCTAGACAAGCCGATGAATCTGATGGTCCAGAAGAGATGATTGTTATTTTATTAGACAATGGACGCACCGAATTATTGGCCAATGCAAAAAGTAGAGAGGCTTTGTATTGCATCCGTTGCGGTGCTTGTTTAAATGCTTGCCCTGTTTATAAAAACATTGGAGGTCATTCTTACGATACTACTTACAGCGGCCCTATTGGAAGTGTGATTACACCTCATTTAAGAGGCATGCATGATTACAAACATTTAAGTTATGCTTCTAGTTTATGCGGTAATTGTACCGAGGTTTGTCCAGTGCGCATCAACTTACATGAGTTGTTGTTAGACAATAGAAAACAATCGGTGGAAGGAGGGGAAAGTGGTTTTGCAGAAAAATTTGCTTGGAAAATATGGAAGCAAACATCACTGAGTCGAAACTTAATGAATCAAGGAACTGCTCCTATAAAAAATTGGGTCATCAATAAAATGTTTAAAGGCTGGAGCAATCAACGTGCTCCTTTAGAATTCCCTAACAAAACCTTTAATCAACTTTACAAAGAAGGACGTAGAAACTAAGTCTACATGCCATCTGCATCGGCCATGGCTTCCACCGGATCCTTCTGTCTTTTCAAACTATTGTTAACCAAGTATACGCCCACTAAAGTGGAAATGGTTCCTATAATACTATTAAAAGACATTTTTTCATTCAGTAATAATGAGCCTACCCAAATAGCTACAATGGGATTTACATAAGCATATAAACTTGCGATGGCTGGCTTTAAATGCTTCATGCTATATACAAAAGCTACAAAGGAAAGCACCGATCCGCCCAATACCATATAAGCCAAAATGCCCCAGGTTTTAGCAGGAATTTCGTGAATAGGAATATAATTCCCAGTGAACAGCGTAATTAAACCCATGGTCAAAGAGCTAATTAACATTTGCCATCCTATGGAATAGTAAGCGTTGATGTCAATTTTGTTTCTAGACATAATAATGGATCCTACACTCCAGGTAATCATTGCAAACAAAGACAATCCTACGCCCAATAAATAATGAGTACCATGCATTTGTAAACTGTCTTTGTAAAAAATAAATATAATGCCTAATAGGCCCAAAAACAAGCCCAGTAAGGTTTGTGGCATTATTTTAATGGCTTTAAAATAATATCTTTCTATCAAGACCACCGATAATGGGTATAGTGCTGCAATTAAGGCGGCTAGGCCACTGGTGATGAATTGTAATCCATAGGTAGCAATTCCATTGGAAGAAACAAACATCAAAAACGCCATGGGTATCAACCAGGCAAATTGTTTTTTGGTAGGTAATTTCTGCCCCATGAATAAAAAGAAAACCACATAAATAGTGCCGCCCATGAATTGTCGAATACTGGCTAATTCAAAAGCAGGTACGTGTGCAACACCCATTTTACTTGCTACCCAAGTAGTTCCCCAAACCACACTGGTAATGGTTAATGCGAGGTATGCTTTTTTTTGACTGGCCATGTTTTCGGCTACCCGATTTATTTCTTTTCCTAATGTTTGAAATGTCTCAATTGAGTCATTACCATGGCCAAGCCATTGGCTTGACAATAAGCAATACTATCCTTATCTCTTACAGAACCACCTGGTTGTATATAAGCTTCTATTCCTTGTTCATGTGCTATTCTTACGCAATCATCAAATGGGAAAAAGGCATCTGATGCCAAGGTAGCTCCTTTTAAATCAAAACTAAATTGCTTGGCTTTGTCTATAGCATGTCTTAATGCGTCCACGCGACTTGTTTGTCCGCAGCCCTTACCCACCAATTGTTTATTTTTGATTAACGCGATGGCATTACTTTTTAAATGCTTGCAAATAATATTTCCAAAAATCAAATCTTCTTTTTCTGCAGGGGTGCAAGGTCTTGCGCCAACTTCGTCCCATTGGGTGTAATTGCCATGATCTAATCCTTGTGCTAAAGTTCCGTTTAAAATAGATTTCTTTTGATTGGGATTAAAAGCGACATCTGGTTTAAGCTGTAACAATACTCTATTTTTCTTAGTCGTTAAAATGGCCAATGCTGCTGGTTCAAATGCAGGGGCAATTAATACTTCAAAAAATAATTCTTGAATGGCTTCGGCCGTTGCAGTGTCAACGGTTGCGTTGGTTACGAGTACACCACCAAAAGCGCTTTCAGGATCGCCCGCCAAGGCGGCTGTCCAACTTTCAAATACCGTATTTCTTTGCGCTACACCACATACATTAGTGTGTTTAATGATAGCAAAACTTGTTTTTGGCAATTCGCCAATTAATGCAATGGCTGCATCTACATCCACTAAATTATTGTAAGACAATTCTTTTCCATGTAATTGAGTAAACCAATTTTCTAAATGGCCGTAAAATGTGGCTACTTGATGTGGATTTTCTCCATACCTTAAAATCTTGCCTGGATTAAAATAATCACTTATAGCAATATCATAATGCATCACTACCTCAAAAGCCTTTGCGGCAAAGGCTTTTCTTTGCTCTAATTGAGTAGTTCCTTTTTGTTGAATTAGGATATCATTTAATTTAGCATAATCGTCTTTGGCTGCAATCACCACTAAGTCTCTAAAGTTTTTAGCCGCTGCGCGAATCATAGAAGGCCCACCAATATCTATTTTTTCTATAATTAACTTTTCTTCATCAGTGCTTTTTAATGTTTCTTCAAATGGGTATAGATCTACAATCACTAAATCCAATTCGGGAATTTTGTATTGTGCCATTTCATTTAAATCTTGTTGCTCATACCTTCTTCCTAATATGCCACCAAAGATGGATGGGTGTAATGTTTTTACTCTTCCTCCTAAAATAGAAGGGTATCCGGTAACGGTTTCTACGCCAATACAAGGAATGCCTAAATCCTCTAAAAATTTTTGCGTCCCCCCTGTTGAGTAAATGGTAATGTTTTGGGCTTGTAATGTTTTTGCAAGGGGCTCTAGACCATCTTTATAAAAGACCGAAATGAGCGCCGATTTGATTTTCTTTTCCATAATCAAAGGTACTATCTTCTGTATTTTTTGTGCCTGCAGCTTTTCCACAAAAACTAAACCAGACTGAATAACTTTAGTAGCCTGTAGCCAACTATTAGGACCAGTAGGTAAAGCAAGTAAATGGCTTGTTTTTGATGGAGCCATCGGTAGATTAGCCATAGCACTAAATAATAAAGGGCCACTTGAATTTTATCAAAACCCATTTTAAAACTACTGCTGATGGGCTGTTCATAAAAATAGCGCACGCAATTGTTGATCCATAAAATATAGTACTGAATCCATTGACCCATGATAATAGTTAGGCCAAATAAAGGTGGGCATATTACTAAAATGACCAAGCTATAGAGTAAAATATTACTTAAGGGAACCATGATAAAATTACTTACTATGACAAGGGTGGCTATTTGGTGAAAGTGAAAAACCAAAATAGGCAGGGTCATTAGCTGCGCTGCAAAACTGACACATAAATTACTCCACAAAAATGACAATATTGGATTGTCCATGGGCAACATTTTATGGAATAAGGGGTAAAATAAATGAATGCCTAGTACTGCACCGTAGGACAATTGTAAACCTATATTTTCAATACTTTTTACATCGAATAATAACAAAATCAAAACACCTCCTGCAATGGTATTGAGGGTAAGGCTACTTTGCTGTAAAAATTTACCTATAAAATAAATACTAAAAAATACACTTGCTCTAACGATTGAAGGGCTTGCAAAAGCCATTAAAGTATACAGCCAGACGCCAGCTAACACCAGCAATAATTCTAATAATAAATAATACTTTTTGCGCGGCATCCATTTTGTAATACGTGTTAAGTTTTTAAATATAATTTCTAGATGCATTCCGCTGATGGCGACAATATGAATGATACCCAATTGGGTATAGGCTTGTAATAATTCTTTATTTAAATCAGATTTTACGCCTAATAATAAAGCCAGTGCAAAACCATTGGCTTCTTTTGAAATAATACTGGCATTTATTTTTTGAACCACCCAGTTTCGACATAATTCAACCCAATGTTTTGGATAAGGTAGCCGAATTAAATTTTTTTCTTGAGTGGCTAAGTAAATGGATACGCCCCAGGATAATAGAATTAATAAAACAAGTAGGCTTCGAAATAAGGAGTGAATGGGTAACAATAAGATTGCTTGGAGCATGATTAGTCCAATGGCAATTATAGTAATGGCATTAAGAGGGGAATGTCGAGGACTTAAAAATAAGGAGGCCATGATGATACCTACCATTAATGTTCCAGTAATAAACAATAATGGATGGGCTGCTTTCCAATGGGCATTTGATTTTTCCATTGGGCATCTTACTACAAAATTGGCGAATTTTTTTTTCGGCTACTACGCAGTAAGCATCGATGGACTTATTTGCCCAATAAAAAAATAACTAATTTTTTATGCAATTCAGGCTTATTGCTCTTCCAATAAGCAATGGTTTCGGTTTTGATCTGTTCGTTAGGTCCCGTAATATCTACCCCTATACAAAGGCGAGTATTGGGATGGCAGTTTTGTAAGATGGCTTCTAATAATTGGTTATTGCGATAAGGTGTTTCTATAAATAATTGAGTGCAGGCCCTCTTTAAGCTATCGGCTTCCAATGCTTGTATTTTATTTTTGCGCTCTAGTGCATCAATGGGTAAGTAGCCATGAAATTGAAATAAATTTCCATTCATGCCACTGGCCATTAAAGCCAATAATATAGAAGATGGGCCTACATAAGGTTTTACTGTAGCGCCTATTTCTTGTGCTGCAGCTACCAATAATTGACCTGGATCGGCAATGCCTGTACAACCCGCTTCGGATAAGATGCCAATATTTTTCCCTTGTTTTAATAATTGTGTGAAAGCTTTAATTTGTTCTGCTTCCACTTTATGGATGGGATACCAAATGTAATTGTCAATGACCATTTCTTTCCATAGCTTTTTAAAAAAACGTCTCGCTGTTTTTTCCTCTTCTACAAAAAAAGCATCACATTGCTGAATCCATTTTACTGTATCAGCAGGTAAAGCTTCCCAGCCTTCTTCATGCAATACCATGGGTAATAAATAAACCTTTCCTATTTTCATTATGCGTTGTCTTTAACTTCTAGTGTATTTAATTGCGCGGCAATTAAAGAATAAAATGGGGCGGTCATCCAACCAATGATGGGAATAAAATGGAGTAGATAAAAAACCAGTCCATTGCCAATGGGTAATCCTTTGTGGTTGTTGACATAAGCTGCTGCAGCCACTTTATTTTTATGCTCTGATGCCAAGCTGTAATCCAACATAGCAGCGCCTAAAAAATAACATTCGATGAGTATGGTAAAAATGGGTGTAAACCATCCAATGATGGGCAAAGTGCAAATGATAACAATGGGAATTAAGTAAACGGTTTGCCAAAGCAGGTTGGTTACATTTAATAATAAAGCCCTGGTAATTAATTTTCTATAGGCGTTGCCTTTAAAAACAAAGGGTGTATTATTTTGAATCGCATCGATGCGTAAATGCAAATAGGCGAAAAAAGGTGCAAACACTATTAAAAAAAGGTATTTAAACAATGCGAAATAAAATAACAATAAAGTAAACCACAACCAAAAGCTTCCCATGGTAATAAAGAAACCTATTAAGTCATTGCTTAGGGTATCTACCCATGATTTTAATCCCGTTCTTAATATAATTGATTCGATAAAAAAACTAGAAGATTGACTAAAATAATTCATGCCTACTACAAATAAGTAAGCATATACAATACCTGGAACAATCATCCACTTCCACAATTGATGTTGAAGAATAAAACGATGAGCGCTAAAATAAGCGCGAATGGCTAAAATGATTTCTTTAAGCAAAGGTTCCTTTTAAAGTAAATATACGAACTAGTCTTTTAGGACTGTATTTTGGTTCCAAATGCCAAATCACCTGCATCGCCTAAGCCTGGTATGATATAGCTTTTGTCGTTAATAGAATCATCAATGTCTCCACACCAAATGGGAATTTTTTTACCTAAAGCAGCCTCCACAGTTTCTATGCCATTTTTACTTGCAATAGCTACTACTATATGAATTTCTTTGGGTGTTTGATGCTGGGTGATGGCTTGAATGGTTTGCACCATAGATGCGCCTGTAGCCAACATAGGGTCGCACACGATAAGCACTCTATTGTTTAAATCGGGGCAACTTAAATATTCTATACTTATTTCAAAACTTCCATTGTCCTGGTGTTTTCGGTAAGCCGAAATAAATGCATTGTCGGCTTTGTCAAAATAATTGAGCATACCCTGATGCAAAGGTAGTCCAGCTCTTAAGATAGTAGCTAGTACGGGCTGTTCGGCCAAAACTTTTGATGGATGAATGCCTAATGGAGTAGTAGTGGGTCGTAGGATGCTTGGCATTAATTTACTCATTTCATAAGCAGCTACTTCGCCTATTCTTTCCAAATTGCGCCTAAAACGCATTCGGTCCGTTTGAATATTGACATCTCTAATTTCTGCAATCCAGTTGCTGATTAAACTATGCTTTTCGCTTAAATGATGAACCATGCGGTTATTATTTTTTCAAATCTAAGTTTCTTGCCGGCAATTTTAAAATAATTTAAAAGCTGTTGCGTCAAACAAGCCTTTGTCGCTCAATTTTAGATGCGGAATCACCAATAAGGCCATAAAACTTAAGGTCATAAAGGGGGAGCCCAATGAACTGCCTAAGGATTTAGCCATGGTATCTATTTCGGTATAGGCCGCTGCCACTTGATATGGATCTTGGACACTCATCAATCCTGCTACTGGAAGGCCAAGTACTTTAATGGCGGTACCCTGCACGCAACTTATTCCTCCTTGCTTTTCTAGAACTACATTAATGGCATTTGTTATTTCTTCGTCTGTAACGCCTACTGCAATAATATTATGACTGTCATGCGCTACGGTAGAAGCAATGGCACCTGTTGTAAAGCCAAAGTTTTTTATGAAAGCCATTTTAGGAGGTGCTGCATGGTATCTATTGTACACGACTATTTTTAAAACATCTTTGCTAGCATTAGCTATTAATTCATTTTCAATTTTACTAGCTTCTTCCCACAAACAATTGGTGATGAGTTGTCCATCGATGGCTTCTATTATAGGAATGAGTCCATTTTGTTGAGGATAGTTGGCCGCATTTATTTTTATATCTTTTACCGATAGAGGAAGGGCATTAAATTGATTGATGGTTTTTTCATGGATCATTGGAATAAGCGATTGTCCATTTTCTGCCACTTTATTTCCATTAATATAAGTTTGAGTTACTTTAAATTCAAACAAATCTTTGACTACAATAAAATTGGCTGGATCGCCCACTTTAAATAGACCCGTTGGAAGTTGATAATGTTTTACAGGATTAATACATGCTGCTTTTAAAACATTAAACTTATCTATTCCTTTGGCTACGGCTCTTGCACATAAAACGTTAATATGCCCTTCTAATAAGCTATCGGGGTGTTTGTCATCGCTACACAGCATGATACTGTTGGGGTGATCATCTAACAATTCATACAATGCTTCGAAGTTTTTTGCTGCACTCCCTTCGCGTATTAATATTTTCATACCATAGGATAATTTATCCAAGGCTTCTTCTATAGTAAAACATTCATGATCGGTACTGATGCCCGCTTCAATATATTGTCTTGCTGCTTCACCCCTTAGGCCTGGTGCATGTCCATCCACTGGCTTGCCTACTTTATGCGCGGCCGCTATTTTTTTCATGACTTCCGCCTCCTTCATTAATACACCAGGGAAATTCATCATTTCACTTAAATAATAAATATCCTTACTAGCCAACAATTCGGCGACAGCATCACTTTTTATGGCAGCACCTGCAGTTTCAAATTCCGTGGCCGGTACGCAACTTGGTGCGCCAAAGAAAAAATGAAAGGGTACTTTTTTTCCATTGTCAATCATATAATGAACGCCTTCCACACCGCAAACATTAGCAATTTCATGCGGGTCGCTTATCGTAGCAATAGTGCCATGCGTTACCGCTAATTGCGCAAAGGAACTTGGTATAAGCATACTACTTTCTATATGCACATGTGCGTCAATAAAACCAGGAAGTAAAAATTGGTTTGGAGCAGATGGTATGGGTTCAATCGAAACAATCAGCCCTTCGCTCACAGTGACAGCGGCAGGGAAAATATTTTTTCCTGCAATATCAACATATTGTCCTTCAATGGTAAAAGAGGCGGCCATAAAATAATTTGGTTATAAGTTAAACCAGTAATTGAACTTAAAGATAAGGGCTCTGTTTTTATTTATCAGCATTGGATCGGTAAAATAATTGTCGGTATACACTAAGAAGAAGTCACTCATTGGTTTGTATCTGTATTGTAATCGACTATTAATATTAAAGTTATTCGTTTGGGTATTAAATTGTACAAAAGTAGTCCAGAATAATTTTGTACTAAAGTTGTATTCTAATTTAGGTGCAATCAAAATTAAATTGTTATTACCGTATTTTTTAGGCAATTGAATTTTGTCTATTTCGCCATTCAGCGTCAAAGTTAAGTGGGGTTGATTTCTCCAAATAATACCAGCGCCAATGCCTTGTATATTTCCATTGTAGTATTGACCAAGGGTAAGCATACTGTTCCAACTAAATAATTTGCGAATATCGGAGTGGTACACCAAATTTATTTGATTGTATTGGTAATTGCCTGCTGGAAGTGGTGCCCCATCGCCAGGCTTCGTAGGGTACAATAAGTTTAAATTGTTATTGGAAAAAGTGGTTAGTATACCAGAGCTGTTTCTAAATTCTGTATTAATTTTTAAGCCAATATCATTTTCACTAAATGAATTGTCTGGATTTAATACAAAAAAATTATCCAATATAAATTGAACTCTTCCAATTTTCCCTTTACTTATAAATAGCTTTTTTGCAATATTTAAATAAACATTTTTAAATCCTACTCGAATAGTGGTATCTCTTAATGCGTCATAATTATCTATTCTTTGAACATAGCCCATATCGGTGTAATAATTTTTTCCAACATTCCCTACTTCTCCCATTAATGTCCAATTGTTAATGGTACGGGATACGTTAGCTTCTATGTATCCATCCTCTTGATTGATGCCAGGTTTTATGGACTGATGGTAACTTATATTGGCACTCTTAGTGCCTTCTGCATTACTTAGTGCCAAGGTTACACCTGCGTTTCTGCCATATTGATCTAGTGGATTTTTTTTCGCTTCAGCGGCGGACATAAAATTCTCTCTGTTTAAGAAGTAAGTTTTTAAAACAGATCTTTGCCAAAAGCTTTTTTGTATCGTAATGGCTGAAAAATTTTCAGGGGCATAAGCACCTTTGGCGCCGGTTTGAATATCCATTACTCCAATTCTTGTGGAGGAGTTGATATTCCCAGAAAGTCTTGCACCCAATAATATAGGTATCGCATTACCGTTTTTATCTAAACCAATGGTTCTAGAATAAAATGGATGAAAAATTGGATTGCCAAAACTAGAAAACAAATCGGCATTTTCTAAAAAGAAAGTCCTTTTTTCTGGTAAAAAAATATCAAATCTTGTTAGGTTGGTGACCAGTTGATCCACTTCTACTTGAGAAAAATCAGGATTTACCGTAACATCTAAATTAAGGGAGGAGTTTAAAGCCATTTTTGCATCAAATCCGCCACTTGCTGTATTTTGAAGTAATTTTCCATTTTCATCATCGGTGGTAGCATTGCCTGTGATATAAGGTAAAATTATTTTGTTCGTACTTGTTTTTGGCGGAGCAGTAGGCCAATTTAAAACACCCGTATAACCCAAATCATAGGATTTAAAAACCGGAGGCACTTTGGTCCAGCAACTATATTCGTTGCTTTGTAAATCGCCTCTTAAAAAATTAACGCCCCAAAATTGTTGTTGATCATTGTACCTCAATGACTTTAAGGGAATGGCAATTTCGGCTATCCAATAACCTGCATACATTTTAGTAGCAGAATTCCATTTAGTATCCCAGCTCCAGGAAAGTTTTTCTTCACTATTAGCGGTTAATTGATCTTCGGATTGAACATTTTGAGCAGTTAATGCGAATATAAATCCATTTGATCTTTGATTCAACGGGTCCAATATTATTGCAATACCATCACTCATATCATACCCTACATCTCTTTTTAAACTTTTTATAATTTGACCTTCTTTGGCATACACTTTAAAAGCGAAGTATATATTTTTATCATCATAGGTAGTAAGCACTTCGGTCGCTTGTTTTGGGGCTCCGATATTATTGGGATACTTTTTTATAAAATTATTCGCCAAAGCAGCTGTTTTCCAAATGGGCTCGTCTAATATTCCATCTAAAACAATGGCGCTTGTACTAGGCTTAATATTTATTTGAAAATCTTTTTGATAGTCGGTGATGGTTTGCGCACTCGAAATACTACTCGTGTGGAGTAATAGTAGAATAACCAAATTGCGCAGTAGTTTCATGAGGTGCAAATATCCTTTATGTATAGATTACAGCCTTATTTAGCAGTAGATTTTTTTTAAAAAATGTATAAAAGGCGTATTATCCGGCCAATAAGTTGGATAGCTGCAGTTGGATTTCTGCTAAATAGTGCGGTTGTGAGTGAAATCGACTACCATTTGCGCTGTGAGGGCTTTAAATGGAGGCAAAGACCCTGGGTTTAGAAATCGAAAACATGCCTAATCAAATGGGCATCTTGTTAAAGGTTATTAGCCTTTACATATTAAACCAATAACTAAATTTAAAAATTAAGGCTCTGCTTTTATTTTTAAATAAGGGATCAGTAAAATAATTATCTGTATACACCAGGTAAAAATCGCTCATAGGTTTAAATCTGTATTGTAAGCGACTATTAATATTAAAATTATTGCCTTGGGTATTGTATTGAATAAAAGTGGTCCAAAATAAACTAGTACTAAAGTCCCATTCAATTTTTGGTTGCAGTAAAACTAAATTGGTACTTCCATAGGGATTTGGGAATACGATATTGTTAAACGCTGCGCTTAAATTTAATTTAAAATGGGGTTGGCCTCTGTAATTAACGCCTAAAAGGATGCCTTTTACTTCTCCATTATAAAATTGTCCAATATTAATAGTGCTCTCAATTCCAAAAGATTTTCTCATATCCGAAAAATAGATTACTTGGAGTTGATTGTATACATAATGTCCAGCTGGCAATGGAGTTGCATTGGTAAAGGAAATGGGGTACAGTAAATTTACTATGGAGTTATTAAATCCTATTCCAAAGGAGGATGCATTTTTAAAATCAGATTCCATACCAAATTTTGTATCTGCTTGGTTGATGGAGTTGTCTGGATGTAAGGTGCTGAAATTATCAAGTTTGATAATAAATTTTCCAATAGGCCCAGTTGCGGGTAAAACCTTATAGTTGATAGAATTAAAAGCATTTTTAAAACCAAGTCGAATGCTGGTGTCTCTTACTGCATCATAATTATCTATCCCCTGAACAAATCCCATGTCGGTATAATAATTTTTACCAATATTCCCAATCAAGGTTACAAAGCTCCAGTGTTTAGATTCTTTCAAAAATCCAGTACTTGCATAAGTGTCTTGATCATCTATGTTCGCCTTAAAAGATTTATGAAAATCTGTCCAACTTTGGAAAGTGCCTGCTGTATTAGTGTATTCAAAACTAATACCTGCATTTCTGCCATAACGATCCAATGGATTTTTTTTAGCAGCTTCATCCGATATAAAATTCTCTCTATTTAAAAAGTAGGTTTTAATTACAGAACGCTTAAGTACACTTCTTTGAACAGTAAAAGCGGAAAAATTTTCAGCTGCGTAATTGCCTTGTTTTCCGGTTTGCATATTCATAATTCCAATACGGGTGGCTGGGTCAATATTGCCGGACATTCTAGCGCCAAATAAAATGGGAATTTTATTGCCATCTTTATCAAGTCCAATGGTTCGAGAATAAAAGGGTCTTATAAAAGGCATTCCAAAATTGGAAAACAAATCTGAATTCTCTAAAAAAAATGCTCTTTTCTCTGGCAGGAAAATGCTATAACGAGTTAGGTTGGTTACTTGTTGGTCCACTTCTACTTGAGAAAAATCGGGGTTAACAGTTAGGTCTAAATTTAGAGAAGCGTTCAAAGCTACTTTAGCATCAAACCCACCTGTTGCGGATGTATTTAATAATTTTCCATTTTCCTTATCTTCATTGCTATTGCCACTTAGGTAAGGAAGCAGGATGATATTTTTTGAAGTTTTAGGCGAGCCTGTACTTGGCCAGTTGAGCAAGCCCATGTATCCCAAATCGTAGGATTTAAATATAGGAGGCACTTTTGTCCATGTACTAAATTCGTTGTTTTTGGCATCTACTCGAACAAAGTTCATTCCCCATTGCAATTGATCAGGCTTGTATCGAATCGATTTTAAGGGAATCATCACTTCTGCAATCCAATAAGTGCCATAATCCTTGGTAGCCGAAAACCATTTACTATCCCAACTAAAAGAAGGTTGATCTTCGAAAGTATTACTTAATTGATCATCGGACTGCACATTCAATGCACTTACTACAAAATAAAATCCATTTGTTTTTTTATTGAGTGGGTCTAACATTATCCCTACCGCGTCACTTCCAAAATGACCAATATCCCTTTTTAAACCTTTAATGAGCGCCTTACCACTATCGTATACTTTAAATCCAAAATAAATATTTTCATTATCATAAGTAATACGAACTTCTGTTTGATGTTTTGCCTCCCCCACATCATTGGGATATTTTTTATTAAAACTTTTCGCAATTTCTGTACTGGCCCAAACTGGCTCGTCCAAAATACCATCAATTTTAATGGGAGCCGTGGTGGGATGAATATTGAATTGAAAACTTTTTTGAAATTCAGATAAGTTCTGCGCGCCAATAGTAAGGCTCGAAAAGAGCATAACAATTATAAAGGTATGTTTGAAACTAAAATTGCTCAATAGAATATTTATTAGGGTGCAATATCCTTTTTGTAACGCTAACAGCATTAATTAGTTACGGAAATTTAATAAAAAAATGTACAAACGGTTTATTCTCCGGCTAATAAGTCGGGACGGCGCTGTTGGGTTCGAACTAAGGCCTGTTCTTGTCTCCATGCTTCCACTTTTTTGGGATCGCCCGTAAGTAAAATGGGCGGTACCTCAAGACCCCTAAAACTGGCTGGTCTAGAAAACACAGGAGGTGCCAATAAATTATCTTGGAAAGAATCGGTTAAAGCAGATGTTTCATCATTTAAGACTCCGGGAATAATTCGGCCAATGGCATCTACTACAACAGCCGCTGCCAATTCACCACCACTTAAAACATAATCACCAATAGATATTTCACGCGTAACATACAAGTCTCTAATTCTTTGGTCGATGCCTTTGTAATGACCGCAAATAATTAATATTCTATTTTTTAAAGAAAGGGTGTTGGCTTGTTTTTGATCAAATGTTTTTCCATCGGGGGTTAAAAAAATTATTTCATCAAATTTTTCTGTGGCTTGTAATTCATCAATGGCGTTGGCTAGGGGTTCACACATCATCACCATACCTGCACCACCCCCATATTGGTAATCATCTACCTGCCCATGTTTGTTGATGGCCCATTTTCTAAGGGTATGCAACTTAATAGTGAGCAGTCCTTTTTCCTGCGCCCTTTTCATAATACTATGTTCAAAGGGGCTGGTTAATAATTCTGGCAATACCGTTAAAATTTCAATGGTCATGGTGCAAAGTTAATCTAATAATTCACCCAAATCGCGTCGGTCTTTTTTAGTGGGTCTGCCAATTTTACTTAAACGTTTTCCTGTTTGAAAGCTGGAGGCTACTTGTCTTACACGTTCTATTTCTTCGATAGGGGTAAGGTCTTCATAGTATTTAATGGCTTCTGCATAGGCCATTCTAGATTCTAATAGCTGCGTCACTTTAAGCACCCAATTTTTATGTTCAGTTCTTGCCTCATATTCATCCCCTACTACAACATTGCGAGAAGCTTTAACCGATTCCCCTTTCATTTTAACCCTTCCTTTATCAATGGCTTCCGTAGCTTGAGTTCTTGTTTTAAACACACGTATAGACCAGAGGTACTTGTCTAATCTTATTTTTTGTTTTCCTGTTTTTACGACAGTTGGCCCCTTCATACTTTATGCTTTTTTTGCTGCAAAAAATTGATGGAAATAAGGAATGGTTTCAATGCCCTTGTAAAAATTGACAATATCATACTTCTCATTGGGGCTATGTAAATTATCACTGTCTAATCCAAATCCCATAAATACAATTTTTAATCCCAATTCTTTTTCAAACAAAGAACAGATAGGAATACTTCCTCCACCACGCACTGGAATCGGTTCTTTTCCAAAAGTGGTGGCAATGGCTTTGGCTGCACTTTGATATTCGTGTGAATCAATAGGAGTGATATAAGGTTCGCCTCCATGATGTTCAAATGCATGAACAGTTATATTAGCTGGAGCTATTTTTTTAAAATGCGCCAATAACATTGCTGTAATTTTTTCTGAAGACTGATTGGGTACTAATCGGCAGGAAATTTTTGCAAATGCTTTGGAAGGTAATACCGTTTTAGCACCTTCGCCGGTATAACCACCCCAGATACCATTCAGTTCTAAAGTGGGTCTTATTCCTGTGCGTTCATTGGTGCTGTATCCCTTTTCACCCCATACATTTTGAATGCCTAAGTCGGCTTTGTATTCGGCTTCGTCAAATGGAGCTTCTGCCATTTTTTTTCTTTCTGCTTCGGTGGATGCTATTACATCATCATAAAAACCAGGAATAGTAATGTGATTATTTTCATCATGACAAGAAGCAATCATTTTAGAAAGGATAGTAATAGGATTGGCCACTGCTCCTCCATACACTCCACTATGCAAATCTCGATTCGGGCCAGTAATTTCTAATTCAATATAACTTAAACCTCTCACGCCAATATCAATTGATGGTGCATCCATGCTGATCATAGCGGTATCACTAATTAATATCACATCAGCTTTTAATAATTCGTTATGTGTTTTTACGAAACTGGCTAAATTAGGGCTACCTATTTCTTCTTCTCCTTCAATAATAAATTTAATATTGGTGCACATCGAATTGGTTTGGGTCATTAATTCCAAAGCTTTTACGTGCATATAAAATTGCCCCTTGTCATCGCAGGCGCCTCTTGCGAAAATTTTACCGTCTTTAATAGTGGGTTCAAATGGACTGCTATGCCACAGTTCCAAAGGATCGGCCGGTTGTACATCGTAGTGGCCGTATACTAATACAGTGGGGAAGCTAGGGTCTACCATTATTTCACCATATACAATGGGATGGCCTTCGGTTTCATAAATTTTGGTGATAGGTGCCCCCGCCGCTTTTAAGGATGCTTCTACTGCTTTTGCACAGGCAATCATATCCCCATTATTTTCACTCTTTGCACTAATACTAGGTATGCGCAATAAAGTTAAAAGCTCTTCTAAAAACCTTTCTTTGTGTTGCTCTTGATAAACTTTCCATGGATTCATGAGAATATATTTTTCTATAATTGATGTTTGTGATTGGATAAAACATTTTCCATCGTCCAATCTAATTTTTTCTGAAAAGAGTGTTGTCTTTTTTCGCAATCTTGAATCGTGCAAATAGCACAACTAAATGGCATGCACCCATCTATATGAATAAAAAATTCCACACTATCTCCAAATTTCTTTTTTATTAAATCTGTAAATTGGTCCATTACAAGATGTGCTTCGTGAACGTTTAAATACCATGGCATGGTTAAGTGGCAATCAATATGCATTAAGGCGCCGTATTTGATTACTCTTAAATTATGGAGATCTATCCAACTATCATTTCGGTTGGCATTAATTTCTGCAATTGCATTTTCCAATAAGGCCATATCCGCTTCGTCCATAATGCCTGCAAGAGAAGCGCGCAAAATTTTATATCCATCATATACAACCCATCCTCCAAGAAGTAGTGCAATCACTGAGTCCACTTTTTGTATATTGGTAATTATTAAAATTAATATACCTATAGCCACGGAAATGGTTGTAAAAAAATCAATCAAAAATAACTTTCCACTGGTCACCAATGCCATTGAATTATTTTTCTTTCCAATGCGCATCACATACAAAGCTGTAATAATATTAATTAAGGCAATGACTATTAAAAGCCAAAATCCATTACCTAAATTATGCAAGGTTCCTGGTTCTATAAAACTATCAATAGCTTTATAGATAATTAAGCATCCTACACCTATAATTAAACTTCCTTGAAAAGCCGACGACACAAATTCTGCTTTACCATGTCCATAGGGATGATCTTTATCCTTTGGCTTAGCAACTATAAACATGCTATAAGAGCCAACAATGGTCGCAATAATATTCATAACGCTTTCCAATGTATCTGATAAAACAGACATAGAATGGGTTATAAAAAAAGCAGCAACTTTTAGTGCAAATACAAAAACAGTTAAACCTGTTAAAGTATATTGAATCTTTAAATTTTGTTTTGACTTGTGCACAGGGCTTCGTTATATATAATTACACTAAAAGACTTTGTTTAATGCGTAGCTTCTGCAAATCTTTTTTGAACGTATTCCCAGTTTACTAAATTCCACCAGGCGTTGATGTAATCGGGGCGTTTGTTTTGGTACTTTAAATAATAAGCATGCTCCCAAACATCTAGTCCTAAAATAGGACTACCTTTTGTTTCTGCAATATCCATGAGTGGATTATCTTGATTGGGTGTTGAGCTCACTGCTAAGCTACCATCTGTTTTTACGACCAACCAAGCCCAACCACTTCCAAATCTTGTTTTTGCTGCATCGCCAAAGGCCGTTTTAAAAGCATCAAAACTGCCAAAGGTTTTTGTGATGGCTTCGGCTAATGCACCTGTAGGTGTTGTGGCAGGAGCGGGCTTCATTAATTGCCAAAATAATTCATGGTTATAATGTCCGCCTGCATTGTTTCTCATTTTTGGAGAATAATGAGCAATATTTTTAAGTAAATCAGTTAAGCCAGTTGTATTGGTATCAACTTTTTCTGCAACACAAGCATCTGCTAAATTTTTTGCATAAGCAGCGGCGTGTTTGGTATAATGAATCTCCATGGTCATTGCATCAATGAAAGGTTCTAAAGCTGCATATCCATAAGGCAATGGTTGTTGTACATATTCATTTGAATTCATCAAAATGGATGGACTCAATTTTGAAATAATAGGTAGGGTGGCTATAGCCATTCCAGCTTTACCAGATGTTTTTAAAAACTGGCGACGGTTTTGAGTGTTGTTTGACATAAAATTATTTTTTAAAGTACTTCCGTAAAGTTACTTTAATTGGATGTAAAAGTCGGTAGTAAAATTCCTGGTTAAACAACTGCGAATCACGCATGGCCTTATAGGTTAAAAATAGCCCGATGGGTATCAATACTACGGAAGACATCCACATGCCAAAATACACTGTCCACTCGCCCGATTTAGCAAATTTTTCACCAAAATTATTGAGCAAGAAAAAGATCACAAAAAAGATGATAGCCAATACCATTGGGGTACCCAGGCCACCTTTTCTAATAATAGACCCTAGTGGTGCACCAATTAAAAAAAGTACAATACAAGCAAAAGATAATGTAAACTTCCGATGCCATTCAATGCCATGTAAGGAGGCCGCTGTCTCATTTTGCTTATAAATTTCAGTTAATGTTACCATACTGGATTGAATGGATGTAAACTGAAAGCCGGCTGTTTCAGTGATGCCTCTGGAAATGGAGTCTGGAATAATTTGTTTGAAATTAGTTAAATGCGGTATATTTTTTTGTGTTACAAAAACTTGGTTGCTGTCCTTGTACAATAGGAAGCGTAAATAAGGGGAAATTTCATTGGCAATTTTTTTAATATAAATACTGTCTTTGCCATGCAGGGAATCAATGGCATTGCCCAATTGCCTAACACTGAGCATTTTTGGGTCATAAATATTATCCCCACTCTTATTCATCTCGAAACTTTTTAAGTCGAATATTTTTTTATATTCTTTAAAATAGAGTCTGGTGAATTCGGTATTGGTAGTAGCTCTTGCTCCTCTTTCTTGGTATCGCCAACCATTGTACATGATAAACTCTAAGAATTTTTTATTAGCAGAAACCCGCATCACACCCGATTCGGCCATGATAAAATTATCTTGCAAGCCGTATCTTTTTTCAAATATGACAATATCGTGCATGATACTATCATTACTTTCTTTCTTTCCAAGTTTAATCACATACCCATCAATTTTATCATAAAAAACACCTTCTTTTAAATCAATGGCAGGCTTGGCTACAATAATTTCATACTTCAAATTACTCAGCTTCATTTGCGTCACAGGAATAATATTATTGGCAAATAAAAAGGCGACACCCGCTAAGAAAATGGTGAACAAAAATAAGGGGCGCATAAATCGAACCAATGGAATGCCCGCTGCTTTAATTGCTATTAATTCAAAGCTTTCTCCCAAATTGCCAAAAGTCATAATCGATGAAAACAATAAGGCGAGCGGCAAGGCAGTGGTCATGGTGCTTACCGAAACCAATCCAATTAATTCCAATATGGTAAAAAGGTCCAAGCCTTTACCTACTAAGTCATCTATGTATAACCAAAAGAATTGCATGGTCAGCACAAATGTTGAAATAGCGAGTGCTGCCAAAAAAGGCCCTATAAAAGCCTTAAGAATTAGTATGTCTAATTTTTTGAACAATGCGATGTAGTGCTAACTACCAATGCGATGAAAGAGCTCTTTAATCTGATATTCCCAAAGCCTACTTTGGTCTTTTATTTCATTTTTTTCAGCAAAGTCTTTCACGATTAAAATAGTTTGATTAGAGATTTCAGTTTTTTCTATTCTAAATTCGAAGTACTCATTTTTTTCGCCATGCAACCATTTAAACTTTATAAATTTATCTGGTTCTTGGTCTAATAATTCGGCCTTGTCTGGCACACCACCATTCCATGAAAAGCTAAATACATTTTCCCATTCGTCTACTTTATCAGCAAACCATTCTTGCAATCCAGATGGGGTAGAAAGAAATTCAAAAAGAATATTGGGTGAACATCTCACTGGAAATTCAAGCGTAAATAATTGTTTCTTACTCATATATGACTAGCTCCTCTTTATTATTGATTCGTTTAGTGCAATAATATTAAATAAAGGGTATGTTCCAACTATTTTTTATTGATTATTAGTTAACAAACTGTCAAGACCAAGTTAATTCTTATAATATATCTATATAAAATATTGATAATCAATAACTTAAAGCTAATTTAAAGATTAAAAATGAATGCCTAAATAAAGTATTTATACTTAGTCAATTGTTAGTGTTTCACTCCTTTGGTTCACTTATCTTTGCTGCCCTAAAGTAATTGTATGTTTAATAGTTTAAGTGAAAAATTAGAATCTGCGTTTAAACACCTAAAAGGTCAGGCGAGAATTAATGAATTAAATGTTGCCAATACTTTAAAAGACATCCGAAAAGCATTGTTAGATGCAGATGTCAATTTTAAAATTGCCAAAGAATTTACAGATAGCATTAAAGAAAAAGCCATTGGCGAAAAAGTAATCAATGCCATTAGTCCTGGTCAATTGATGACTAAAATAGTTCAGGATGAATTAACTGCTTTAATGGGTGCCGAGGCGTCTATGTTGGATTTGTCTAAAAGTCCAACTATTATATTAGTAGCGGGCTTGCAAGGTTCGGGTAAAACTACTTTTTCTGGTAAGTTAGCTACTTATTTAAAAGCACAAAAAAAATCACCACTATTGGTGGCGGCCGATATTTACCGACCAGCTGCGATGGATCAATTAACTGTATTAGCAGAACAAATTGGAGTAGATATTTTTGTAGAGCGTGAAAATAAAGACGCAGTTTCTATTGCGCAGAATGCAATAGCTTATGCAAAAGCGAATAATAAAAATGTAATTATTATAGATACCGCAGGTCGTTTAGCGGTGGATGAGCTGATGATGAATGAGGTAGCGAATATTAAAAATGCAATACAACCACAAGAAATTTTATTTGTAGTGGATGCCATGACAGGGCAAGACGCAGTCAATACAGCAAAGGCTTTCAACGATCGATTAGATTTTACTGGAGTCGTATTAACAAAATTAGATGGGGATACCAGAGGAGGTGCGGCGCTTTCCATTAAGTACACGGTAAATAAACCTATTAAGTTTATGAGCAGTGGAGAGAAAATGGAAACCTTGGATATTTTTTATCCAGAGCGTATGGCGCAAAGAATTTTAGGCATGGGTGATATTACTTCCTTGGTGGAAAAAGCACAAGCACAATTTGACGAAGCAGAAGCTAAAAAATTAGAGAAAAAAATTCGAAAAAATCAATTCGACTTTGAAGATTTTTTAACCCAGATTCAGCAAATTAAAAAGATGGGCAATTTGAAAGATCTTATGGGCATGATTCCAGGGATGGGAAAAAGTTTAAAAGACATTGACATTAAAGACGATGCTTTTAAAGGAGTAGAAGCCATCATACAATCCATGACCGTCGTGGAAAGACGAAATCCTGATGTTTTAAATCCGAGTAGAAAACAAAGAATAGCCAAAGGGGCAGGTAAAGACCTAGGGGAAATCAATGCATTCATCAAGCAATTTGACCAAATGAAGCAGATGATGAAGCAAATGAGTGGGTCTATGCCAGGAGGTCCAATGGGGGGTAAAATGCCAGGATTAAGAAGGTAATTGATTGATAATCAGCCTTTTTTAGGATAAACTTGCATGGTATTCCCCTTTCTCCTATATTTGCATCCAGTTAACCCTATTTAATAACGCCTATAAATTTCTATTTAAAATGGCAGTAAAGATCAGACTACAGCGTCATGGTAGTAAAAAAAGGCCTTTCTACTTTATAGTAGTAGCCGACGGACGCGCACCAAGAGATGGTAAATTCATCCAAAAAATTGGTACTTACAATCCTTTAACAGTTCCTGCGACGATTCAATTAGATCGTCAAAAAGCTTTAGAGTGGTTAAACAAAGGAGCTATCCCAACCGATACAGTCCACAACATTTTATCTTACAAAGGAGTACTTTATTTAAAGCACTTATTGCGTGGAGTTAAATTAGGATTGTTTGATGATGCAACAGCGATGACTAAGTTCCAAACTTGGTATGCCGAGCACGAAGCTAAAATAGCTAGCACCAACGACACACACAAAAAAGCACAAGCTGCTAAAAAAGTGTATGTACCTGTTGTGAAAAAAGTAGCTGAAGTAGTTGAAGCAGCAGTAGAAGTAGAAGCTGCACCAGTAGCAGAAGCTCCTGAAGCACCTGCTGCAGAAGCCACTGAAACACCCGCTGAATAATTTTAATTAACATAGCTTTAAAACCCTGGTTTCCTTTTGGAAGCTGGGGTTTTTTAATGAGCATCCAGCTCTGCGATAAAAGATTTAAATTTGAAGATGAACGATTACGTACACATAGGTAAAATGGTTGCTGCACATGGGGTAGCGGGGCATGTCATTTTAGAACATGCTTTAGGAAAACCTATTTCATTTAAAGGAATTACTACTTTGTTTATTGAAAAAAATACCTCCAGCTTTATTCCTTATTTTATTGTCACCGCTAGCGCTAAAACAGAAACGCTCACTCATTTGCAAATAGAAGGTATTAGTACAAGAGAAGCAACTGCCATGCTGATAGGAAAAAAAGTGTGGTTACCTCAGTCCGATTTTCAAAAATTAGTGAATAAAAATTCACCCTTGGCCCTTATGGGTTATACGGTACAGGAAAAAGGCAAAAGCCTTGGCATTATTCAAGAAGTCATAGAGCAACCGCATCAATTATTGGTCACCATACTTTATCAAGGCCAAGAAGCCTATATTCCTTTGCATGATGAAAGTTTAAAGGGGGTGGATCATGCTAAAAAAACAGTTTCCGTGGAACTTCCTGATGGTTTATTAGACTTATATAGTTCCGAATCTCCTGCTGAATAAGCGTATTTTAAGAAGGGTAAAATAGAGGGGTAAAAAAAAAATTTACTAAAAGTCTACTAATTTAGTAGAAAATGCATATCTTTGTGCTATTAATATAAAAAACAAAAGAATATGAGTTTAAGATTAGGCGATATCGCACCAGATTTTAAAGCCAAAACAAGTATTGGTGACATTAGTTTTCATGAATATTTAGGGGATAGTTGGGGAATATTATTCTCACATCCTGCCGATTTTACACCTGTTTGTACCACCGAATTAGGTCGTACGGCAGCTTTGCAAGAAGAATTTGCTAAGCGCAATGTAAAAGTGCTGGCCCTAAGTGTTGATGGAGTGGACAGCCATAAAAAATGGATTGATGACATTAATGAAACACAACATGTAACTGTTGGTTTCCCTATCATTGCAGATGAAGACAAGTCCATTGCCAATGCCTATGATATGATTCATCCAAATGCATCTGAAACTTTTACCGTTCGTTCCTTATTTATTATTGGCCCAGATAAAAAAGTAAAATTAACCATCACATATCCTGCTTCTACGGGAAGAAATTTTGTGGAGGTGTTAAGAGTGATTGATTCCTTACAACTTACTGCTAATTACAGCGTGGCTACACCAGCTAATTGGAAAGAAGGGGAAGACGTAATTGTAGTACCTGCAGTAAAAACGGAAGACGCTTTAGTGAAATTTCCTAAAGGATTAAATATTATAAAACCTTATTTACGCTATACACCCCAGCCTAATAAATAGGCATCAAAGGCTTAGGCAGTGAACGATTCTGTTAACAGTGTGTCACTGAGCATCGAGTCACTGCCCAACCAAATAAAACCTCCCCTGTAAAGGCGGAGGTTTTTTTGTATATTTATTTTCTAAATAAATATTGTATGCGTTCATTTCTAATCACCATGTTATTGGCTAGCTGCTTTTTAAAAGTAGAAGCTCAAAAAACTTATTTGTATTGTGGCCAATTGATTGATGTGGAGCACTTACAAATATTAAAAGAGAAAACAATTGTAGTAGAGGGGAATAAAATTATAGATGTATTGGATGGCTATGCTAAAGCGGGCGCCAATGACAAAACCATTGATTTAAAAACAAGTACCGTCATGCCTGGTTTAATGGACATGCATGTGCACATTGAAAGTGAAACCAGTCCAAGTCATTACTTGGATGAGTTTACTTTAAATACAGCAGACTATGCATTGGCAGCGGTGCCCATAGCAAAAACAACTTTGATGGCAGGCTTTACATCGGTTCGTGACTTAGGGGGTTCTGGTGCAAACATTTCTTTAAGAAAAGCCATACACAAAGGATACGTAGTGGGTCCAAGACTATATACTGCAGGAAAAGCAATTGCTACTACAGGTGGTCATGCCGATCCTACCAGTGGATATAGAGAAGATTTAATGGGTGATCCAGGTCCTAAAGAAGGAGTAATTAATGGAGTGGAGGATGCGTATAAAGCAGTGAGACAAAGATATAAGGAAGGAAGTGATGTTATTAAAATTACGGCAAGTGGTGGTGTATTAAGTATGTCTGCTAATGGACAAAACTCACAATTTACAGATGAAGAAATAAAAGCCATTGTAGCTGCTGCAAAAGATTATGGATTAAAAGTGGCTGCACATTGTCATGGAGCAGAAGCTATGAAGCGTGCTATTAAAGCAGGTGTTAATTCAATTGAACATGGAACTTTAATGGATGAGGAAGTGTATCCATTAATGAAAAAATATGGCACTTATTTAGTAGCGACTATGATTGCAGGCAGATCCTCAATGGATTCAGCAAAAATACCTGGTTATTTTCCACCAATGGTGGCCAAGAAAGCGTTAGAGATTGGACCAAAAAGTCAAAGCAATTTTGCGAGAGCTTATAAGGAAGGCGTAAAAATTGCATTTGGTACTGATGCAGGAGTATTCAAACATGGAAAAAATTGGCTTGAATTTAAATATATGGAAGAAGCAGGGATGCCTGTTATTGAAGCCATTCAATCAGCCACTTGGAATGCTGCAGACTTAATGGGTAATCGATCTATACTTGGAAGTATTGAAAAAGATAAATTAGCAGATATCATTGCAGTGCCTGGTGACCCTACTAAAAATGTGGAGTTGATGGGACAAGTAAATTTTGTAATGAAAGATGGAATTGTGTATAAGGCTAAATAAAATTTATTTAGCTATTCCATTTATCCAACTGCTTCAAGCAAGCCGTTAAATCTTTTGGCAAGGGAGCTTCTAATCGGAGCTCCTTTTCTTTGTATGTAAAAACCAATGTATGTGCATGCAATGCTTGTCTTGCCATTAAAGGTCTTTCTTCCTCTTCTTCTTTACTCAATTTAAAATTCTTCTTTTTGATAGAAGATAATAATAATTTTTCTCCATCTCCATACACATCATCTGCTACAATGGGATGTCCTATTTGTTTGGCGTGCAGCCTAATTTGATGTGTTCGTCCTGTATGAATTTGAAAACTCATCCAGGCATATTGTTTATAGTATTTTAAAACATTATAGGTGGTGAGTGCTGCCTTACCCTTAGCGTTAATGACCATGGTTCCTTTTTTTACAGGGTGTTCCATGATGGGATTGTCAATGCTGCCTTCTTCGGCAGGCCTTCCTTTTACTAAGCCTAGGTATTTTTTTTCAATGGTCCTGCCTTCAAACAATTCGCTTAACAACTGATGGGCTGCTGTATTTTTTGCAAAGAGAATTAAACCACTGGTATATTGGTCTAGACGATGTACGGTAAAAATTTCACCATACTTTTCTTGCAACATGGATTTTAGGGATACTTCTTTTCCAAAACGGTCGGGAATACTAAATAAACCAGCGGGTTTGTTTAAGACAATGATGTCTTCGTCTTCAAATAAAATACTTAACATGCTCAATTAATTGGAAGACTTTCGGGTGAAAGATTTGTTCATGAATTTTAATAACCTCACTTCTTTCTCTGCTAAGAAACGCCATTTACCGCGGTCTACATTTTTCTTGGTTAAATTAGCAAACATAACTCTATCCAAATGTCTTACATCATAACCTAAATGTTCAAAGATGCGGCGTACAATTCTATTTCGACCACTATGAATTTCAATGCCAATTACATTTTTAGAGGTATTGGATAAATAGCTTACTGCATCTGCTGCAATAAAACCATCTTCTAAATCTACACCTGCTGCAATGGATTCCATATCGGCTTTAGTAACCGGTTTGTCCAAAGTAACTTCGTATATTTTTTTGATTTCGTAGGAAGGGTGGGTTAACTTTTGTGCTAAGTCACCATCGTTGGTTAAAATTAAAACCCCAGTGGTGTTTCTATCCAATCGACCTACTGGAAACATTCTTTGGGTTGTGGCATTTTTAATAATGTCCAATACTGTTTTTCTTCCTTCCGGATCTGAAGCAGTACAGATATAATCTTTGGGCTTGTTTAATAAAATATAAACCGGGGTTACTTGTAATTGTAAAACTTTTCCTTTTAACCTTACTACGTCTTTGTATTGTACTTTATAACCAGGCTCTAATACGATATCTCCATTCACGGCTACATGCCCAGCTTTTACCAATTCGGCAGCCTCTCGACGTCCCGATATACCTGCGTGTGCAATGTATTTATTCAAAGGCATTTGTTCAAAAGGAGCTTCGGTGGAAGCCGTTACTTTTCCAATAGAGGCGGTTCTTTTTACATCGGCACGGTCCATAGATGCAGGCGTTCTTTTATTGCTTGGGCTAGGCTTTGCATTAAAAGAAGGTTTTAATTCTCCATATTTTGGAGCAGCATTTTTATGGGAGAAAGTAGGTGCGGTTTTATTGGAAGGAATTCTTCTTTTATTATTGCCCAAGGGTTCCACTGCAATGCCTCGTTCTTTATCTTTTTTTCTTTGGCGCATGGCTTCCCCTGCAGCCCTCATTTCTATTTTGGCTTTTTTCTTTTCTTGTCTGTATTCTTCTTTAACAGCACTCCCTTTTTTCTTATTCGAAAACTTATCAAAGTTGTCTGATCTTTTGTTGTTCATTAAAAGCAGTATTAAAAATTATCCTTGTTGGCTAATTGACCACAAGCAGCATCAATGTCCTTTCCTCTACTTCTTCTTATTCTAACATTCACTCTGTTTTTTTGTAAAATTTCTACAAAACGCTCAAAGCCATCTTCGTCTGGTTTGTCAAAAGGGAAAACATCTACTGGGTTGTATTCAATGACATTAATTAAATCGGCAGGTACTTGTCGGTAGATTTTGGTAAGCTCTTCGGCATCTTTTTCTGAGTCATTAAAATCTTTAAATAAAATGTATTCAAAAGTTACTTCGCTACCAGTTTTTTTATAAAAATAATTTAATGCTTCAATCAATGACTTTATATTATTGCTCTCATTGATGGGCATGATTTCGTTGCGCTTCTTGTCATTGGCTGCATGAAGGGATAAGGCCAATTTAAATTTAACATTATCATCCCCTAATTGTCTGATCTGTTTTACAATACCAGCGGTGGAAACTGTAATACGCTTGGCACTCATGCCTAAGCCATCAGGAGAAGTAATTTTTTCAATGGCTTTTAACACATTGTGATAATTCATCAATGGCTCACCCATGCCCATAAAAACAATATTGCTTAAATGCTTATCATAAGTGGCTTCGCTTTGTTGTAGAATGTAAACTACTTGATCGTAGATTTCGTCGAATGTTAAATTTCTTTTTCGAGTCATGGTACCAGTTGCGCAAAATTTACAACTTAAGCTACAACCTATTTGAGAAGAAACACATGCTGTTTTACGAAGCGCTGTTGGAATAAGCACTCCTTCGATCATATGATCGTCAAAAGTCTTGAAACGCGTTTTTAAAGTTCCATCATCACTTAATTGTGTAGTGCTAATGGTCAATGCAGGCAACTGATAATGATCTTCTAATTGCTGACGCAAGTCCTTACTTAAGTTGGTCATTTCGTCGAAGCTATGTGCATGTTTTTGCCATAACCATTCAACGATTTGTTTTACTCGAAAGGGCTTTTCTCCTATTTTGCCTATAAAGCGTTCAATATCAGCCACTTCGACTTGTCTAATATTCTCTCTTTTCTTCTCCATAATGCAAAGATACTTGATCGGATTTGGATACTTTTATTTCTTTTTTTTCGACCATTTCGCCCTTTGTTTAATTGTTTTCTTAAATTTTTAATTTGAGTTGCAATTTTTAATCGAATCGAGATCTTTTTACTTAATTTCGAATCGCACTTTTCTGTGTCAAAAATATAAAAATAGATAACTATGAAAAAAATTGTCCTAATGGCTTCGATTATGATGGGAGTTATGTTTTCGGTTCATGCGCAATCCAGCGTTTTAAAAGATTATTTTGGAAAATATACTTTTCCAGAAGGAAGTCCTGTTACCGAAGTGAGTATTACTGCAGAAGATACAGTACTAACCATCAATTCTGCGATGGGTTCTACTGCTTTAGATAAAAAAGGAATTGATACTTTTTACTTAGCTGCTTATGATGCACCAGTTGTTTTCAAAAGAGATGCCAACAATGCAGTAGTTTCTATTTCTATCACAGTTCAAGGAATGGAATTGGTAGGTAAAAAAGCAGCAGCGGTTACCGCATACAAAAAGGAAGATTTTTATAGCGAACTTTGGGCGAGTAAGTGTAAATAAATTTAGAATTTATAATTCACCAACTCGGCAAATGGGATCGTAGTTTGAATGCCCGTGTTGATATTTTTTAAATTGCATTCTTTCTTTCCCAATTCCTCTGTTCCAATGATAATTACATTGGGAATTCCTTTTTTCTCAGCATATTTAAATTGCTTGTCGAACTTACTCTTTTCGGGGTAAATTTCACAAGCAATTTTTTTATTTCTAAGCAAGGTCATTTGTTCATAAGCCGCTTGTGCTTCCTCTTCTCCTAAATTAAAAAATAAAACCTGTGTAGTTTGTTCAATAGAAGGAGGAAATAAGTTTTTTTCTTCCATCACATCGTAAATGCGGTCTACGCCAAAACTAATACCCACACCAGGAATATTGGGTACGCCAAATAAGCTGGTTAAATCGTTGTAACGCCCGCCACCACCAATGCTTCCCATATCTGTATTCAATGCTTTTACCTCAAAAATTAGTCCAGTATAATAGTTGAGTCCTCTGGCCAAAGTAAAATCGGCTACCAGTTGTTTACTCCTCCCAGAGGTCTGATGGTATTGTAGTACATAAGTTAATTCTTCAATTCCTTTTAATACACTTGCATTGTCGCCTAACAAGTTTTTTAGTTGAGCAATTTTTTCTTCATTGCTTCCTGTAATATTTAAATATTGTTGAATTATTTTTTGTTGTGTATCAGAGAATCCTTTTGACTTTAATTCCTCTTGTACTTTTTCCCATCCAATTTTATCTAGCTTATCAATAGCTATGGTTAAGTCTATTAATTTTTCTTCTCCTCCGCAAAATTGAGCCAACCCTAATAAAATTTTTCGATTGTTCATTTTCACTTCCACGGGTAATTTCAAATGCTCAAATGCTTTTAGATAGACCGACATTAAATCTACTTCGTTCAATAAACTATCACTGCCTACTACATCTGCATCGCATTGATAAAATTCTCTATATCTTCCTTTTTGAGGCCGATCGGCGCGCCATACAGGTTGAATTTGATATCTTTTAAATGGGAACGTAAGTGAGCCATGGTTCATGGCAACATACCTTGCAAAAGGAATGGTTAAATCATATCTTAATGCTCTTTCGGTAAGTTCAGTACTGCTTTTGCCCGCAAACAATTTTTCAACCCCCTCTAATGTTTGTTGTTTTTTTTGTGGCAGCTCTAAGCCGTTGTTCAAAATTTTAAAAATCAGTTTGTCTCCTTCCTCTCCATACTTGCCCATCAAGGTTTCTAGGTTTTCCATGGCAGGTGTTTCCAATGCTTGAAACCCATATAATTCAAAAACCGATTTTATGGTTTGGAATATATATTGTCGTTTTTGCACTGTGGCTGCATTAAAATCTCTGGTGCCTTGTGGCAGAGAAGGTTTGCTCATGCGTAGAAATTTATAAGTAAAGATAAATTTTTTAAATTCATCGGCTATTAATTGTTTAAATTGCCCCTTTAAATTAGCATTTTATGGAAAATGGACCAAGAGAAAAATCGGAGCGTTCGTATCGAATTTTTAGAAGCATCTATGACATTACCATGGCTTTATTAATACTAGGTTGCGGTGTGCTTATGCTGGGGGCTAAATGGTTTAAATTAGAGGCCTTATTGAATGCAGGCGCCGATTTTAGAAATATTTTTGGGGCATTATGTTTATTGTATGGAGGCTTTCGATTATACCGAGGCATCCAACAAACTTATTAGTGCAAAATTGCTTTCAGAATTATCATTAAATTAATTGTATGCGTTTCATTGTTGCCCTCGTTTTTACTACCCTTTTATTCCATTCATGTAAAGAAAATGAACCCAAAAAGGCTTTAGAATCTACTTCGGAAGGGACTATTTCAATTACAGTGGAAGAGAGTTTCAAATCTTTTATAGATCAGGAATTAAAAGTATTTGCATCCAGTTATCCTAAAGCAAAAATTAATGTTCAATACAAATCTGAAATCGATTGCTTTAAAGATTTTGCAGAAGACAGTACTAGAATGATCTTTGTTACAAGAGGGCTGGACAAAAGAGAACAAGTGCATTATAAAGATCAATTAGGCTATGCGCCTACTTTTGGTGTACTTGCCTACAATGCTATTGCAGTAGTGGTGCACCAAAATGCCAAGGACAGTATTTTTACTTTACAAGATTTGCGCGATCGACTTATTGGTAAAAATCCTCAACAGGTGGTTATGGATGGAAGTCACTTAACGGGGATTGTTAGATTTTTAAAAGATAGTTTGGTGAAAGCAGATAAATTAGGAAAAAATGTAATGGCTGCGAATGGAAGTAAGGAAGTGATGGAGTATTTAAAAAACAATCCAAATGCCATTGGTTTTGTAGGAATGAATTGGATTGGAGACCCCTATGATCCAAGTCAAGCATCCAACAGGCTACAACTAAAAATGGCTAAAGTGGAGTGTACTTTGTGTGCCGAAAAGGGACTCTTTGCATCGCCTTCTCAAGCTACCATTAGCTTAGGTCAGTATTCTTTGTCTTTACCTATTTATTATATTTTAAAGGAAAATGCACCCGGTTTAGGATCCGGACTACTTAATTTCATGAGTTTAGAGCGAGGGCAGCTTATTTTTAGAAGGGCATTTTTAGTGCCGGCTAAAATGGGATTTCAGAAACGAAATGGGTTAATGAACTAGGGGCAGCTAAAAACTAACAGTTTAATGTTGATTTAATAAAAAATTAATGGGTTTATAGCGGAAAAATTAATATTTTTAGTCCTCTCAAATAATCCTATTTTATTTGAAAAATAGGGGGTCTTAAAATAGACAATACCCCAAAGGAGCTGAAATGGGAAAATTATTTTTGTATCAATATAAATAAGCAAGTGATGAGAAAATTGGTTTTAATGTTAATCGGAGTTGTATTTGTAGCTGCAGGATTGTTTGCTCAAACGCCAGTATCCCCTTTGGCAGAGGGCGTAAAATTATTGAATTACGAGAAAAATAAATCTGCGCTTACCTTCTTCAAAGAGGCATTGGATAAAAATCCTGCCGATGGGGAAACAATTTTTTGGTATGGTCAAGCATTGCTAGCACAAAATTATAATGGTATTCCAACGGCCGAATTTATTAAAAAGGCAAAAGAAGTATATCAAACTGCTCTTCAGGCCAAAGGCAATGATCCATGGTTATTAATAGGCATGTCTCATATTCAATCTTTAGAAGGAGCTGATAACAATGCAGTAAAGCAAAATTTGGAAGTGGCTATTACCACTACTTTAAATACAAAAGGAAAGTTTAAAGGAAAACCCAATCAAGATATCATTAATGCTATAGGGTATGTGTATGCCGAACTCCCTATCAACATTGGCGATCATCGTTATGCCATTGATAAATTAAAGGAAACTGTCACCGCCTATGATGTGGTGCTACCTAGTTTATATATCAATTTAGGAATCAATTATTTAAAATTAGGAGGAGAATACGGTGGGGATGCAGTAACCGCATTTCAAAATGCAATTAGCAAAGATCCAAAAAATGCCTACGCTTATTATAGAATTGGTAAAATTTATCAAACACAAAGCAATAAAGAATCTTTAGATGAAAATTATAAAAAAGCAATAGAAGCCGATCCAGGTGTTGCTCCTGTTTATTTTTCATTGTATACTTATTATGCCGATGTTAGTACGAGCATGGCGAAGTCCAATTTGGATTTATTCTTAACCTATGCCGATAAGGATCCAATTTTTGAATATTTTAGTGCAGATTATTTATATCGCTCTGGTCAGTTTGATCAGTCTTTAGCAAAAGCAAAAGCCATGGAGGCAGCGGGTAATTTAACCATATTCCCAACCCTCGCGGTATTATTGGCTAAAAACTATGACCATAATGGAGATTCTGTACTAGCCAAATCTTATATAGAACCCTATATCAATAATACATCTGCCGATAAACTTATCAATACAGATTATGAAGTGGCTATAAAAATATTATCTCGCTTTAGTGGTAATCAACCTGCTTTGGCTGCTATTTTAGACAAAGCTATTGCCGCGGATACTAGTAAGGTTAATAAATTAAAGTTTTATAAAATGGGTGCTGACATGTTTGAAAAAGCAACCCTGTATGCAGACGCTTTAAAATGGTATAACAATTTAATTACATTGAAGGGGTCAAAAGCGGAATTTGATTACTATAAACTGGCTAGTTTAGCATTAAATGCTAAGAATGGCCCTGTGACTATGGAAGTAGCTAAGCAATACATTGCTGCATTCCCTGAAAAAGCACAAGGCTATAATTTTAATACCAAAGGGGCCGCCTTAATTGATACGGCCAATAACCAAGGTATTTTATTTGAAGCCGTTAATTTTCAAAACCAATTTTTATTAAAGGATAGCGTCAAAAACAAGCAAGCATTAGTCAATAATTATTACAGCTTAATTGGCTACTATAATGAAACAAAAGCCTATGACAATGCGGTTGTAATGTGTGATAAAGTACTTGAAATGGTACCCAATGACCCTACTACTTTACAAGCCAAGGCTCAATTTGTGAAAAACGCCGAAATTTTGAAGAAAATGCAAGCGGGCAAGGGGGCAAAAGCAGCTGCTGCTGATACTACGGCGCCCAAGAAAAACTAGCTTTTCTAAGGCATTTCTTCCCAGTTAGAACTGTTCATAAATAATTAAAAAAAACTCCCTATTTATAGGGAGTTTTTTACTTTAGGTGCCATCCTTTGCGTATTTTTGCGGCACCTAAACCAAACGTATGAATTTGCTGCAGTTTTTGATTTCTGTCAACGAAACAAACAGCGCTAATAATTACTTACCTATAGCCCTACAATTGCTATTTGCAGGTGGCTTTGTGTCACTGATGTTGTTAATTTCTAATTACTTAGGACCCAAGCGAAAAACCAGCGATAAACTAGAAAATTTTGCCAGTGGAATTGAGACACATGGAGATGCCAGATCACCTATGGCCATTAAATATTTCTTAGTAGCAATTTTGTTTGTGTTATTTGATGTAGAGGTAATTTTCTTTTATCCTTATGCAGTGAATTTTAAAAGTTTAGGTTGGGCTGGTTTTTTTGAAGTGGTTTTATTTGTTGCTTTTTTCTTGGTGGGTTTTATTTACATCATCAAAAAAGGAGCATTGCAGTGGGAAGATTAATTATAAAAAATTAAAGTAGCAATATGCGTCCTGTTCGTTTTAATTTAAATCCAAAAGAAGCTGAAATTTCAGATGCCATTTCTATGGGCAAGGCGCCCGATGGGGTTCCTGGTGATGGCTTTTTTGCAACACAATTAAGCTCGGTCGTAGGACTTGCCAGAAAAAATTCTTTATGGCCTTTGCCATTTGCTACTTCTTGTTGTGGTATTGAATTTATGGCTACCATGGCATCTCATTATGATTTATCAAGATTTGGTTCGGAGCGTGTTGGTTTTTCGCCACGCCAATGTGATTTATTAATGGTGATGGGAACCATTGCAAAAAAAATGGCACCCGTTTTAAGACAAGTGTATTTACAAATGGCTGAACCACGCTGGGTAATTGCAGTGGGTGCTTGCGCATCAAGTGGCGGCATATTTGATACGTATAGTGTATTGCAAGGCATTGATCAAGTAATACCTGTGGATGTATATGTACCTGGTTGTCCTCCTCGTCCAGAAGCCATCATTGATGGTTTTATGAAAATTCAAGACTTAGTGGGACAAGAAAGTATTCGTAGACGTAATAGCGATCAATACAAAGATTTACTAAATAGCTACGGCATCCAATAAAAATTGAATAAAATTTTCTGAAGCAACATGGCATTAACCAACGAGACGATACAAAATAAATTAATAGAAAAATTTGGTGATCAAGTTTTAAATTTTTCGACTGCGTCTGGTATTTTATCTTTCGAATCTCCTAAAGAATTGAATTTAAAAGTGCTTCAGTATTTATATGAAGAACCCATTTTAGGCTTCACTTTCTTAACGGATTTATGTGGGGTTAATTATCCGGATAATACAGGGGCAGAATTAGTAGTAGTATATCATTTGCATAATTTTTCAGAAAACATTCGTTTGCGTTTTTCGGTAAGCACTCCAATCGATGAAACTGCTGTATTTACTGCTAGTAAATTATTTGAAAGTGCCAATTGGATGGAGCGTGAAACCTATGATTTTTTTGGAATTAATTTTATAGGGCATCCGAATCTGAAACGTATTTTGAATGTGGACGAAATGGATTATTTCCCATTAAGGAAACAATATCCATTAGAAGATCAAACGAGAATAGACAAGGATGATGAAATGTTTGGAAGAGGATAAATAAAAAATAAAAAAGAAGGCGTAATTAATAATGGAACATCAAAGTCATATCACTTTACCTAAAGGGTCAATCGAAAAAACAACGACCACTTTAAATATTGGGCCCACCCATCCTGCCACGCATGGGGTGTTTCAAAATATTATGGAAGTGGATGGAGAGCGCGTGGTATCGACTGAGCAAACGGTGGGCTATATTCACCGCGCTTTTGAAAAGTTAGCAGAGCGACGCCCATTGTATCAAATAACACCAATTACCGATCGCTTGAATTATTGCAGCAGTCCAATTAACAATATGGGTTGGCATATTACTTGCGAACGTTTTTTAAATTTAACACTCCCTAAGCGTGTAGATTATTTACGCGTGATTATTATGGAGTTGGCGCGTATATCAGATCATTTAATTTGTAATTCAATTGTAGGGGTGGATACAGGAGCGTATACTGGTTTTTTATACGTGATGCAATACCGCGAATTAATCTATGAAATATATGAAGAAGTATGTGGGTCCCGTCTTACTACTAATATTGGCCGCATTGGTGGCTTTGAAAGGAATTTTACAAATACAGCATTTACGAAACTCGAGAAATTCTTAAACGAGTATCCTAAAGTGTTGCGTGAGTTTGAAAATTTATTTGCACGCAATCGAATTTTTATGGATCGTACACAGGGCACAGGAGGCATTAGTGCAGAACGTGCATTGAACTATGGTTTCACTGGCCCTAATTTAAGAGCAACGGGAGTAGACTATGATGTGCGTGTGCAACAACCTTATAGTAGCTATCAAGATTTTGATTTTAAAGTACCTGTTGGTACTACCGGAGATAATTACGATCGCTTTTTAGTGCGCAATGCAGAAATGTATGAGAGCATTTCTATCATCAAACAGGCGTATCAAAAAATACAAAACTTTAAAGGGGCAGAAGCAGAAGTATACCATGCCGATGTACCCGAATATTATTTGCCCAAGAAGGAAGATGTATATACAAAGATGGAAGCACTTATTTGGCATTTCAAAATTATCATGGGAGAAATAGATTTACCAAAGGGACAAATTTATAGTGCAGTGGAAGGTGGCAATGGGGAATTAGGTTTTTATTTAATCAGCGATGGTGGACGTACACCATTTAGATTGCATTTTAGAAGACCTTGTTTTATTTACTACCAAGCATTTGAAGAATTAATTAAAGGGGGTATGTTGAGTGATGCAGTGGTAACGATGAGTAGTTTGAATTTAATAGCAGGAGAGTTGGATGCGTAGCTTTTGCGATGCGTAGGAATTGAAAGTAGTGGAAGAAAAATAATTATAGAGAAAATGAAATTTGTATATGAGTCTTCAATTTAATAACGAACAAATGACCGAGTTTAAACGCTTGGTAGTTCGCTATCCAGAAGGGAAACAAAAAAGTGCATTGCTACCGGTGTTGCATTTAGCGCAGGATAGTTTTGGAGGTTGGTTGCCAACAGAAGCGATGGATTATGTGGCAGGCTTATTAAGCATCGAACCCATTGAAGTTTATGAAGTGGCTACTTTTTATAGCATGTACAATTTAAAGCCAGTAGGTAAATTTGTTTTTGAAGTATGTCAAACGGGCCCTTGTATGATTAGTGGTTCGGATAATATCATCGCTTACATTCAAAATCAATTAGGTATTCAACCAGGCGAAACGACCAAGGATGGAGTATTTACTTTGAAATTGGTAGAGTGTTTGGGGGCTTGTGGTTATGCGCCGATGATGCAAGTAGGAAAAATTTACAGGGAACATTTAACCAAGGAAAAAGTGGATGCGATTATTGAAGAATATAGAATGCAAGTAGTAGCACAAAATTAGAAATGTAGCAACAATGGGTGTAAAATTATTATTAGAAAAAGCCAACGTGCCAGGGATTCGTACTTACGATGTATACCGTCGTGAGGGGGGCTACGTGACAGCCGAAAAAGCGTTGAAGGAAATGACAATAGAGGCTATTGTAGAAGAAGTTAAAAAAAGTGGACTAAGAGGAAGAGGCGGTGCAGGTTTTCCTGCAGGAATGAAATGGAGTTTTATTGCAAAACCAGAAGGTGTGCCACGTCACTTGGTATGTAATGCAGACGAAAGCGAACCGGGTACTTTTAAGGATCGTTATTTAATGGAATTCTTACCCCATTTATTAATAGAAGGATTACTTATTTCTTCTTTTGCTTTAGGATCCAATGATACCTATATCTATATCAGAGGAGAATACGCATGGGTAGCAACTATTCTGGAAGAAGCCATTGAAGAAGCTACTAAGAATGGATTTTTGGGGAATAATATTTTAGGTACTGGTTTTGATTGTAGAATACATGTACATCGTGGTGCAGGTGCCTATATCTGTGGGGAAGAAACAGCATTGATAGAATCTTTAGAAGGTAAAAGAGGTAATCCGCGTATCAAGCCTCCCTTCCCAGCCATTCAAGGAGTATGGATGCGTCCAACAGTAGTGAACAATGTAGAAACTTTAGCAGCCATTGTTCCTATTATCAAAATGGGTGGCGAAGAGTATGCAAAAATTGGAATTGGTCGTTCTACTGGAACTAAATTAATTTCTGCTTGTGGCAATATTAATAAGCCAGGGGTGTATGAAATTGATATGACCATTTCAGTGGAAGATTTTATTTACAGTGATGAATATTGTGGCGGCATTGCCAATGGAAAAAAATTAAAAGCTTGTATCCCAGGAGGATCTTCGGTTCCAATCTTACCTGCCAACTTATTATTAAAAACAGCCAAAGGAGAAACACGTTATATGAACTATGAAAGTTTAAGTGATGGTGGTTTTGCTACTGGCTCCATGATGGGTTCGGGTGGATTTATTGTTTTAGACGAAGATCAATGTATTGTAAAAAATACTTTAACCTTAGCGCGTTTTTACAGACACGAAAGTTGTGGACAATGCTCACCTTGCAGAGAGGGAACAGGGTGGATGGAAAAAATAATACAAAAAATAGAATTAGGAAAAGGAGAAATAAGTGATATCGATTTGTTATGGGACATTCAAAGAAAAATCGAGGGCAATACCATTTGTCCTTTAGGAGATGCAGCAGCTTGGCCGGTAGCGGCAGCGATTAGACATTTCCGTGACGAATTTGAATGGCATATTAACAATAGAGAATTATCACAAACAAGTAATTTTGGTTTACAACACTATGCAGACCCTATCCATGTGCCTGCATAACATTGCGTAAAACTATGAGTGAACAAACATTATTGAAAGTAACAGTAGACAATATCACCATTGAAGTGCCAGCGGGCACTACGGTATTGCAAGCAGCGCGACAAATTGGAGGCGCTGTGGCACCGCCAGCGATGTGTTATTATAGCAAGCTGCAAGGTAGTGGAGGAAAGTGTCGTACTTGCTTAGTTGAAGTTTCAAAAGGTTCTGAAAAAGATCCTCGCCCAATGCCAAAGCTAGTGGCTTCTTGTAGAACGACGGTGATGGATGGTATGGAAGTGAAAAATATTACCAGTGAAAAAGTAATTGATGCAAGAGCAGGCGTTGTTGAATTTTTATTATTAAATCATCCTTTGGATTGTCCAATATGTGATCAAGCCGGCGAGTGTCATTTACAAGATTTAAGTTTTGAACATGGCAAGTCAAGCACACGCTATGAATTTCAAAGACGCACGTTTAAAAAACATGATATAGGAAAGCATATTCAATTGCATATGACAAGATGCATATTGTGTTATCGTTGTGTATTTGTTGCCGATCAATTAACGAATAAAAGAGCGCATGGTATTTTAGATAGAGGAGATCATGCAGAAATTGCAACACATATTGAAAAAAGCTTGGACAATGAATTCATAGGCAATGTAATTGATGTATGTCCAGTGGGCGCTTTAACCGATAAAACATTTCGTTTTAAAAATAGAGTTTGGTTCTTAAAACCTATGGATGCACATCGCAATTGTCCTACTTGTTCGGGTCGAGTTACTTTATGGAATAGAGGAGACGAAGTATTTAGAGTTACCGCACGCAAAGATGAGTGGGGAGAGATTGAAGATACACCAGAGGGTAAACCAGGTTGGATTTGTAATACCTGTCGATTCGATAAAAAGCATGCAGCTGATTGGATAATACAAGGGCCCCGTGAAATAAGCAGACATTCTGTAATTGCACAAGGGCATTATGCTGGAAATATTGGAACCACGCTTCCGACAGAAATATTTAATGCAGTGAATGAAGGAAGATCGCCTCATTTATTAATGGACATACATAATGAAAGCGAAGTAAACTTGCCGTCTGTTCATTTAAGTGAAATAGAAGGCCCTTCCCACGGAACAACTTTTAACAATAATATTAATAAGCCTAATAAATAAAGTATGACACTGTTAGCATTTGATTGGGCCTTTATTATTGAAAAATTAATTTTGATTGTAATTATTGTGCTTACTACTTTGTTGATTACTTTATATACCACTTTTGGAGAAAGAAAAGTGGCTGCTATTTTACAAGACCGACCAGGTCCTAATAGAGCGGGGCCTTTTGGTTTATTGCAACCCTTAGCAGACGGATTAAAATTAATCATGAAGGAAGAAATTATTCCCAATGCATCTAGTAGGTGGTTGTTTATCATTGGTCCAGGCTTAGCTATGACTGCAAGCTTGATGACTTGTGCGGTGATACCTTGGGGTACGGCCATTCATTTATTTGGAAGAACCATTGAATTACAAGTAGCCGATGTGAACATTGGCATTCTTTATATTTTTGCTGTGGTAAGTATGGGGGTATATGGTATTATGATTGGAGGATGGGCCTCCAACAATAAATTTTCTTTAATGTCTGCACTAAGGGCAGCTTCACAAGCCATTAGTTATGAAATTGCCATGGGCTTGGCTTTAATTGCTTTGTTAATGACCACTGGCACTTTAAGTTTAAAAACTATTGTAGCCGATCAGACCGCAGGGCATTGGTGGAATATTGTTTATCAACCATTAGGTTTTGTTATTTTCTTTATTTGTGCGATGGCAGAATGCAATCGTACTCCTTTTGATTTGCCAGAAGCAGAGAATGAATTAAACTTTGGTTACCATCAGGAATATTCTTCTATGAAATTAGGTTTCTTCTTATTTGCCGAATATGTCAATATGATTATGAGTAGTGCGATAATGGCTTCGATGTATTTTGGTGGCTATGATTTACCTTTTTTTGATGAAACAACAGTGGCACCTAATATTGCAGCCATGATTGGCTTAGGCACCCTGCTTATTAAAATAGTATTGTTTGTATTTTTATTTATGTGGATTCGCTGGACCATTCCTCGTTTTAGGTATGATCAATTGATGAATTTGGGTTGGAAAAAAATGATACCGTTGGCCTTATTGAATATGTTGTTAACTGGGGCTTTAATCTTATCAAAATTATAATTTTTAAAACTGTACGAATAAAACATGCAAGCATTAACCAATAAATCAATCGCAGTAAATCGCAGCCCCATGACATTTTGGGAGCGTTTGTATTTGATCAATATTATTAAAGGCATGATGATCACTTTTAGTCACATGTTTAAAAAGCAGCCTACTGTAAGATACCCTGAACAAAAAAGGGAATTTAGTCCGGTGTTCAGAGGCTTGCATGTGTTAAATAGAGATGAAGAAGGTCGTGAAAATTGCACCGCTTGTGGTTTATGTGCAGTGGCTTGCCCTGCAGAAGCCATTACGATGGAAGCGGCAGAAAGGATGGAAGGAGAAGAGCATTTGTACAGAGAAGAAAAGTATGCAGCTAAATATGAAATTAATATGTTGCGTTGTATTTTTTGTGGTTTGTGTGAAGAAGCTTGTCCAAAAGACGCTATTTATTTAAGTGAAACATTTGCGCCAGCCAATTATACGCGTAAAGGATTTATTTACGACAAGAACGATTTATTAATTCCCAATACTTTAACCGACACCAATGCGTTGGCAAAAGCAAAAGGAGTAGAAGCTTAATCATTATGAATGCATTAGAAATTATATTTTACGCCTTATCTGCTTTTGCATTGGTCTGTGCCATCATGGTGCTGATTAGCAAAAATCCGATACATAGTGTGTTGTGGTTGATACTTGTATTTTTTGCCATTTCGGGTCATTATATATTATTGAATGCGCAATTTTTGGCCATCGTAAACATCATCGTTTATGCAGGTGCTATTATGGTCTTGTTCTTATTTGTGATCATGTTGATTAATGTAAAAAAAGACAGCGAACCGCAAAAGCAATTATTTGTAAAATTTATTGGAGTGATTGCTGGAGGAAGTTTTTTAACCTTAACCATTTCTTTGATCAAACAAGCCCAGCCGTTAATAGGTAAAACAGTATTATTAAAAGAAGGAACTATTGGGTTGATACATCCATTAGGAAAAGCTTTGTTTAACGACTATGTGGTTCCGTTTGAAATAAGTAGTGTGTTGTTTTTAAGCGCCATGGTGGGAGCGGTGCTGATTGGAAAAAAATAAAAATTCGAAAGTATGCCTATACAATATTATATCTATTTCTGCTTAGCTCTTTTTAGCATAGGGGTGGTGGGGGTATTAACTCGTCGAAATGCGATTATCGTATTTATGTGCATTGAATTAATGTTGAATGCGGTTAACTTATTATTGGTTGCCTTTTCTAAAATGTACAATGGAATAGCCCTGCAAAATGGTGCAAGCGTTACAGCAGGCATCGACGCGCAAATATTTGTATTTTTTATTATGGTGGTAGCAGCGGCCGAAGTAAGTATAGGATTAGCCATTATAGTAATGATGTATCGCAATACACATTCTATAGATATCAATTTCTTAAATAGATTAAAGAACTAAGTCAATGGGAATCATGAAAGTGTTGGTAGGGTTTATCATATTATGGCCACTTGCTGGATTTTTATTCAATGGGCTAGGACGCAACTATTGGAGTAAGAAAGTAATTGCTTATAAAGCAACAGGCTATATAGTTGCTTCTTTTATTGCTAGCATTTTTGCATTTATATATGTACAGGAACATGGTACGACAACTGTTCATTATTTTGACTTTATCAATACAGCCACTGTAAAAATTCCTTTTGATTTTAAAGTAGACGCTTTGTCTAGTCTTTTTTTATTGGTGATTACGGGGGTGGGTTCCTTGATTCATTTGTATTCCACTGCTTATATGAAAGAGGAAGCAGCCCCACATTACGCACGCTATTTTTCTTATTTGAATTTATTCATATTCTCCATGTTGATCTTGGTCTTAGGAGATAATTATGTAATGATGTTTATAGGCTGGGAAGGTGTTGGATTGTGCTCTTATTTATTAATTGGTTATTGGTTTACCAATGGCAATTACAATTATGCCGCTAAGAAAGCCTTTATCATGAATCGAATTGGCGATCTTGGATTTTTATTGGCTATTTTTTGGCTCATTGTTAAATTAGGCTCAGTCAATTATAGTGAAGTATTAACAGCGGAAAGTTTATCAAAATTATCTAGTGCCGATATTACAGGCATTACCTTATTATTATTTGTAGGGGCGATGGGAAAGAGCGCACAAATTCCATTATTTACCTGGTTGCCTGATGCGATGGCGGGCCCAACACCTGTATCTGCTTTGATACATGCAGCGACAATGGTAACGGCGGGCATTTACATGATTACAAGAAGTAATCTATTATTTAGTCATAGTGAGCTTACCCAAAATGTAATTGCTATTATTGGAATTAGTACAGCTTTATTAGCCGCTACTATTGCCATCAAACAAAACGATATTAAAAAGGTATTGGCTTATTCAACCGTAAGCCAATTGGGCTATATGTTTTTAGGTTTGGGGGTAGGTGCTTATTCGGGTGCTGTATTTCATGTAATCACGCATGCTTTTTTCAAAGCCTTATTATTCCTAGGAGCGGGCTCGGTCATTCATGCCATGCACCATGAACAAGATATTAGAAAAATGGGCGGATTAAAATCAAAATTACCTATTACACATCTTACCTTTTTAATAGGTTGTATAGCTATTGCGGGCGTGCCACCCTTTAGTGGATTCTTTTCTAAAGATGAAATTTTGGCTGCTGCTTTTGCAAAGAGCCCAATTTATTGGGTGCTGGGCGTGATAGGCGCTGCCATGACTGCTTTTTATATGTTCCGATTGTATACCACTACTTTCTTAGGAAAGTTTAGAGGAAGCTCCGATCAAGAAAATCATGTGCATGAATCACCCCTAGCCATGACATTGCCATTAATTTTATTGGCCATTGCAAGTGCATTGGCAGGTGCTATAGGAATTCCTGAAATGATGGGCGGTCATCATTGGTTGTCGCATAATCTTATCCCAATTGTAGGGGAACCCATTGAATTGGGTTTATCCCATTCACTAGAGTGGACTTTAATGGCTGTCTCTGTAAGTATTGCAATATTGGCTTTACTATTAGCTATTTCTATTTATAAAAAGAAAACAGACGAGGAACCTTTAACAGCCCTTGGAAAATTTTTATATCATAAATGGCATATTGACGAATTATACAACGAAGGCATTGTACAACCACTAAATCGTTTCGCAGGTTTTTTAAAAAATGTAATAGAAAAACAAGTAATAGACGGAGCAGTAAATGGCACCGGGAAATTGATTCAGTATAGTGCTCGAAAAGTAAGACTTATCCAAAATGGACAAGTAGGGTATTATATTTTATTTATGGTTTTTGGTATTATTTTACTTTTCATGATTTGGTTTAATGATATCTCTATCTTACTTTTTTTTAATAAATTAACTAAAAATTAATTAAGCAACCATGATGTTAGTTTCATTTTTGTTCCTTCCCGTTTTGGCTGCAGTAATACTTTTGTTGATAAAAAACAATAAGACAGCTCAATGGACTGCCATTATTTTTAGCGGGCTTACTTTATTAGTGGCACTGCAAATGCTTTATACACCCATGGCCGATTTTAATATTGCCTGGTTGCCCAATTTAAACACTCGATTTATTTTACATGCCGATGGCTTGTCTAAAATTTTAATATTACTTACTGCTATCAGTTTTCCTGCCATCTTATGGGCTACCGCTAATAATGAATATAAAAATAGAAATGTTTTCTTATCACTGCTCCTTTTCACAGAGGCAGGTTTAATGGGAGTATTCTTAGCGGCAGATGGATTGTTATTTTATTTCTTTTGGGAATTGGCATTGATACCTATTTATTTTTTATGTTCTATATGGGGCGGAGAAAAAAGAATAGCCATTACCTTTAAATTTTTCATTTATACTTTTCTAGGTTCCTTGTTTATGTTAGCGGGCATTTTGTTTTTAAATGCACATAGTTCCGATCATAGTTTTTTAATCAATTCTTTTATTAATGCTAACTTAACAGGTGGTCAACAAATCACGGCTTTTGCATTATTTTTTATTGCTTTTGCTATTAAGATGCCTATTTTCCCTTTACATACTTGGCAGCCCGATGCCTATGAACAATCACCCACGGCGGTAACCATGGTCATGAGCGCTGTGATGGTTAAAATGGGATTGTATGGAATTCTTAGGTGGTTGTTGCCTTTGTTCCCAGTGGCATTTATGGCACATACCCATGTAGTGGTTATTTTATCTGTCATAGGAATTTTATATGCTTCTTTTATTGCCATTCGTCAAGACGATATTAAAAGATTAATTGCTTACTCCTCCATTGCACATATTGGTTTAATGAATGCGGCCCTATTTACACATACTCAAATAGCAACACAAGGCGCATTGATACAATTGTTCTCTCATGGTATTAATGTATTGGGATTATGGATAGTTGCTGATATCATCGAACAACAAACGGGTACTAGATCCATGAAAGAAATGGGGGGGCTCGCCAAAAAGCAACCAACATTAGCCATTTTATTAGTTGGGTTTGCGCTTGCTAATATTGCATTGCCTTTAACCAACTCTTTTGTAGGAGAATTTTTAATGTTCACTGGTTTATTCCAATTTAGTCCTTGGATGGCAGCCTTCGCAGGCGTGAGTGTAATATTAGCGGCTATTTATACTTTAAATATGGTGCAGAAAGTAGCGTATGGAGCCATAAGCGAAAAAATAAATACCATGCAAGCCCCCAATAAAGGAGCGCAAGCAGTATTGATTATTTTGTTAATCATTGTATTGGCAACAGGGGTATATCCTCAACCATTATTTTCATTAACGGCCGATACTTTACAACAATTGTTTGTCAAATAATTAAATGAATTAGTAATGAATGCGATTATAGTTTCTTCTTTATTGGGCGTGATCATGATGTTTTGTTCTTGGGGCATTAAAAGTCAACAGGTACAAAAAAATATTGCCTTAATAGGGTTGTTTATTTTAATCATTGCCAATTTAGCACACATGTATGGTTGGTATGTAGTTGACTATGACACCAAGGGTATGTTAACGTATAGCTTTTTTGGTTTGTACGCCAATACTTTATTATTTGCACTCACTTTTATTTATGTGTGGATCAATGGGGATGAAATTGCTAAAATAGGCAATACATCAGCCGATTTTTATAGTTTATTCTTTTTCATTTTATGTGGTATAAGTGTATTGACCTCATTTGATAATTTATTAATGTTATTTATAGGCATAGAAATTTTATCTATCCCATTGTATATATTAACAGGTGCCGACAAAAAAAATATGTTTAGCAATGAGGCTGCCTTAAAATATTTTTTAATGGGGTCTTTTTCAACAGGTATTTTATTATTGGGCATTACTTTAATTTACGGTGCTACAGGCAGTTTCCATTTAACTGCGCCAGTCATAAGTATCAGCACTGGATTTGCGCAAGAACAAATTTTATTATCAGCAGGATTAATATTGTTGTTTGCTGCCATGAATTTTAAAGTATCTGCTGCGCCTTTTCATTTTTGGACCCCCGATGTGTATGATGGGGCTCCAACGGTATTCACTTCATTTATGGCCACTATTGCAAAAGCAGCAGGCTTTATTGCTTTTATTAATGTTTTTAATAGTCAATACAAGGCCTTGGGTTATTCCTGGACCCTCTTATTGACTTTTGTAATTATTGCTACTTTATTGGTTGGTAATATCATTGCGGTGTTTCAAAGAAGTGTAAAAAGAATGTTGGCCTATTCAAGTATTGCACAAGCTGGTTTTATGTTATTTGCCTTGTATGGTAAATCTGAAATTAGTAATGAAGCGATTTTATTATATGCTGTAGTTTATTCCATTGCCACTATTGGTATTTTTGCCGTCTTGGTTAAGATGAAAGAAAATAGTTTTGAAGCATTTCATGGCTTGGGCAAAGCGCAACCTTTATTGGCATTTGCTACTACTGTGTTTTTATTCTCTTTAGCAGGCATCCCTTTAACAGGCGGATTTTTTGCAAAATATTATATGCTCAGCGCCTTATTAAAAGCCGGTGCTGGACTTTGGCTAGTGCTAGTGGCAGTTGTATTTGCAGCCATCAGCATATATTATTATTTTAAAATCATTCAGGCGATGTATTTTACTGCTGGGGAGCCGGCAATAAACCCATTGCCCAATCAATACAAGTATAAGCTGTTGACCTTGGCGATACTACTGCTCATCCTAGGTGTATTCCCTAATTTACTGCTTAATTATATCTACTTTTAGCCGTCCTTCATTTACTATCGCCAAAGCCATGATCCTTGTAGAATCTGTCTTACCTTTAATTTTATAAACATAGTACAATGACTATTCAGGATTCTTTTGTGTTGGCATGGCGCACCGTAAAGGGGAATAAATTAAGGACAGGAATTACTGTTGCCATTATTGCTTTTGGTATTATGGCATTGATAGGAATTATTACTGCTATTTCTGCGATGAATCAAAGTTTAAAAGAAAATTTTTCTTTTATGGGGGCCAACGCATTTGTTATTCGATACAAAGAAATGAATGCAAGATTTGGTGGCGGTCCTAATAATGGAGATGAGTTTGGCAAATCAAAAAAAGGGCAAAGAGAAAAGAAATCGAATTTAGATAAGGTTATTAAAATTGAAGAAGCTAATTATTTCAAAGATCATTTTGGATTTAGCCGTGCTGCTGCAAGTATTTCTATTAGGAAGAATGGTAATAATGAATTGCATTACAAGAATAGAAAAACCAATCCGCAAATTTCTTTAATGGGTGGAGATGAAAATTATTTAGCAGTAAATGGATATTCATTAACGCAAGGTCGAAATTTTAATAATGTAGATATCAATAGTGGTCGTAATGTTTGTATCATAGGATCCAATGTGGCCGCTAAATTATTTCCAGGCAAGCCTGAAAAGTGCTTGGACAAAGTCATTTTATTACAAGGCAAACCCTATCGTGTTATAGGTTTATTGAAATCAAAGGGCTCTAGCGCCATGTTGCGTCAGGATGATGTTGTTATTTCTTCATTAAAAAATGTAAGACAATATCAAGGAAGTTCATCTTATTCATTAGGGGTGATGGTTAACAATGTCACCGAATTAGAACCTGCTATTGATGAGGCTACGGAGCAAATGAGAAAAGCTAGAAGATTGATTCCTTCAGAGACTGATAATTTTGTGGTAGATAAAAGCGACAAGTTTGCAGATATGTTTATTGGCTTTTTAGCAGGCATTAGTGGCGCTGCAGGAGCCATTGGGATGATTACATTAATTGGAGCTGCAATAGGTTTAATGAACATCATGTTGGTAGCAGTGAGTGAAAGAACAAGAGAAGTAGGATTGATTAAAGCCATCGGCGGTAAAAGGAAAGATGTACGCCGTCAATTTTTATTTGAGAGTATTCTTATTAGCATTTTAGGAGCCGTTTTTGGGATTATTTTAGGGGTTTTGGTGGGCAATATATTTAGTTTGGTTTTACATACTGGCTTTGTGGTGCCATGGATGTGGGTGGTCATTGGCATCGTCATTTGTTCGGTGGTGGGTTTGGCGGCAGGTATCTATCCAGCCATGAAAGCATCGGCCTTAAATCCTATTGACGCCCTTAGGTACGAATAGGCGTATTCCCTAAAATACAAGTCATTTAAGCCGTTTTAGTATCCATTTTAGCTTTTGAGGGCTTATCTTATTGAAAATGAACCCAAAATTGGGTTTTTAGCAGCGTATTTTCATTTAAAGATGATTGAAATATTTAATACAAGAAAGACACCCATTTTCTGTCCCGCCAACAGCAGTTAGTTTTAAGATTAATTTTAAATAAATTTATGGATTGAAATTTGTTTCAACCAATAAATTACTTATTTTGTAACCCCTTAGAAACTAGTGCGTAAAGATTTTCAATAATCTTACCAATTGTGAAGAGGACAATTTCTTAAAAAAATTTTTATTTAAAACCAAAAATCAATTGAATCATGGCTGAGATTAAATCAACTGCAACAGCTGCTGCTTCAAAGAATGCAGCACAGCCTCAAAAGAGCGGAAATCTTGTTGCAACTTTAGCACCTATCTTATGTATTTTAGCAGGTTATGTTATCTGGCGTTTTGTGCTAGGCAACGGAAGTAACTTTACTAACCCAGACCCGAATGGTGGATTCTGGCCTAGTCATAAAGGACCAAAAGGTACCTTTACCAAAATGTACGAAGGCGGTATCGTTGTGCCAGTTTTAATTGGTAGTTTATTAATCGTGTTAACTTTCGTTATTGAAAGATTAATGACAATTAAGAAAGCTGCAGGAAACGGCAACATTGCTGAATTCATTCGTAAAGTACAATTTCAATTAGCCAACAAAGAAGTCGATAAAGCAATTGCTGAGTGTGACAAACAAAAAGGATCTGTTGGTAATGTTATGAAATCTGGTTTGACTAAGTACAAAGAAATGATTTCAAACACAGAATTAGATACAGACCAAAAAGTATTAAATATTCAAAAAGAAATCGAAGAAGCAACTGCATTGGAATTACCAATGTTAGAGAAAAACTTAGTATTCTTATCAACTATCGCATCAGTAGCAACCTTATTAGGATTGTTTGGTACGGTATTAGGTATGATTCGTTCTTTCTCTAAATTAGGTGAAGAAGGTGGTGGAGAAGCTGCTCGTGAATTATCTCAAGGTATTTCTGAGGCCTTGTATAATACAGCATTGGGTATTGGTACTTCAGCAATCGCAATCATTATGTACAACGTATTCACTACAAGAATCGATGGTATTACCTATGGTATCGATGAGTCTGGATTTACATTAACTCAAAGTTTCGCAGCTAACTACAAATAGTAGTTGAAGCAAATAATATTTTAATAAGGGCAACCTTATAAATAATAATTAAAAGAATATACAAATGGGTAGAGCCAAATTACCTCGAAAGAGTACCACCATCGACATGACTGCCATGTGTGATGTGGCTTTCCTTTTATTGTCATTCTTTATCTTAACTACTAAGTTCAAACCTTCAGAAGCGATAGCAGTTACTACACCAAGTTCAGTATCTTCTAAAATTGCGCCAAGCAAGGATTTTGTCTTAATTACTATTGATAAAGACGGCAAAGTATTTCTTACCATTGATGACAAGCAAAAAAGAGAAACTATTGCGAACTCTTTGAATGCCACTAGAAATTTAGGAATTGATGTTCCTGCTTTTAAAAGTGCCAATTTCATTGGAGCTCCATTTAGTGGACTAAAATCTTTTTTAGCCATCACTGAAGAAAACAGAAAAGGGAACTTACTTCCTGGTATTCCATGTAAGGACAGTACAGACAACGAATTAATAACTTGGATGCAAGTGGTGAATGAAGCTTATGCTGGCTCAAAATTGGACCTGCTTTTAAAGGGGGACAATTTAGCTAAGTATCCAGCTTTTAAGAATGTACTTGTCGCATTTAAGAAAAACAATATTCAAAGATTTCAAATGATTACCAATCCTGAAAATGCACCAGTAGGTTCAGAGTTGTATAAGAAATCAATGAGTGGCGAAAAACAGGAAAACTAAATTATAAACTAATTAAAAGCTATATACTATGGCAGAATTAGATACCTCGGGCGGTGGCCATAAGAAAGGACCAGGGGTCAAAAAAGGGAAAAAACTATCAACGCGTGTCGATTTGACACCGATGGTGGATTTAGGTTTTCTTTTGATCACCTTCTTCATCTTTACTACCACCATGAGTCAACCTACAGCAATGAAGTTGATTTTGCCTGATGATAAAGTAAAACCTGAAGAGCAAAACAAAGCAAAAGAATCAGGCGCTTTAACCATCCTAATGGGTGCAGATAATCATATATATTATTACGAAGGGCAATTAAAAACAGACGCTTCCAATTTTTTGTCTGCTTCTTATAATGGAGAAAATTCCATTCGTGATATTATCTTAAAAAAGAAAGAGTATGTAAGAAGTATCGCACAAGATCCAACCAATCCTGAAAAGGATTTAGTTATCGTGATTAAGCCAAGTTCAAATTGTACTTACAAAAACGTAATTGATATTTTAGATGAGATGTCAATTAACGTTGTAAAAAAATATGCACTAGTAGATATTTTTGACATTGAAGAACTATTGGTTAAAAAATCCGATGAGGCCGCAAAATCTTCTAGCAATTAAAAGCATTAAAAAATGGACATAAACAAAATATTAAACGCCGATATTCTGGACCTCATTTTTGAGGGAAGGTTTAAGGAATATGGCGCTTATGAACTTAGAAAAACCTACAATGATCGTCTTAAGAAGGCGTTGATTGGAATGGTAACTGTTACCGTTCTATTGGCTGGTGCTGCAATTTGGTCAAATAGCGCTAAAAAATCAAAAACTGAAATCGTAGTGACAGATGTTGCTTTGACAGACGTAACTCAAGAGAAAAAACCACCTCCACCTCCACCTCCACCACCAAAAGTGGAACCACCAAAAGTGGAAATGGCAAAATTTACACCTCCTAAAATTGTAAAGGATGAGGAAGTGAAAAAAGAGGATGAGGTAAAAGAAGTTGAAAAACTAGAAGACGTAAAAATTGGCGCTACCGATCAGAAAGGTATTAAAGATGATGGCTTAGTGGCACCAACAGAATCAGCAGTAGCACCTCCAGCAGAAGAAGAAACCGATAAAATCTTTACGGTGGTACAAATACCAGCTGAGTTCCCAGGGGGTACACAAGGTTGGATTCGTTACTTAGAAAGAACTTTAAATAGAGACTTGCCAGTTGAAAATGGCGCTCCTGCTGGAAAATATTCAGTAGTGGTATCTTTCATCGTATCTAGAGATGGTTCTATTAGTGATGTAAAAGCAGAGAACGATCCTGGATATGGTACTAAAGATGAAGCTGTTCGTGTAATTACAAGAGGTCCAAAATGGAAGCCCGCAGTTCAAAACGGCCGTAATGTAATTTATCGTCACCGTCAAGCTATTGTGTTCGTAGTTTCTGAAGATTAGTTGTAAAACTTTCTTTAAATATATTAAAATCCCTCCCGAGCACTCGGGGGGGATTTTTGTTTTCTAGGTCATTATACATAAATACTTCATAAAGTTTACCTTTGTACTATGCGCGAAAATTTAAGCACTTGGAATGATACAATAGTGGCCTTGGCCACACCACCTGGTTTGGGCGCCATTGCTGTGATTCGATTAAGTGGAGCAGCATCCATTGCCATCACTAGTGCTGTTTTTTCAAAACAAGGATTAAATAGTAAAGCATCTCATACCGTACATTTTGGGAAAATCATCAATGGTAAAGAAGTATTAGACGAAGTGGTAGTTACTATTTACAAAGCGCCAAAATCTTATACCGGCGAAGAAGTGGTGGAGATTTCATGTCATGGTTCACCTTTTATACAGGATTCTATTTTACAATTGTTTCAGGCCAAGGGAGCTCGATTGGCGAAGCCGGGTGAATTTACACAGCGTGCCTTTTTAAATGGGAAATTAGATTTAACGCAAGCCGAAGCCGTAGCGGATTTAATTGCCAGTAATACCGAGGCAGCGCGTAAAACGGCATTGTACAATTTAAAAGGAGGATTTTCTTCCGACTTGCAAGTGATGCGCGAAAAGCTGATTAAATTTTCGGCATTAATAGAATTGGAATTAGATTTTTCACAAGAAGATGTTGCTTTTGCCAATAAAAAATCATTGGAGATATTAGTGCATGAACTGCAAGCAAAAACAACCGCCTTATTGCTCTCTTTTCAATTAGGCAATGTAATAAAACATGGAGTACAAGTAGCTATTGTAGGTAAGCCCAATGCAGGAAAATCAACACTATTAAATACATTGTTAAATGAAAATAGGGCCTTGGTGAGTGAAATACCAGGCACCACGCGTGATACGGTAGAAGAGTATTTGAACATACAAGGTGTGATGTATAAGTTAATTGATACGGCAGGCATTAGGCATTCCACTGAAGATAGTATCGAGCAAATGGGTATTGAAAAAAGCAAAGAAAAAATTCAAGCAGCAGATATAGTGATTGCCTTATTTGATGCGAGTAACACAACGGCTGCACAAATAAAGCAGTGGAATCAGGAATTGCAGGGAGCGCACAAACTCATTTTTGTGGGTAATAAAATGGATATCGCCATAGACGCTTCCCTTGAAAAAGACCCTGATTTAAAAGACATTATTTTTATTGCAGCCAAAGACAAAAAAAATATTTTAGCACTTGAAAATGCATTGCATCAAAAAGTAGTGGGAGATGGGCTTAATAAAGAAGGGACTATTGTTACTAATGCAAGACATGTGGCATCACTTAAAAGATTATTGTTTGCACTCAATGATATAGACACCGGTTTGGTGGACAATGTAACGGGCGACTTACTCGCCATAGATATCAATCATGCATTACATTATTTAGGGACCATTACTGGGCAAATTACCAATGAAGATCAATTGGATTTTATTTTTTCTAAGTTCTGTATTGGAAAGTAAATGGGGGCAATTAAAAATTTACAAAGAAAGATGGGTATAGTCTTCGATAAAGAATAAAATATTATCAAAGTCGGCAAATTCACTTTCTTGATGTAGTCCTTTTATCACTATTGTTTTCATTCCAGCTTTTTGTGCACAAAGAACACCTTTTGGGGTATCTTCAAAAACAATGCAGTCCGCTGGTGCTACCCCAAGTAGTTCAGCACATTTTAAAAAAGTTTCTGGATGCGGTTTGCTAATAGCTACATCATCCGCACTCACAATGGCTTCAAAATAATCTCTAATAGCAGTGTTATCAATGACAAAGTCAATATTGGCTAAGATGGCAGCCGATCCAATCCCCATTTTAATCTTTTGCTCAAAAGCGTTTTTAATAAATAGTGCAAGCCCATCAATAAGTACTAAATGAGGTTTAAATTCTACTCGATACATGGCTTCCTTATTGGCACCGATGGATAATTTTTCTTGCATGGAAAATTTACCTGGAAAAACTCTTTCCAATAGCTCGTCATTTTTTCCATAACATTGGTGCTTTACTTCTTCTATACTTAATTCGCTACCCAAGGCAGTTAATTGTTGGTGCCAAGCGCCAATATGATAGGGCATGTCATTGACCATGGTTCCATTTAAATCAAAAATAAAAGCTTTTGCCTGCTTTAGCATACGATACATTATTTATTGTTTATTAATAGCTTACATAGAACCACCTTCAATAAATTTAGCTTCTACGGTTAATTCATTGACGGGTTTTCCTGTTTGCATATTGGCCATCATTTGTAGGAAGGCCAATTTTCCTAATTGAAAGCCACTGGTTTCTACATAACTAATAACAGGATAATATAAATTGGGAATAAATCCATTGCTAATACTAATGACACCCATTTCGGCGGGTACTTTTATTTGCAATGCTTGAATGGCTTTCATAACGCCAATTAATATTTCATCGGTCATACAAAAAACAGTATCAAACTTTACTGTTTTGTTATAATTATTTTTAAAAATTTCTTCCGCATCATTGGAGCTATTTGCATTGATATACTGAACACTTGTTTTAGGAGCGAAGTCCTTCATGAAGTTTTGGAAAGAAGTTTTTCTATTTTGGCTTATGGAAAGTGCAGGATCACCAAAAATGGCCAATACTTTTTTTGCATTTCGCTTGATGATATTTTCCGCTGCAATTACACCGCAGCGTTCATCTGCCATCCTTACTTTCGTAAAGGAATTGTCCTTAGGAACAATATCAAAAAAGACAACAGGAATCTCATGTTCATTCATTTTATGATATACCTCTAGGTTTTCGGCACTGGCCGATAAGCAGGCAAACAAGCCAGAAACTCTATTTTGTCTAAAAATTTTTAAGTTGTTTAATTCATTTTCTGCGTTGTGGTTAGATTGAAGAATCATTAAGGCATAACCATTTTTACGACTTTCTTCTTCTACCGCTGCAATAAAACTATCATAGAATAAATTTGCAATGGCTGGAACAAGGACACCAAATATTTTACTACTCTGCATTCTCAATTGAATGGCATAAGCATTGGGTTCGTAATCTAAGCTTTGCGCCAAGGCTTGTACTTTAGCTTTTGTTTTAGCAGAAATATCTGGATGATCTTTTAATGCCCTTGAAACAGTAGAGATACTTAATTGTAATTGTTGTGCTAATAATTTGAGGGTGGTATTGGTCATTGATTCATTGAATTAATAGGGTAAATTAAGATTTTCTTACCGAATTATTACCGCAAATTTACCGCAAATTATATACAAACGATTGTAATTTTAGAAAATACTAAGCATTTTTGATGGATTTAAGGCTTAAATATTGAATATTTATAGGTATAGAACCCCCTTTATCTTATTGATCTTCAATTATATATCATTTAAAATGAACAATTATCAGAAAATTCGTATTCGTTTAAGCAAAAAATAGTTAACAATAAAGTAACAACTGACTAAATTTTCTTCATAATTTACGTGTTATAACATTGTTAAAATGCAAAAAATTCTTAAATTTTAAACTTAAAACACATGAAAATTTTAAAGTTTGTAAGGCCAATGATGGTTGCCTTGCTTTCACTTTTCTTCGTCTTTTCAGTACAAGCCCAAACGAAGGCTGTTGCTGGTAAGATAGTTGATGCCAAAGATGGTTCAGCTATTTCTGGTATTACTGTAACTGCTGTTACCGCTAGCGGTAAAAAAGTTGCAGCGGTAACTTCAAATGATGGTACTTATAAAGTAGCCTCTGCTGAAGTAATTACTAGATTAGTTGTTTCTGGAGTTGGTTTTGAACAACAAGATCTTGCAGTGGGTAAAAATACTACACTGAATGTTTCTTTGACTTCTTCAGTAGCTAGCTTAGGCGACGTTGTCGTTGTAGGTTATGGTACACAAAAGAAGAAAGAAATCACTAGTGCTATTACTCGTATTAGCGCTGAGGAATTCAACAAAGGAAATATCAACAACGTTGCACAATTATTGCAAGGTAAAGTAGCTGGTCTTTCTATCGCTCGTCCAGGTGGTAACCCGAACGAAGGTTTCTCTATCAGATTGAGAGGTTTATCGACCATTGGTGCCAACACTTCACCTTTGGTGGTGGTGGACGGAGTGGTTGGCGCAGATTTAAACTCTATCGATCCAGCCGACATTAAAAGTGTCGATGTATTGAAAGATGGATCTGCTGCAGCTATTTACGGTACGCGTGGATCTGCTGGGGTAATCATTGTTACTACTAAGAATGGTTCAAGAGGTGGAACATCTTCTTTTAATTATTCTTCTCAAGTAACTATGGAAAGTCCTGTAAAATTTACAGAACATATGGACGCTGCTCAATACGGCGCTTTAATTAAAAAATTAGGTACAGGTAATAATTTAGGAGCAAATACAGATTGGAATAAAGAAATTACTAGAAATGCAATTACGCATGTACATAATTTATCTTTCTCTGGCGGTACCGATAAAACTACTTTTGATGTTTCTATGAACTATAGAAATGCAGAAGGTATTGCTATACAAACTGGCTTCCAACAATTAAATGGTAGAGTTAATTTAACACACAGAGCATTAAACGATAAGTTGGTGTTTAACGTTCAATTGACTTCTACTTCTAAGGAAGCTGATCTTGGATTTAGTAACGCATTTGAATATGCGACTATTTACAATCCAACTGCCCCGCTTCATTCTACAGATCCAATGTATGACCTAGCAAAAGGTGGTTGGTTTGAGCAAAATGCAACTGAGTATTCAAATCCAGTAGCGATGTTGATGCAGAACTCAAATCATCAAACAACTAGAAAAATAAATTTTGCTGGTTCGGTGGAATATGAAATTGCGAAAGGATTAAAAGTTTTAACTAGATACGCTCAGTCTACTAGTAACGCTGATATCAATGCTTACTCTCCAAGTAATGCGTTTATTGATCGTGGTTTCTATACTGGTGCAACTGGTTTAGGAAGACATGGTTATGCTTGGAAACAAGAAGATAAATCAGTTTCAAGTTTATATGAAAACACATTAAGCTATAATACTAAAGTAAGTAAGTTAGATGTGAATGCAGTAGGTGGTTATTCTTACCAAGAATTTACCAACCAAGGATTTAGCATGGGTGGTGGTAATTTTATTACTGACTTATCTCATGAGTCTATGGGAGCTGCTCAGGATTTTCAAAATGGATTAGGTACTTTAGGTAGTTATATGAACGGTAGTAAATTAGTAGCGTTCTTTGGACGTGTAAACTTAAACTGGGATAATTACGCTTACTTGTCTGCTTCAGTTAGACAAGAAGGATCTACTCAATTTGGAGACAATAACAAATGGGGAGTTTTCCCAGCGGTTAGTGGTGGTGTGGATTTAAAGAAAATCTTAAACATTGGTACTTTTGATGCATTGAAATTGAGAGCAAGTTATGGTGTAACAGGATCTCTTCCTCCATATACAGGTTTGTCTCAGTTAACTTTCGCAGGTACAGGAAACTACTTGATTAATGGTAACTGGATTACTACTTATGGTCCAAACCAAAATTCAAACCCAGATTTGAAATGGGAGAAAAAATCAGAGATTGACTTTGGTGCTGACTTTGCTTTGTTAAACAATCGTTTAACAGGTACTGTTGATTATTACCAAAGAACAACTACAGATTTGATCTTTAATGTAACCGTACCTTCTCCTCCAGCTTTATTTAACAGAGCATGGAGAAACGTAGGTGATTTAGAAGCCAAAGGTTTTGAGGCTGCTTTAAACTACAAAGTAATTACTGAAGGTAAATTAACTTGGAACACAGGGGTTAATTACTCTACTAATAAAGTAACTTTAACAAGATTAGACAAATCAGCTGGTTCTTATATTGGTGAAACTAACTTAGGTTCTCCAGGACAAGAAGCAACTCAAATTATCAGAACTTATGAAGGTGGCCAAATAGGTACTTTCTGGAATGCTGTTTACCGTGGTATAGATGCTAATGGTAAATACTTGTTTGATGATGGTAAAGGAAACGCTGTTTTATCTACAGCGACAACTTACAAAGCACCTATCGGTAATGGTATGCCTAAGTTTGAAATGGGTTGGTCAAACGTTTTCACTTATGGAAAATTTGACTTAAACTTCTTCTTACGTGGTTCATTCGGTCATCAATTAATCAATACATTTAGAACATTCTACGAGAATCCAGCCAATGCTGCAATCTATAACGTAGTAAACACTAAGTATTTTGATCCAAAATTGAACGACGCGTCTATATTTAGTAGTTTGTTTGTTGAAAAAGCAGACTTTGTTAAATTAGATAACGCTACTTTAGGCTATACTATTCCAGTTTCTGCGAAATCAAAAGCGCAAGGTATTAAAAGTTTAAGAGCTTTTATCACTGGAAATAACCTAATGACCATTACTAATTATACAGGAGCTGATCCAGAAGTTAGATGGCAAGATGGTGGTAATATCTTAGCTCCAGGTATTGATAGAAGAGCAACTTGGGTGATGACTCGTTCTTTCACTTTAGGAATTAATATTGGACTATAATAAATTAATTCAATTAAAAACTTTTATAAATCGACAATATGAAAAATAACTTTGTAAATAAACTATTTATAGCATCAATGCTACTAGTAGTCGTTTCTTGTACCAAATTAGACGAGGGGCCACTCTTGTATGATAAAGTAACTGGAGATAAATTTGGAGGTACGGATTTAGAATTAAGTGCTGCAGTAGGTGCTGCTTATTCTAACTTATCCAATGTGGGTGGTAACGGTAACTTGTTCGCTTTAAATGGAGCAACTACAGATGAGATTGTAGTTCCAACAAGAGGACCAGATTGGGGCGATGGTGGTCATTGGGTTAGATTAAAAAGACATACTTGGAAAGCAGACGATCCAATGCCAGGTGGTGCTTGGTCATTTTGTTACGGTGGTGTTTCTACTTGTAACCGTTTGATTGCTACTTTACAAGGCATTAATTCACCTTCGGCTGCTAAATACATTGCAGAATTGAAAGTGTTACGTGCTATGTATTATTATTGGTTAATGGATTGGTTTGGTAATGTTCCTTTAAGTATCGACTTTAAGAACGTTGATCCACCAAAAAATTCAACTACTGCTCAAGTATATGCATTTATTGAATCAGAATTAACAACCAATGGTGCTTTGTTGGCTAAGCCTACATCAGTTCCTGATGTTGCTACTTATGGTCGTGTTAACTATTATACTGCACAAGCTATTTTAGCTAAATTGTATTTAAATGCTAAAACCTATACAGGTACTGAGCAAAATGCAAAGGCAATTGCCGCAGCAAATACAATCATCAACTCTGGCGTTTATAAATTGGCTCCAACATATGCTGAGAACTTTATTCAAAATAACCAAGATGCAAAAGAAACCATTTGGGCTGTTCCATTTGATCGTATCAAATTGGGTGGTTTTAACGTGAATATGATGACATTAAGTTATTTGAATCAAACTACATACAATATCAATGCGCAACCATGGAATGGTTTTGCATCTACTTCTGAATTTTATAATTCATATATAGATCCTGCACAAAATCCTGGCCCAACTGGTACTGTAGTTGGTCTTGATTCAAAAGGCACTCCAACAACTGGTACTGATGATAAGCGTATGAGAAATAACTTCTTAGTTGGACCACAGTATTCATCTGCTGGTGAGAGATTAGTTGACAATGGTGCTGAACCAAATGACCCAGATGGTAAACCTTTCACATTCACTCCTTATGTGAATGAGTTAGAGCCAAATGCTTGGCGTCAATCTGGTGCTAGACTTGCAAAATGGCAGTTCGTACTTGGTATGACTTCTAATATGGATAATGATTTCGCTATCTTCAGATATGCTGATATCTTATTAATGAAAGCGGAAGCAACTGCAAGAGCTGCTGGCAACTGGAGCGATCCTGCTGCTTTAGCTATTGTAAATCAAATTAGAACTACCCATGGTGGTGTTGATGCATGGACTACTATGACAGCTGATCAATTCTTAGCTGAAAGAGGTAGAGAGTTAGCTTTTGAAGGATGGAGAAGACAAGATTTGATTCGTTTTGGATCATTCCAATCGGCTCGTTTATTCCAAGATGCTTCTGCAGCTTACAAAAATCTTTATCCTATTCCTGCAACTCAATTGAATGCGAATAAAAATTTAACTCAAAATCCTGGCTACTAATAAGTAGAAGTATTTAACATTAAATTTAGATTTTAAAACAGCAAATAGCCCCGGCTATTTGCTGTTTTTTTTATTAAAAAAGGGGTATTTTTATATACTAAATACTCTTCAATGATAGGAAGGCGTTGGGCTTGTGTTAAGCAGGCATTTACTTTGAATAATCTGAATGGGTTGCTTGCTTTAAGCAATTTGTATCGCATTGCCTTGGTCATAGTATATGCATTTTCATTGCATGCTTGCGGTTTAAAAAATCCTTTTAACAAGCAAGAATTTTTATTCTCATTATTAGATTCCACTACTACAGGTATTCGCTTTGCCAATAATGTTCCTTATACAGACACATTAAATGTGTATACCTTTAGAAATTTTTACAATGGAGGTGGTGTAGGTGTTGGAGATATTAATAATGATGGCTTGCCGGATTTATTTTTCTGTGGCAATTTAAGTTCTAATAAACTCTATTTAAATAAGGGCAATTTTCAATTCGAAGACATTACCGAAAAAGCCGGTTTGGCAACTGCTGATATTTGGTCAACCGGGGTCACTTTCGCCGACATCAATGGAGACGGCTTATTGGATATTTATATTTGTAAATCGGGCGATTTTACCACCCAGCACAGAGCCAATGCATTGTACATTAATAATGGCAATTTAACTTTTACCGAAAGTGCTGCAAAATATGGTCTTGATAATTTAGGATTATCTACGCATGCTGTTTTTTTTGATTATGATAAGGATGGTGATTTAGATTGTTATTTATTAAATAATTCTTTTAAATCGGTGGGCAATTTTGATTTGATAAAAGATCAGCGAAAAATTTCGGATAGCTTGGGCGGTAATAAATTGTATCGCAACGATAATGGCCATTTTAAAGATGTTACTGCAGCCGCTGGCATATATAGTAGTAAAATTGGATTTGGTTTGGGCGTGACCATTGCGGATGTCAATAAAGATGGCTGGCCGGATATGTATATTTCTAACGATTTTTTTGAGCGTGATTATTTATACATCAATAATAAGAATGGGACCTTCACCGAACAAATCGAAAAAAGCATTCATGAATTAAGTTTGAATGCCATGGGCGCAGACATTGCTGATATGAATAATGACGGCTACCCGGATATTTATGTAACAGATATGTTTCCTGATATAGAATCAAGAGTAAAGACCAAGGCGAATTTTGAAAAATGGGATAAATACCAGGCCAATTTACAAGCAGGTTATTATCATCAGTTTGTGCGTAACACTTTACAATTAAATAATGGTAATAATACTTTCAGTGAGATAGGTAGGATGGCTGGGGTGGATGCAACCGATTGGAGTTGGGGAGCATTGATTACAGATTTAAATAATGATGGACTAAAAGATGTTTTTGTAGCCAATGGTATTTATAAGGATTTAACCGATCAGGATTATATTCAATATACGGCCAACCCCAATGAAATCAGAAAGATATTAACGAACAATAGAACATCAGGTATTAAAACCTTAATTGATTTAATGCCCTCTAATGCATTGTCCAACTATGCGTACAGTAATAATGGCAATTTAACTTTTACGAATAAGGCGGTGGAGTGGGGATTGTCTACACCTAGTTTTTCAAATGGTTCGAGCTATGTAGATTTAGACAA
>CANFOM010000014.1 GCA_947448725.1 Bacteroidota bacterium
AATTAAATTAAATCACCTTTTTTTTGGGGAATTCCTATTTGCCCCTTATTTTTGCACTCCTCAAAAGGGGGCATAGCTCAGTTGGTTTAGAGCATCTGCCTTACAAGCAGAGGGTCCGCGGTTCGAACCCGTGTGCCCCCACAGAATAACAGAAAGGGTTTCAAGCAATTGAAGCCCTTCTGTATTTTAGCCATTTGATCCCCATTTGCACTGAAATTTATAAGGGAACTCCTTTTACATTCATTTGTAATGTATATACCGCTTTGGAAGCGGTAATAAATAAAGTCTGATTGTCTTTTCCACCAATGGTTACATTGGCTGTCCAATTTTCGGGTACTTTAATGTGTTCAATTAATTCGCCCTTTGGATTGTATACACTAACACCATCTCCAGTCAAATAGATATTGCCGTTTTCATCAATCGTTAATCCATCTGATCCTTTCTCCACAAATAAAGTGGGGGCAGATAAACTGCCATCTGCCATAATGTTAAAACGATAGGTTTTATTTCCTTTGATATCAGCTACATATAATAATTTACCATCTGGGGTACCAATAATTCCATTGGGTTGCATTAATTGATCTGAAACTAAAATGGGTGTTTTATTATTTGCTAGATAATAAACATACTGTCCTTTTAATTCTGGCATTTTTCGTGTCCAATAATCTCTAGGATAAAATGGATCCGTAAAATAAATTCCACCAGTAGGACTAATCCATAAATCATTGGGTCCATTAAAATGAAGCCCATTTAAATCATTCACCAAAAGCTCAATTTCTCCTTTGGGATTGATACTGATAATTTGATTTTGCTCATCGGCACAAGTAATTAAATTACCTTTTTTATCAAAATACATTCCATTAGAACGACGGGTTTTTTCTAAAAAAACAGAGAGCTTCCCATCAGTATCATATTTCCAGATTGTATTATTGGGCTGATCGGTAAAAAAAATATTTCCATACTTATCAACTGCTGGGCCTTCCGTAAAAGCAAATTGTTTTGAAATCAATTGTAATGTTGCCTCTTTGGCAATAAGTCCTTTAGATTGACCTATGGATGTATTTAGTATAAAAAACGAAAATCCAATGAGGGTAAAACGTCGAAGGGTATTGACTAAAGAGATTTTCATGGCTATGGATTACTATTTCTTATATCTTTTATTCTGTTGTTTCTCCAATTCTTTTCTTAAATCTGCATTGATAAATTCTGAAGTTGTAAATACTTCTAAAATTTCCGCTCTACCTAAAATAATATCTTTTGATTTGAATACATCGTTTAAACGCATTTTATTCATGGCAACTAAACTATCAATATTCACTAAAAATTCGATTTTATCGCCTTTTCTGCATTGTAGAAATATTTCAGTTAAAGTATAGCTGCCTAAATGCGCTGTGTCTACTGGAAAATATAGGGGTAAAGTATCATATGTAGATCTTAAAATACTATCATTTGATTTTAACTTATACTCTACATTAAATTTTACAAACTCTCCATGTTGTATGTTTTTTTCATTACCAGTACCGTGAGTAATAATATAACGCATGCCAGAGGGCGCTTTTTCATATTGCTTACAACTTGTAAATAAAACAATAGCAGCTATAAAAGATATAGTTAATTTCATCATGATTTTTTTATCGTTTTTATAATTTAAATTTATCTATCATCATTTTTTAATGATCACTCAAATTTAATAATTTAAAAACATATTAACAATTATTAAGTTTTCAATTAAAATCAATAATAACGCTTCTTTTTCACAATTTCATAGCATTTAATGCAATTCAATACATCGTTGCTTCAAAAGATATAAAAAACTAGCCTAATGAAGGGTATAGTACTAAAATAAATTATTCGTATATTTAATTTAGAAATTACCATCTATGAACCTACTAAGAATATCCCTGCTCATTTTTTCATTTACATTAGGACAGACTTCTTTTAGTCAACCCATTTCATTTAAAAATCTAGAAAAAGATAAAAAAGTGGAAGTGTATGTAGGAGGTAAATTCTTTACTGCATTTATTTATCCTGACAATATGGAAAAGCAAAGCTTGTATCCAATTGTTAATGCACAAGGAAAATTCATCACAAGAGGGTATCCATTAGATCCTCGACCTTTTGAAAGAACCGATCATCCACATCAGGTGGGATTTTGGTTTAATTTTGGAGATGTCAATGGTTTAGACTTTTGGAACAATTCCTTTGCTATTAAAGCAGCGGATAAACCAAAATATGGTTCCATACGATTTAATAAAATTGAATCTATCAATGCTAAAAATGGAAAATTAGTGGTTAGCGCTAATTGGGTGGATGTAAATAATACCATTTTACTTTCCGAATTAACCAGTTTTACATTTTACGGAAAAGGTAGTTTAAGAACCATTGTACGTGAAACCAAACTTACCGCAAAACAAGAAGTTACATTTACCGAAAATAAAGAAGGCTTAATTGGACTTCGTGTTGATAGAGCCTTTGAAGAACCAGCCACAGTAGCTGAAACATTTTTAGACGCCAAAGGAATAGAAACAAAAGTACCTGTACTTAATAATGATGGAGTTAATGGGGTTTATCGAAATGTAGAAGGAGCAAAGGGCGCAGCAGTTTGGGGCAAGCGCTCTAATTGGGTAGCTTTAAGCGCTACTAAAGAAAATGAAGTAATTACGATTGCAATTGTTGATCACTCAAATAATGTTAATTATCCTGCCTGGTCTCATGCAAGAGGTTATGGATTGTTTGCCATGAATAATTTAGGGGGTCGAAATTTTGACAAAAATGCGGAAGCTGTTAAATTAGTTTTACAAGCAGAACAAACTGTTGTTTTTAAACATAAATTGGTCATAGGAGATGATTTAACAGATGAATCCATTAATAAAATGGCAATGGATTTTAATAAGTAACTTTGCACTTATGCAAGTATTTACTACCCCGAGCAAAATTATTATCACCTGTCACAAATGGTTGGCTATTTCCTTACAAAAAGAAGTGGTTGCATTAGGCTTTACACCGGATAGAGTATTTCAAACTGGGGTGGAATTAACAGGAACCGTTCAGGACTGTATAAAGCTGAATTTAAATTTACGTTGTGCCAGTCAGGTGATGTATTCTATAAAATCTTTTATCTGCAATGACCCCGAAGAATTGTATAAAAATTTAGTAGATGTTCATTGGGAAAAATTAATCAAACCTTCTGGCTATTTTTCGGTTACGAGTAATGTATTTCATCCAACTATTTCTACCAACTTATATGCCAATTTAAAGGTTAAAGATGCTATTGTAGATCGAATGAGAAATAGTTGCAATCAACGACCTTCTACTGGCTCAGAATTATCTGGAGCAGTCGTGTATTTATTTTGGAAACATGAGGAAGCCGAAATATTCCTAGATACTTCGGGAGAAACCTTGGCCAAACATGGATATAGAAAATTACCTGGTACTGCACCTATGTTAGAAGCATTAGCCGCCGCTACCATATTAAGTACCAAATGGAATAAAAAAGCTCCATTTGTTAACCCTATGTGCGGTTCGGGTACCTTAGCCATTGAAGCAGCTTTAATTGCTACCAATAGAGCCCCTGGTTTATTAAGAACTAATTATGCTTTTATGCATTTACTAGGTTACGATGATAGCATGTATCAAGTGGAAAAAGAAAAATTAACTACACAAATTATTAAAATACCTGGTTTGCAAATTATTGCTTCTGATATTAGTAAAAGAGCCATAGAAACTGCAAAAACCAATGCCACAGTTGCTGGTGTTGCACATTTAATATATTTTCAAGATGGCGATTTTGAAACTACTAATATTCCTGCTGCAGAAGAAGCTGCCGTTATTATGTTTAATCCAGAATATGGTGAAAGACTAGGTGAGGAGCTTGAATTAGAAGCCACTTATGCCCGTATGGGTGATTTTTTGAAAAACAATTGTAAAGGATACCTGGGCTATATATTTACTGGAAATTTAGAATTGGCTAAGAAAATTCGTTTAAAACCAAGTCGTAGAATTGAATTTTACAATGCCACCATCGATTGTAGATTATTAGAATACGAAATGTACGCTGGAACAAAGAGAGTAGATAAAAAAGTAGAAGGCGAGGTTTAATTCAATAAAAAATTTATTTGCTTTTCAATTTCTTATTGTTGATTAACATATACTTTGAAGTTTCATAAATTGTCTCCGTTAAAATCCTCATAGCTTTTTCTACAGAATCATTGCTAACTTTTTGGTTATCCAATACACTTTCCAAAATCCCTTTGGAAGCATTTTTTATTTTATACCCAAAATAGTATTGATTATTTAAGATACCTACTTGTTGATTAAAATCGTCATATAAAAAAACAGAATTTTTGCTATTGGGCTTATTGACTAAATTAAATACGTCTTTTCCCATGGTAGTGTTGGTATAAGGAATATTGCATAAGGAGGCAATACTAGGTAGCACATCTAACTGTGATACAGGTAGATTGTATTCTTTAGGGGTTAAAATTTTAGGCGCATAAAATAAAAAAGGAATATGCATATTGGTTAAGCCTTGTTCTGTAAATGTTTTAGGTAGCATATTGCCTGCGTCGCCTTTAATGCCATGGTCTCCAATAAATACAAATAAGGTATTATCAAAATATTTTTCCTTTTTGGCAGCTTCTATAAACTGTTCAAAACAATAATCGGTGTATCTAAAAGCATTGTATTCGTCATTGTTTTCAAATCCAAATTTTAATAATGAATCCTTGGAAACGTTTATTTTTTTAAAAGATTTTAAATCTTCATCTGGAATTGTATATGGGCGGTGATTATCGGCCGTTTGAATGATAGCAAAAAATGGTTTTTTATTAGCGCTTAGCGTTTTATTAGCTTCCATGAACAAATTCTTATCACTAATTCCCCAAACATCTATTTCACTAGATTGATATTTACCTTGTTCATAAATATTTAAGTCCTTAATATTATTAGTAAGTACCCCTCTAATATTGGCCCAACTGGCACTTCCTCCTAAAAAATATAATTTTTCATGGTTTTTAAAATCGGCTAAAATGGAATGTTGATCTACGGACAATGGATTACGACTGGAAGTTCGGCCTTCTAAAATGTCAGGCGTACCAGTTATGGTTGCCCAAACACCTCTTGCAGTTCCATAGGAGGGAGAAAATGCCCTATTAAAATAGACCCCTTGCTTTCTCATTTGATTAAAATAAGGTGTTGCGTTTAAAGGATTTCCAATGACAGAACTTTTATACGCCGAAAAAGATTCGCAAATAACCAATACCACATTTTTAATTTTAGGCGCAATGGTATCATTGGGCTTTGGAACAATTACTCTTGAAAATTTATATTCATTCACATTTTGTTCCTGTGCAGGAATGTCTAGATACTCGCTAATGACTGCATAATTGTTCTTAATTAAACTTGTATTAATTTTTGATGTTCGAAAATTTAGGGTACTAAAAAAAGATTGCATCGGATTCAAAGCTACATTGGCATTAAAATCAGTTCCTAAACTATACGCATCACTCCATCTTAAAGGATATTGCCCTCCGGAATAAACCACGTTACCAATAATACTATAAACAAGGATAAAGAAAAACAATACGTTTATAAAAATGCGATTTAACTTATTTCCAGAAGCTTCTCTTTTTAAAGCAATCTTATAAGTTAATTGTACCAATGTATAAAGTAGCCATAGAGATAAAGCAAAAATTGCGATAATGAGTAGGATAGGATAAGATTGCCACATCATTTGTAAAGAAATGGCCGCATTGTCTAAATAACTTAAAATGCTTGCATTGAGCCGTTGATGAACATAGGCATAATGTATGAAATCGGTTGCATAAAATAATATTAAAAATAAACTAAAAATAACCCAAATAGAAACAGCAAGTTTCTTTCCTCTTTGGGAATTAATAGGGTTTAAAGGTTTAATAAAAGACAATAATAAAATGAGAAGCATTGTAATGGCTACATACCTTAAATCATATCTAAACCCTAATATATAAGCTGATTTTAAAGACCCTTCATTGCCCACAGGTGCCGTAAATCGTAATACAAAAACTATACGCAATAAGGTCATTAAAGCTAAAAAACAAATGCCGGTAATGGTATTCCAATAAATAGTCTTAGTGATTGCAATTTTTTTCATCATAATTTTCTTTAAAATCTTATTATTCTAACTTTAGTGATAGATTAAATAGGGTTCCATCGAGTTTTTCCAATGGGTCACTTTTAACAGTTGTGCCATTTTACTTAACCATTCTTTTAAAGGCCAATTGAATAATTCTTCCGCATTTTCAATTCCGAGCAATAAAGATAAATGATTTTCCCCAGTAGGATTTGCATTCGTAGGGTAAGGCTTCCATTTAAAATCTTGTGGATGGATATCTTTGACCAATTTCAACAACAATAATCCATTTAATACTGGATTAAAATGATAAGGATCTATTACTTTAATTCTAATGCCTTTATGTTCGATTAATGTCCCATTGTTTTGTAATTGAATAGGCAGCGATTCAATTTTAATATCTTCTCTTAAAACATTTTGCCAAACCATAGTGATGGCAGGTAAATTAAACCAATGGGCTCCAATCCACTCAAAAGGCAAAGTGGAACCCCGGCCAACACTTACATTGGTGGCTTCAAATAAACATAAGCCTGGATATAGCATACAAGCTTCTATATTTTGCAAGGCAGGCGAAGTAGCTACCCATGGTTTATTCCAATCATAAAATAATTGTTCCCGATGCCAGTTTTTACAAGCAATTACTTCTAATGGTGCATTTATATTTTCCACTTCATTAAAATATTGCGCCAATTCACCCAGTGTACATTGATGTTTGATGGGAATAGAATACCGACCAATAAAACTTTTTAGCGTTGTATCCAACATAGGGCCTTCCACCATTTGAAAATTTCCGCCTAATGGATTGGGCCGATCCAAAATAAAGATTCGTTTATTAAATTTGGCAGCAGCTTCTAACCAATAAGTCATTGACCATAAATAGGTATAAAAACGAACGCCTACATCTGGAATATCAAACACTAATATTTCTATATCTACAAGATCCACTTTGCTTGGTGCAAATTTTTCTCCATATAAACTTATAATGGGTAATCCTGTAATAGCATCTATTTCATTGTTCATTTTAGCACCATCCACTCCTTTACTATTAATTCCATGCTCGGGTGAAAATAGTTTTACAATATTAAAACCTTTACTTAGTAATGCTTTTCTACTTTTTTCGCCAGTACTAGTGGTTGCTGCATCATTGGTTAAAAAAGCAATGGGTTTATTTTTCCAGTTAGGCTCGGAATTTAAAAGAATATCAATACCAAATTGCATAGACATGGTTAGTTACTTTTAGCTTCAAATTCTAAAACCTTTTTTAAATTTTCCATTACATTAAAAATAATGGGGCACCGATCATAATGCATATAGGTCGTAAAAAGTCTTTTATTAAAATCAGGTATATGAAATGCGGGAAACTCTCTACAACCTGCAAATCGATGTTCATACACACTGCAACTATTTTCCTCTAAAAAATGGCAGGGGATGGAATTAATCACCATTCGGCCCGATTCTCCTTTAGATATATAAGCTTCGTCAAAGGTTTCCCTTGTTTGCCCCAAATGATTGGCCAAATTATTGGCTTCTGCCTCGTCAATATTCACCATTAAGCTTTTGCAGCAATTGCCACAGCTGGTACAATCTATTTGAGGGCTAATGGTTTCTGACAGGGTAAATACCGCATTATCTAAGTCCTGACTGTTGATTTGTCTCAGAAAGGCTTGAAATTCATCGTTTTCGGCAATAAGCTCCATAGCCTTGGTTTTGATGAAATCAAGGTCTACAATTGGGTATTTTAGGTCTGTTTTGATACTTTAAAGATAAGAGATTAATCGTTTATCCACATAAAAGTGACAATTGGTGAAAAGTAAAATTGGGGTAACCACCGTGCTCATTAGATTTGCAGACAGACAAGGGCCAATTTTGCCCCTAAAGCATTGATAATTATGGCAGAAACTAAGATACCAGTTGAATACAACGAAGACTCGATTAGATCCTTAGATTGGAAAGAACATATACGTTTAAGACCAGGTATGTATATTGGAAAATTGGGAGATGGATCGGCTCCTGATGATGGCATATATGTTTTAATGAAAGAAGTCATCGATAACTGTATCGATGAACATACCATGGGGTATGGTAAACAAGTAGAAATTTCCATTCAAGATAAAACAGTAACCATAAGAGATTATGGTCGTGGAATTCCCTTAGGAAAAATTGTAGATGTAGTTAGTAAGATAAATACAGGAGCCAAATACGATAGTAAAGCCTTTCAGAAATCGGTGGGTTTAAATGGAGTAGGTACTAAAGCGGTAAATGCATTGAGTGAAGATTTTTTAGTAACTGCCTTTAGAGATGGCAAGCAAAGATCGGCTAGTTTTAAAAAGGGACAACTTATTCAAGAAACAAAAGAAACAAAATCGACGGAGGCCAATGGAACCTTAGTTGTATTTACCCCTGATAGTTCCATGTTTAAAAATTTCCATTTTATTCATGAATACATTGATGGACAACTTTGGAATTATTGTTATTTAAATGCAGGACTAAGTATTTTATTTAATGAGAAAAAGTATGTAAGTAAAAACGGGTTATTGGATTTACTAGAAAGAAAAACCAATCCAGATGAACTTCGCTATCCAATTATTCATTTGAAAGGAGAAGATATCGAAGTGGCTTTATCCCATAACAATGATTACGGAGAAGATATATTTTCATTTGTCAATGGACAATACACTACTCAAGGAGGTACCCATCAACAAGCCTTTAGAGAAGCTTATGTAAAAGTAATTCGTGATTACTATAAAAAGGATTACGAGGCATCTGATATAAGAACCAGTATTGTGGCTGCTGTTTCGGTGCGTGTACAAGAACCTGTGTTTGAAAGTCAGACAAAAACTAAATTAGGTTCTCAGAATGTAGCAGAGGGTGGGCCTAGCATGAAAAATTTTGTTACAGAATTTTTAGCCAAAGAATTAGATAATTTCTTACACCGAAATCCAGCAACGGCCGAAGCGTTAAAAAAACGTATAGAACAAAACGAACATGAACGTAAAGAATTAGCAGGCATCAAAAAATTAGCGAATGAAAGAGCTAAAAAAGCCAACCTACACAATAAAAAATTAAGAGATTGTAGAATACACCTTAACGATGAACTACCTAATAAGAATAAAGAAATGTTCATCTCCTCGCAACAAGGAAGTACTTTATTTATTACGGAGGGTGATTCAGCCAGTGGAAGTATTACTAAGTCGCGTAATGTAGATACCCAAGCGGTATTTAGTTTAAGAGGTAAGCCTTTAAATGCTTTTGGCTTAACTAAAAAAGTAGTGTACGAAAATGAAGAGTTTAATTTATTACAACACGCTTTAAATATTGAAGAAGGGTTAGAAGGACTGCGTTACAATCAAATTGTTATTGCCACCGATGCCGATGTGGATGGTATGCACATAAGATTATTGATTCTAACTTTCTTTTTACAATTCTTTCCAGATTTAGTTAAAAAAGGGCATGTATATGTTTTAGAAACTCCTTTATTCCGTGTACGCAATAAACAAAAAACTATTTATTGTTACAATGAAACAGAGAAACAAGCAGCAATGAAGGAATTGGGTACAAAACCAGAGATCACTAGGTTTAAGGGTTTAGGAGAGATTAGTCCTGAAGAGTTTGGCAAGTTTATCAATGCCGACATTAAACTAGCTCCAGTTATTTTAGAACAAGGCGATCATATTCAACATTTATTAGAATATTACATGGGTAAAAATACCCAGGAAAGACAAGATTTTATTATCAATAATTTAAAAGTAGAACTGGACAAAGCACATGATACACTTAGTATTTGAAACAGCTAATATAGCAGCATTAGAAGCAGCCATTGAATTGGATGAAACTTTAGCAGGTAAAATTGTTGAAATTAAAGACGATTATGCAGTGGGGCCCTTATTAGATATTTATGAAACCGAAGGTTACCAAGCGCGCAGAGATTGGTGGGCAAATGTTTTGGAATATTCGCCATGGACTGACCAATTGAATATCGTCGATGATAAATTAACCGTACATCAATTAATTCAAAGTTTAGAAGAAGATCCAACTGAAGAAATATGGATATGGATGGGACAAAATACACATGACGTGAGTGGCTACTATTGGTTAATGAGTCAATTAAAAGCTTATCAAGGAAAATTACAAGTGTTGTATTTAAATAATCTTCCTTTTTTAAATGAAAAAGGACAGTTATTTTATCCAACTCATTTAGCTGAAATTCAACCCAAAGAATTTATTAAAGCTAAACGTTTAGCAAGACCTATTACTTTAAGTGAATTTGAATTGGATCCAGATGAATGGAAAAAGCTTTGTCAAGAAAATGAAGGCGTTCGATTTTTAGAAGGAGGCAAGAAATTAGTAAGCATGCCCATTAATTTTTATGATAAAGAAATTTTATCCTTACTAACTAAAAATGCGCAAAAATTACCTAGTGCCCTAGCGCATATTTTAAGTAAAATGAAAGTAAAAACAGGGGATGCATTTATTGTGTTTAGATTAAAGGCATTAGCTGAACTAGGAAAAATTGTATTTGCAGGCAATTGGGAAAAAGGTTGGAAAGATATTGTGGTGCAAATGCCCGGTGGATCAAGTGTGGTAGTGGAAGATTAAATAATTTAGTGGACGGTAGTGAAGATACGCATTGTCTCTAATGAAGTATAAATATGGCAAAAGAGAAAAATTTAAGTCGAGTAACAGAAAATGAATCAGGTGTTCAGGGCCAATATAAAAATTGGTTTTTGGATTATGCTTCCTATGTTATTTTAGAAAGAGCAGTTCCTGCAATTGAAGATGGTTTAAAACCAGTTCAAAGAAGAATCTTACACGCCATGAAAGAAATGGATGATGGAAGGTTTAACAAAGTGGCTAATATCATTGGGCAAAGTATGCAGTATCACCCACACGGTGATGCCAGTATTGGCGATGCTTTAGTGAACATTGGACAAAAAGATATGTTGGTGGAAACCCAAGGAAACTGGGGTGATGTAAGAACTGGTGATGATGCCGCTGCTGCTAGATATATCGAAGCACGTTTAAGTAAGTTTGCACTGGAAGTGGCTTTTAATGCCAAGACCACCGATTGGGCTTTAAGCTACGATGGACGTAAACAGGAACCCGTTACGCTTCCTATGAAATTTCCTTTATTATTGGCACAGGGTGCCGATGGTATTGCAGTAGGCTTGTCGACCAAAATTTTACCGCATAATTTTTGCGAATTGGTAGAAGCAGCCATTAAACATTTAAGAGGGCGCAAATTTGAATTACTCCCCGATTTCCAAACTGGGGGAATGATTGATACTTCGAATTACAATGATGGTAGAAGAGGTGGTAAAATTAGAGTGCGTGCGCATATTGAAGAGTTTGATAAAAAGACTTTGCTGATTAAAGACGTTCCATATAGTGTTACCACCACCCAATTAATGGAAAGTATTACCAAAGCCAACGACCAAGGAAAGATTAAAATTAAAAAAGTTACGGATGTTACAGCAGCGGAAGTAGAAATTCAAATTGATTTAGCTGCGGGTATTTCACCGGATATAACAATAGATGCCCTGTATGCTTTTACCGATTGTGAAATTAGCATTTCACCCAATGCTTGTGTGATTGTAAATCAAAGGCCTCAATTTTTAGGGGCGTCGGATTTATTACGTCATTCTGTAGATCATACCAAAGGATTATTACAAGCCGAATTACAAATTCAATTAAAAGAATTAGAAGATAAATGGCATTTTACTAGTTTAGAGAAAATATTTTTCGAAGAAAAAATATACAAAGAATTAGAGAAGAAGCATGCCACTTGGGATAAAGTTATTGATGCCATTGATGAAGCTTTTCAACCTTTTAAAAAGAAGTTTAAAAAACCAATCGAACGTACGGATTTATTAAAATTAACAGACAAACCCGTTAGAAGAATTTATAAATTAGACATTGACGAGTTAAACGCTCAAATAAAATCGATTGAAGAAGAAATTAGAGAAGTAAAAAATCACTTAGCCAATTTGGTGGATTATGCAGTAGCCTATTATGAGAATTTGGTAAAAAAATATGGCAAGGGCAAGGAAAGAAAAACGGAAATCAAAGAATTTGATACCATACAAGTGAAGCAGGTAGCCATCGCCAATACAAAATTATACATCAATAGAGTAGAAGGTTTTGTAGGAACTAGTTTGAAAAAGGATGAATTCTTATGTGATTGTACCGATTATGATGACATTATTGCGTTTTCCAAATCGGGTGTGATGAAAGTGGTGAAAGTATCTGACAAAGTATTTATTGGAAAAGACATCATACATGCAGCTGTTTTCCAAAAAAATGACGAACGCACTACTTATAATATGGTGTATGCGGATGGAGCTTCTGGAATTGCTTATGCTAAAAGATTTAATGTAACGGGCGTAACTCGAGATAAAGAATATTTTTTAGCCAAAAGTGCAGAGAAATCTAAGATTCATTATATGTCAGTGAATATGAATGGAGAAGCAGAATCGGTAAAAATAATATTAAGTCCCAATTGTACGGCACGTATTAAGGAGTTTGATTTCTTTTTTGACAGCCTAGAAGTAAAAGGAAGAAGCAGTGTGGGCAATCAAGTAACCAAGTACCCTGTGAAGGCTGTTAAGCTCAAAGAAGCTGGAAAAAGCACTTTATTGGGTCGTAAACTTTGGTTTGATGATAAGTTTGGCCGTTTAAATACCGACGAAAAAGGAATTTATTTGGGTACCTTTGAAGATGAAAAATTACTAGTCATTACCAAAGACGGTAATTACGAGGTAACAGATACCGAAGTAAGCCAACGTTTTGATCCTGAAAAAGTAATTTTTATGGAGAAGTTTGATCCTGAAAAAATTGTTACGGCAGTTTATTTAGACAAGGAAAAGTTGCAATTCAATATCAAACGCTTCAATATAGAAACCACTACTTTAAAAACTCCTTTTACTTTTATCAAAGAAGGAGATGGCAATTATGTAGTGACCGCTTCTACTTTTGCGGAACCTATTTTGGTAGTGCAATCTGGAAGAGGAACTCAGGTAAGAAAAGCTAAGTTTAAAGTGAGTAAAATGGTGGATGTAATGGGTTGGAAAGCCATAGGCACTAAACTGGTTGATTTTTCTAAAACGGTAGAAATGAATTGGGAGAATAAAGTGGTGATTAAAGACCCTAATGACGCTCAACCAGAATTGTTTTAATTTTAAATAAATAACATGTCAACTATTAATGTAGGTCAATTTAATTTGATGCGTGTAGACCGAAGAGTTGATTTTGGTTTTTATATGGATGATGGTGCCGAAGGTATCTTACTTCCTAAACGTTTTGTACCTTCTGGACTACAAGTGGGCGACACTATTAGTGTTTTTGTATACCATGACTCTGACAATCGATTGATTGCTACTACCCAAGAACCTTTGGCTATAGTAGGTGATATTGCTGCTTTAAAAGTAGTGGAAGTTACTTCTCAAGGTGCATTTTTAGATTGGGGATTAATGAAAGATTTATTTGTACCTGTTTCTCAACAATTATCTACCATGCGTTTGGGTGGAAAATATTTGGTCAAATTATACATTGATGCACAAACAGGAAGGGTAGCAGCCACTGAAAAAATTGACAAACAAATAAGCAATGATCATTTAACCGTCAAAGAAGGAGAAAAGGTTAAAATTCAAGTATATCGTGAATCTGAAATAGGTTATGTTGTTATTGTAAATCAAGTACATCAGGGATTAGTGTATAAGAATGAAGTATTTACTCATTTGCATATTGGACAATTTATTGACGAAGCTTTTGTTAAAAAAATTAGAGAAGACAATAAATTAGATATTGGATTAGGAAAACAAGGAGGAGAAAAATTAGCCGATGACCATCAAAAAATTATTAGCTTATTAAAGTCACATAAAGGGTTCTTGCCTTATCATGACAAATCGGCTCCAGATGATATTTATGCTTTTTTTGGAATGAGTAAAAAAGCATTCAAAATGAATGTAGGCATGTTGTATAAACTTAAATTAATCAGCATTGCAGAAGATGGAATTCATTTAGCCCCCGAAGAGACTCCTGCAGCCACCCCTGCATAAATTTTATTGTATGAATAAAGAAGTGTATATCGTTGCTGCTGTTAGAACTCCCATTGGTTCTTTTGGTGGGGCTTTAAGTGCATTATCGGCAACTTCATTAGGAGCCATTGCTATACAAGGCGCTTTGGTTAAATCGGGTATACCAGCAGATCAGGTGGATGAAGTAATTATGGGATCGGTGCTACAAGCTGGATTAGGACAAGCCCCTGCCAGACAAGCTGCTAAGGCGGCTGGATTACCAGATAAAGTTATTTGTACAACCATCAATAAAGTTTGTGCTAGTGGGATGAAATCCATTGCGATTGCTGCTCAAAATATCATGTTAGGAGATGCAGCAATTATTATAGCAGGCGGTATGGAGAGTATGAGCAATGTTCCTTTTTACAACACCACACAACGTTGGGGAAATAAATATGGAGATACTATTTTACAAGATGGATTAGCTAAGGATGGTTTGGTGGATGTGTATGATCAAGTGGCGATGGGTAATTTTGCAGATCTATGTGCTTCAAAACATAAAATTTCTAGAGTAGATCAAGATGAATTTGCTACCCATAGTTATCAAAAAGCACAAGCTGCTATAACTAATGGCTGGTTTAAAGAAGAAATTATTCCAGTTGAAATACCACAGAAAAAAGGAGCTGCAATTATAATAGATAAAGACGAAGAACCTTTTAAAGTAAATTTTGAAAAAATTGCGCAACTAAATCCTGCGTTTAGCAAAGAGGGTACTGTTACTGCAGCCAATGCAAGTACCATGAATGATGGAGCAGCTGCATTGGTTTTAATGAGTGCTGAAAAAGCAAAAGCATTAGGCATTAAACCCATCGCCATCATTAAAGGTTTTGCAGATGCCGAACAGGATCCTAAATGGTTTACCACAACGCCTTCATTGGCCTTGCCTAAAGCATTAACAAAAGCAGGACTTAAAAAAGAAGACATTAGTTATTTCGAATTCAATGAAGCCTTTTCGGTAGTAGGCTTGGTCAATACACAATTATTAGCATTAGATACCAACAAAGTGAATGTTCATGGCGGGGCTGTTGCATTAGGACATCCATTAGGTTGTAGTGGTGCAAGAATTTTGGTAACCTTAATTCATATCCTACAAAAGAATAAAGCTAAATACGGTGCAGCAGCAATTTGTAATGGGGGCGGAGGTGCGAGTGCTATGGTGATTGAAGCTGTATAATCAATGGCTATATAATAAACCTTACTAAACTTTACGCATCTTTACTATTCTAGCATTTTAACTTCTATAGAAAGTAAAAATTAAATATTTTATTAAAAACTTTTAATTTAAGATTGTAATGCCTGCTCTACAATTTCTTCCATTTGAATTCCCCCATGGCTTTCGTCATAAACACATTCTCCATTTTTGATCAATAAAATTTGCGGTGATTCATGGTACACCTTAAATTTTTCCGCTATGGCTTGAGAAATGTTTCTATGATTTAATAAATCTAAATAGTGGAAATCAATATTATCTGGGGTAGCTGACCTTTCTAAACGGGCCAAAGACATTTTACTAATACTGCAGCTGGTACTGTGTTTTAGGATCAATTGTGGTTTGTTATAGGAAGCTGCTTCTATACTAGCTAATTGATCGATATTTGAAAGGGTATTCCACTGCATAGTTTCTAATTGAGGGTACAAATTTAATACAATAATCTGACCTAATTTCATTGAAATTTATGATTTTGCTTACTAAGTTTAAGTAACTTTACTTACTATATAAAATACTATGCGATTACAACTTACCAGACCCATTTGCTTTATTGATTTAGAAACCACCGGAATTAATGTGAGCACCGATAAAATTGTAGAAATTGCTATTGTAAAAATAATGCCAGATGGAACAAAGCAAGTAAAAAGAAAATTGGTAAACCCCGAAATGGCCATACCAAAAGCAGCTTCTGAAATTCATGGCATTTCAGATGAAATGGTCAAAGAAGCACCCACCTTTAAACAAATTGCCAACGAAGTAAAACAGTTTATAGAATTAAGTGATTTAGCAGGTTATAATAGCAATCGATTTGACATCCCCATGCTCAATGAAGAATTTTTAAGAGCTGGGATTTCTGTAGATATTGAAAGCAGAAAATTATTAGATGTACAAAAGGTGTATCATATGATGGAGCAAAGAACACTTTCTGCTGCCTATAAATTTTATTGTAATAAAAATTTAGAAGATGCCCATAGTGCAGAAGCGGATGCAACGGCTACCTGGGAGGTATTGGAGGCTCAATTAGAAAAATACCCCCAAATAGGTGCTACGGTGGAAGCCGTGGTTAAATTTACAGGGGAAGACCAAATTATAGACTTTGCTCGACGTTTTATATTTGAAAATGGGGTAGAAGTATTCAATTTTGGCAAACACAAAGGAAAGCCTGTAACTCAAGTACTTAAAGAGGAACCTCAATATTATGATTGGATGATGAAGGGTGATTTTGCCCTCCATACCAAACAAAAACTAACTGAAATGTTGAATAAAACCATGTTGCATAAATAGTAGCGTGTAAATATGTTAAAAAACCTTAATTTTAAATTCCTATACCCCCTATATTGTGAAAAAAATTGTATTAATCCCCACATACAACGAAAAGGAGAATATTTCTTTAATAGTTCATGCTGTTTTAGGATTGTCAGCTGATTATCATATTTTAATCATTGATGATAATTCTCCAGATGGCACTGCAAATATTGTAAAAACTTTACAATCAAAATTCTCAGGTCGTTTATTCATTGAAAGCAGAACTGGTAAACTAGGATTAGGCACTGCCTATATACATGGGTTTAAATGGGCTTTGGCAAATGAATATGATTACATTTTTGAAATGGATGCCGATTTTTCACACAATCCCACCGATTTAGACCGTTTATTAGAAGCCTGTGAACAAGGCGCAGATTTATCTATTGGAAGTAGGTATGTTAAAGGGGGCAAAACAGAAAATTGGCCTTTAGACAGAAAAATATATTCATTAGGAGGTTCTGCTTATACACGTTTAATAACTTGTATGCCTATCAAAGACCCTACTGCCGGCTTTGTGTGTTATAAAAACAAAGTGCTGTCTGCCATTAATTTTGATACCATTAATTTTATTGGATACGCATTTCAAATTGAAATGAAATTTGCCTCTTGGAAACTTGGCTTTAAAATTAAAGAAGTGCCCATTACTTTCGTTGATCGGAAAATTGGAGTAAGTAAAATGTCAAAGGGTATTATCAAAGAAGCCATTTTAGGTGTATTAAATATGCAATGTCAATCTGCTACTGGACGTTTTGTCAAATCTATAAAGCGCATTCGTGTCAACTTTTAAGAAAGCTATTTTACAATTACATGTTTTTGTTTTTTTAGCAGGACTTACTGGTCCTTTGGGTTATTTAATCCAATTAAATGGCCTCTTAATTGTTTTTTATCGAATGCTCATTACTTCGCTCATTTTATGGGGCCTTCATTTAATTATAAAAAATAAGCATCAATATCCTGCCAAAACCAAACTACAATTATTGGGAATAGGAGCCATCATCGCCATGCATTGGGTTTGTTTTTATGCGAGTATTAAATTAGCCAATATATCCATTGCCTTGGTTTGTTTTTCTAGTACTAGTTTATTTTCTTCAGTTATTGAGCCTCTTTCTAGAAAATTTAAAATACAAGTACAAGAAATTTTAATAGGATTACTATGCTTAGTGGGTATATTACTTATTTTTCATTTTGACAGTAAATTTAGATCAGGTATCATTGTTGGTTTGTTTTCTGCTTTTTTTGCAGCTATATTTTCTATCATCAATAAGCGCATTACCAATCATGTAGATGTAAATACCATACAAACCTATGAAATGACAGGAGGCGTTTTATTTTTAACCCCCTGTGTGTTTATTATGAGTGCGATAAATCACTTTAACCCAATTTTGGTTACACCCACATCGATGGATTGGGTTTGGTTACTGATATTAGCCATTGGCTGTACCGTCATCTCCAATCATTTAATGTTATCCGCCTTGAAACATATAAGCGCTTTTACTTTGAATGTTACTTTGAATTTAGAACCTGTGTATGGCATTATTTTGGCCTTTATCTTATTTAAAGAACAAAAGCAATTGGGTGCCAGTTTTTATATTGGATTTTTGTTGATTCTATTTTCGGTCATCATCCAAATGTATAGAATCATAAAGCAGCATCATTTGAAATCTATCTCGGAACAAGCTTAATAATGCCTCTAAAATTCATAAATAAACCCAAAGGTAGGGGTGATGAAAACTGTATTATTGTCGGTTAAAGAGGGTATGGCATTAGAGCCATCTTTTTTAATGGCTAACCCATCGGTTGTTTTAAAACTGCCATTTTCATTATAGGTAAAAATATAATAGGGAGGTGCCACCGATTTGGCTCCATACCAATTAGTGATGTCAATATAAAAATCAAGCGTAGATTTTTTTAAATTATATCTTTTATCTAATCTAAAATCACTTGAATGAAAAGGTTTGTTTCGATTGGTATTTAATTTTGAATAATCAAAAATACCAACCCCTAAAGTAGCAAAACTAAGCTTACTCGCATTCATATCATAAGGGGTATAAGGAGTGCCGCCTTGGTATCTAAACTTTACACCTAGCTCCCAATTTTTATTAAATTTATAGCCGCCCGATAAACTCAATAAATGAATGTTTTCCCATGAACTAGCTATATAAGTTCCAAGCAAATTGGTATAAGCACTTCTAAAAAAACTATAACTCATCACTCCAAAAAATCGATTGGTTAGCTTTTGTTGTGCAAATAATTCAAACCCATAACTTCTACCTAAACCAATGGTGCTAATAGCTTCATTACCCAAAATATTAAAATCGGCTCCTAAATTGGACAAGCTAGTACCTTTATCTACACTTATTGGAACATGATTGTATTTTTTATAAAATACTTCTGCCGTAAAACGAGTAGCATCCGAGGGTATATATTCTAGACCAGTTACATAATGCGTGCTTTGAATATAATCTGCATCTCTATTTAAATAATTACCATAACTATCTTTAAAGCCCAGTGCAGTATTAGGTGCTAATTTGAAATAATTTCCTACAGATGCGTTCCAGGTAAGTTTATCTGTCAATACCCAGCTTAAGCCAATACGAGGCGACAATTGATGTAGAAAACGATTACCCTCCGTTGTAAAATCGTTTCCATCGGTTCTAATACCCGCACTAATGCCTACGCGATTATTAAAGGCTCTTTTACCTACTTGAAAAAAGGCACCATATTTGTTATAGTTAAAAGCTGAATTATAATTGATGGTGGTGGCGGGTGATGATTTTGATGACGGGTTAGTAATATCATTGTACCTTAATAATTGAAAAGTGCTATTGTCATACCCAACATTAACTAGATTTACTCCTGTTGTCCACTTTAATCCCAATAAGCTTTTTGTAATATCCCATCTAATATTATTTCCTAACTCATTCGATGAATAGTCGAAAGTTTTCTCCCCTTTGATAGGCGCTAAATTATTTTCATACTTTTCATTTACATTATTCAAATGGTTTCTACTAATGGCTAAATTCCAGTAACCTTTATTAATTAATTTTTTCAAGGAAACACCTACAGTATAACTCCATTGATTGATAGAAGGACTTGAATTTAAGGCATAAAGTTTTTGAGGCGTTGCATTTCGGGGTGCTGCAAAAGAAAATTCATCGATAGCTCCCACACCCAAAAAAGTAAGCGTGGTTTTAGGATCAATACTATGCGTTACTTTAAATTGATAGTCCCAGAAATTGGGACGGATAGGTAAATCAATAGCCTTGAATAAAAATTGCAAATAACTTCGCCTAACCGAAGCGAGGAAAGTTGTTTTTCCTGATTTGGATAAAGGGCCTTCAAAAGTACTTGCAAATTCTGTAGCACCTAAACGTAAATTACCTTGTAATTTATCGGTATTCCCTCTTTTTTGTTTAAACTCAAATACCGAAGATAAGGCATTGTCAAATTTGGCATCAAATGCAGAGGAGGATAATTTTACTTCGTCAATAAAAGAAACATTTAAAATTCCTTGAGGTCCACCAGCACTCCCTTGCGTACTAAAATGATTAATCACTGGAATTTCTATACCATCTAAATAAAAAACGTTTTCATTGGGTGCACCACCTCTTACAATAATATCATTTCTAAAACCAGCACCTGTGCTAGCCGAACCAGTGACGCCTGGTAATGATTGAACCACTTTAGAGATATCAAAATTTGCTCCTGGGCTTGATTTTATTTCTTCTGCTGTTAAACGTTGAACACTTAAAGGTGTTTCCAAAGTAGCTACTCTTACTGTTTTTTTATTACTACCCACTTGAACCGCTGCTAATTGAACCGTTTCCGAAATTAATTCAATCGTATTATTAGTTTCATTTCCGGTATTAACTACTACATTAAATAGGGTCAAAGGTAAACTACCTAGAGAAGTAAATTTGATTTGATATTGACCAGTAGGAATTGCTTTGAAACTATATTTACCAGTGGAATCTGTAACAGCTGAATAGGGAGTATTGACCAATTTTACGCTCGCACCTGCAATTGGATTTTGCGTATTTTTATCAATGACCCAGCCCGATAAATTGCCCCTTGATTGAGCCGAAGATGCTGCCACGATAAATAATAAACCAATTGTCAAAAACCATTTCATAGTTTAGATCACTTTTTTATTAAAACAAATAAAAAGCATAAAAGTTGAACATTCAAACGAAAAATGGAGGAATTTTTTGTTGAGTTAGCTTGCTTTAAACATATTGAAACCACTGTCTATTAGGATCCCAGGCTTCAAAAGCTTTAGCAACGGCTGCTAAAAATTTAGATCCCATGGCACCATCCACAATTCGATGATCATAGCTCATGGACAAAAACATCATATGTCTTACTAAAATAGCATCTCCCGAAGGCGTTTCCACAACCACTGGGCGCTTTTTAATGGCCCCCAAAGCTAAAATAGCTACCTGTGGTTGATTGATAATTGGAGTGCCCATAATACTACCAAAAGAGCCTACATTGGTAACTGTAAAAGTTCCCCCTTGGGTATCCTGTGGTTTTAATTGATTATTTCTGGCCGCCAAAGCTAAATTATTCACTGCTTTACTAATGCCCACAATACTTAATTGATTGGCTCCTTTAATTACGGGTACAATTAAATTACCAGAAGGTAGGGCCGTGGCCATTCCAATATTAATATCTTTTCTTAAAATAATTTGATCTCCCTGCAAGCTGCTATTTACCATTGGGTACTGTTCTAAAACAGCAGCTATACATTCTAAAAACATTGGAGTAAAGGTTAATTTAATCCCTTCTCTTTTTTCAAAAAGTTGCTTTACTTTATCTCTCCATACTACCATATTGGTTACATCTGCTTCCACAAATGAAGTTACATGAGGACTGGTTTGAACGCTTTCCACCATATGTTTGGCAATCAACTTACGCATGCGATCCATTTCAATGATCTCCGTAAGTCCTTCTACCACCACTTCCGAAGGATTAGCAAGTTTAGCCGTAGCTGATATACCAAATTCACCTTCGGTGTTATCGTAAATGGAAGTGGGTTTTATTAAAATGCTTTTCGTATCTACTGAACTTTGATTATTTTGATTTTCAGTGAATTGAACGGTGTTACCTGTAATTTTTTTATTGGCTATAAAAGCGATAATGTCTTTTTTAGTTACCCTTCCTTGCGTGCCAGTACCATTAATTAATTGAAGCTCTTGCATACTTACCCCTTCATTTTGTGCAATATTCATTACCAATGGAGAATAGAATTTTGTTTCACCAGTCGTTAAATTGGTTAATTCTTTTAAAGTATGAATCGGACTTGTTTCGGTAACAGTGGGGATATAAGGGATAGATTCTTGTTCTCTTGCTGGCAAACTAATATTTTCAGGAACCTTTGCTTTTTCAGCAATGGTATTTAAAATGGAGGGGGTAGTATTGGTTGAACCCTCGTTTGAAGATTGAATTTTTGCAATAACAGTGCCTATGGGCACTACACTATTTACTTCAAATAAAATTTCTGTAATAACACCTTCTGTGGTAGAAGGTATTTCGCTGTCTACCTTATCCGTTGCGATATCCAATAATGTCTCGTCTAGTTGTATAGTATCACCTACTTTTTTGTGCCATTTTAAAATGGTCGCTTCCATGATACTTTCACCCAACTTAGGCAAAACCAAATCGACAATTGGCATAAGGGTTAATTTTAGCAAAAATAAGACTAAATCTTATTGATTATTAGTAACCTAAGTAAATTTATAGCCTGGCTGGCAGTTACTTCTATATTTCTAGCTCTATCAAACCTTAAATAGAACACTTTAGACACTACTTTTTCTTTGTTGGCAACACCTACCCAAACCATTCCCAAGGGCTTTTCAGTGGTTTGGCCAGATGGCCCCATGATACCACTTACGGAAATGGCATAATCTGTATTCATTTTAGCTCGAACAGCCATAGCCATTTGTTCTACGGCTTCTTTACTCACCGCACCCACCGTTTGCAAAATGCTAGGAGGGACATCCAAAAACTCAGTTTTAATTCGATTATCATAGCTAATAATTCCCCCTGTATAAAATTGGGAAGAACCAGCATGTTTAGACAATAAATGCCCTATATAACCGCCAGTGCAACTTTCGGCTGTAGCTACCGTATGTTGTTTAGACTTTAATAAGTTACCCACCACTACTTCCATGGGTTCATCAGCATCGGTCACCAAATAGTCGGCTACCGCCTTTTTTAAGGACTCAAATTGAGTGTTCAAAGCTTTATTTAAATCCTGCTCATTATTTCCAGACCCAGTTAATCTTAAACGAACCATCCCAAAATTTGGCAAATAAGCAAGCTTAATAGAAGGTGGTAAGGCGTTTTCAAAAGGAACAATTAATTCTGCTAAAAAAGATTCCCCAATTCCTGCCGTTAATAAGGTTCTATGGCCAATAAAATTTGATTTGAAATTTTGCTTTATAATTGGAATAACATGATGCTCTGTTAACCATTTCATTTCATGAGGTACACCCGGTAGTGAAAAGAAAAATACACCATCCTTTTTAAACAACATGCCAGGAGCTGTGCCTTTCTCGTTAAACAACACTTCGCAAACATCTGGCACTTCCGCTTGTTTGCGATTCCTATCAATCATAGGGCGTTTGTGAATGGTCTCAAATATATAAGTGATATGATCTAAGCTTGGTTGATGTACCACCATTTTGCCACCAAAATAAGTGTTAAGTAGAGGTTTGGTAATATCATCAGCTGTAGGTCCCAAACCACCTGTTAAAATTACAATTTGATTTTTTTGAGCAGCCTCATCTATGGCTTCTTGTATGGCTGCAGCATCATCCCCAACTGCAATCCTACTTTTAACGGCCACTCCAATAGCATTTAATGATTGAGCAATAAATGCACTATTGGTATCTATGACTTGTCCAATTAAAAGCTCATCTCCAATGGTAATAATGGTTGCATTTATTAACTCCATTTAATATTGTTATTTGGTTGCAAAGTAAACTAAAATGTAGGGGTTTAACTAAAATAAACACTTAGTTTTTCAAACATCAAAGGAGGCATAGAGGCTCTATTGCCTAATTTTTCATCCATAAAATATAACTTCACCATGCCTACGGTCAAAAGCTTCCCTTCTTCATTATAAATTTCTTGGTCAAAAACAATACGGTGGTCATTAGGAAGTTTTCTTATTTGAGATTTAATAGTCAATAAATCATCATATCTGGCAGGTCTAAGATATTTAATGTTTAACTCTACTACAGGCAACATAATACCCAATTCCTCTATTATTTTATAGCTAAAGCCTAAGGCTCTAAAGCTTTCTACTCTGCCTACCTCCAAATATTGGGCATAATTACCGTAATAGACTACGTTCATGGGATCTGTTTCTGCATACCTTACTCTTACGGTGGTTTGATGTTCGTACATATTTATTGTTATTGTGTACAAATTTACGAATGAAATCTGTTTTTCCACAATATGCCCTATTATTTAATCGTTTTATAGACAGAGCTTAATTTTAGGATATTATTAAACATAGCCATTTCATGCGATTCAAAAGCACTTCGATATTATTACTTACACTAATCATTTGTTGTTCCCATTTTGCGTATGGCCAAAATGCTCCAAAGAATCATCCATTGAATGTCCTTTTTCAAAAAGGAGTTCAAGATTTAAGACAGGGCGATACCATAGCTGCTTTTCAAAATATTCAATCTGTTTATACATTTTCGCCAGCGCAGGAGGATATTAGTTTTTATTATTTTTCGCTTTTACTAATGTTAGATAAACCCAATGCGGCGGTGTCGGCTATCAAATGGCTAGGGGAGAGCAATAACAAAATTTATCATGCTCGAATTAATTATTTATTAGGAAAATATTATTTTAAAAAGCAAGAGGATGAGAATGCCTTTAACTCTTTTTCTAAAGTCCCTATTGATGCGTTAGAAAATTTTGAAATTATTGAAATGAATTATTTCAAAGGCTACCTGTATTTCAAAAAAGGAGATTGGGATAAAGCATTTGGTTTACTCAACAGTGTAAGTCAGATTAAAGAAAGTCATTTTTATACGGATGCCAATTATTACACCGGCTTCATTGCTTTGCAGAAAAAAGAATTTACACAAGCGCTCCAATGTTTTAAAATAGCTTCTACCAATAATGCTTATTTAAGTTTAACACCATTTTACATAAGCCAGATTTACTATTTTATGGGGGATGTAGCTTCAGCCATGGTGCAAGCAGAGGCGGCTATAAAATTACCCGGCCAATTTTATAGTTTACAGCTCCAGCAATTAATGGGTCATTTATTATTTGAGAAAAAGGAATACCTTAAAGCAATTCCTTTTCTTTCTTATTATGTTACCACACAACCTCAGCCCGACAAACAAGACATCTATCAACTTTCTTTTTGCTATTTTCAAAATGAACAATGGATCAATGCCATTGAAGGATTTAAAGCCTTGGCTTCTATTGAAGATTCTCTAGGTCAAAATAGTATGTATTTATTAGCCACTTCCTATTTAAAAGTAAATGATAAGAATGGTGCTAAAAATGCATTTCTTTTATGTGCCACCAAGAGTGAAAATTTAGTACAAAAAGAAATCGCCTTATTTAATTATGCTAAACTATCAGCCGAATTAAAAGAATATGGAAATGCCATCACTTCTTTAGATAAATTTATAGAGAACTATCCTAAATCCAATTTGCTTAACGAAGCAAAATCTTTATGGGTAAGTTCATTGGCATTGAGCAATAATTATGAACAAGCTTTTAATGCCTACAATACTATCGAACTGCCTTCCATAGACTTATTAAAATTATATCCCACTATACTCTACGGAAGAGCTACGATGTATTTGAATGGGGGTCAAGTGGAAAAGGGATATTCCTTATTGTATCAATTACTTCACATCCCCTATAATAATAAAGTGTTACCTGCTACCTTGTTTTGGATAGGGGAACTTTCCTATAAAATGGGTAGAATACAGGATGCTACCGACTATTTAGAAAAATTTATCTTAACACCCACCGAATTAGGGGAGATAAGTTTATTGCATGCTAGATATACTTTAGGTTATTGTTATCTAAAAAGCGGAGCTTATCAAAATGCTTTAACCAATTTTGCGGCTATTATTAATGCCGTGCCTGCGAATAATGCAGATAAATACCAAAAAGACGCTTTTGTAAGAGTAGCCGATTGTCAGATGATGCTAAAACTAATGAAACAATCCCTTGAATCATTTCAAAATATCATTGATTTAGGTTGGACATATATGGATTATGCTACTTTGGAAAAAGCAATATTATTAGGCGGGATGAATAAACCTAAAGAAAAGTTGAACATCTTAACCAATTTTGATATTAAATTTCCTAGTTCTACCTACATAAATGATGCTAGAATGGAATTGGCTGATACCTATATCAATCAAGAAAATTTTCAGGAAGCAATTGCTCCATTAGCAAAAATCACTTTAGATATAAATGCAACTGGTTTTTACCCGCAGGCCTATTATAAGTTAGGTCTAGTGTATTTTAACTTAAATAAAAATGAAGTGGCTTTGGATAATTTTAGAGAATTGTATACTAAATATCCGAAGTCTGTAGAAACAGATAATTCCATTGAATTCATTAGAAATATTTTCATTGAAGACCAGCAACCAGAACGTTTTGTTCAATTTATGAATGAATTTGGTAAGCCCTTATCCTTTAATGAACAAGATTCTTTAATTTATAGATCATCTGTTATTAAATATGAACAAAATAAATATACCGAAGCAGCACAAGGGTTTAGCAAATATTTAATTGCTTTCCCTGCTGGCAGATATCAATTAGAAGCTTCTAATTTAATAGCTGAGATAAATTATTCCCAACAACATTATGATACTGCTGCTTTTTATTTTGCTAAAGTAGCCGATCAAGCGCCTAATAAATTTGCAGAAAGAGCTTCTTTACTAGCTGCTAGATTAAATTATTTCAATTTTAAACAAAATGATCTTGCTGAAAAGTATTTTACCATTCTAAATAAAATTGCCACGCAGCAAGAAAATAAAACAGAAGCCACCAAAGGATTACTTAGATGTGCTTATAAAGCCGAAAAATGGGCAGAAGGCCTCAACGTTGCTAAATTAATTGTAGAAGACAAATTGAGCGCTTCTGATGATATTGAAATGGCCAATATGGTATTGTACCATCAAAGTTTGATTAGCGCAGACACCAGTTTGGCTATAGCGATGCTCAATAAATTGATCAAAAATGGTCATTCCTTAATTACGGCCGAAGCGCATTATCAATTAGCCCAATTGTATTTAAATCAAAACAAATTGGCTTTAGCAGAAAAAACAGCCTTTGAGATGATTAAGAAACAAGCTGCTTATGAATATTGGATGACCAAGGCTTATATTTTGTTAGGGGATATCTACGTAGCGCAAAAAGACAACTTTAATGCAATGGCTACCTATAAAAGCGTTGCCGAAAATGCGACTAACGAAGAATTAAAATTAGTTGCTGCAGAAAAATTAAAATTGTTGACAGAGCAAACAACAATTAAGTAAAAAACAAATTATGAACTATTTCTACAAATATTGTCTTTTAATGGTAACGTTTTTATGGTGTACAGAAGGTTTAGTGGCACAAAAAAAACAAACAAAAAAAGCTAAATCTGCTGTGTCAAAAACTTTGACATCAAAAAAGAAAAAAATAAATAAAAAAAAGCTTGTTAAAAAGAGAACCCGCTTAAACAATATTGACAAAATAATATTTAAGGATTTAACACAACAAGTCAATTCGGATGTAAAGCCCAATAAAACCGATACCGTTCCAGAAAAAGTAGTGACTATTTTATCTGCATTTAGACCTCAATTAAAAAATGTAGCTAAAATTAGTTTCACCACAGCCACCGCTCAAAATGATACTACTTCATTAGTATTAAATTACCAGGTACCCAATCAAAACTTATTATTTCAGTACCAACCAGTGCCACTAGTGCCTAGATCTTATAAATCTTATCCGACTAAAGTTTTAAGAAACCTGGCTACTTTAAAAGTGGGGTATGGAAACTATTTACATCAGTTGGCCGACTTAAATACCACCCTAATAGACAATCAAGCTAATATTCATACCATAGGCATTAAATATGAATCTTTACAAGGGCCATTGCATTTACAAAGTAGGAGAGATTTTGGTATTAACTATTTAAGTGATCTAAATATTAACGACAACAACCATATACAATCACAAGTATTTTATCAAAATAATCATAGTTTTCGATATGGGTTAGTAGAGGATGCTACCACTTTACCCAATTCCAATTTTGAACAGGCTTTTTCACATGTGGGAGGTGCTTTTAAATGGGTGAATACAAATGAAAAAAACTTATTTGCATTAATTAGTCCCATATTTAAAATTGAACATTTTACAGGTACTGAAAATGCCAACAATACATGGTTTGAAATTTACAACCCATTATCACTAAAATTTGATAATAATTTTAGATTCAATTTTGATTTCTCCTATAATTATAATCAATATCAATTAGCAGCTGGCAATAAGATAAACAATGCCATTTTAAAAATGGATCCCTCCATAGAAATGATTAAATGGAATACAGGCATTAAAATTGGCATTAGTCCTACTATTGCAAATGGCTTATATACTTTTACGCCTGCCTTAGCTATTAGTAAAAAACTTAAAGATACGACCATCACTTTATCAGCAGGGTGGCATACAATTTTAAACAATAATAATTATACCTCTTTGGCTTTGACGAATCCATGGATAATGGCGCCAACAGATATGAAAATTACTACTCAAGAAAAGAAAAATGTTGGCTTAACTTTTAATTCTTCCAAGAACTTACAATATGGATTTGATTTATCCTTAAATGACTATAAAAATTTACCCTTATTTAATAGTGTTCCCCATACTGGACAAGTAGGTTTAAAATATCAATCTATATTTGAATATAGAGCAATTACTATCGAATTGGAGGGTAATTTAAGGTATCAATTGAGTGATCAATTACTTTTTAAAAATAACTTTAAATACATTCAGTTTAATTCAATAAAAGTTAATGATAAACCTTGGGGAATTAATCCGATTGAATTGAATTCGTCATTCACCTGGTCTCCCAATAAAAAATGGTCTTTGGATGGGGGATTGGATTATTGGTCAGGAGCTTCCTTTACCAATGATAAACAACTACCATTTGATTTATCCAACACCTTAGTGCTTAATGCAGGATTTTCCTATCAATTGACCCATTTATGGAAAGTTTGGGCTAAAGGAGAAAATTTATTAGACAAACCTTATCAACGTTGGGCAGATTATCCTTCTTTAGGCATGCAATTAATCGCTGGGGTTGTATATTCGTTTCATAAATAATATATGATTAAAAGTTTAACACAATTCTTTGCTCAAAATGGTCAATTAATTTTACCCAATATTGGTATAATTAAATTCCATAAAGAGGATGCAATGTGGGTAAACTCGATATTGATAGCCCCAAAAGAAACAATCATTTTTGAAGCTACCGACTCAAAACCAAGTAAATTATTCTATCATTTTTTAGCGAACAATCTTGATATTTCCTACGAACAAGCTATTGTTCAATATGAACAATTCTTAGATACTGTATTTAAAAATGATTTACCACAATTTGTATTAGGCAATTTTGGAACACTCAACAAAACAGAAGGTTTATTTCATTGGACTTCTAATTTCCAATCTGCGGCTTACCTTAAAGACATAGAAATTTCACCCATACCTCATCAGGATGTTGTCGACTCCAATAAATCTGATCGAAAAGATAGATGGTATGTATGGTCAATATTATTAGCTATAATTTCAATTCTATTAATCTTATTTAAATCTTTATAAGATGCAAAATCCAAATAAGCAATTTTCCCCATGCCCGATATGTAATAAAGAAGATATTGGATTTTTAATGCACAGTAAGGATTATTCATTGACACAAGATGATTTTCAAATAATTCAATGTACCCATTGTACTTTAAAATATACCGATCCTGTTCCTAGTAAAGAAGAAATAGGCCCTTACTATGATTTTCCAGCCTATATTTCACATACCGATGACAATACAGGATTGATTAATAAATTGTATCACAGCGTTAGAAATTACACATTAAGTCAGAAAACAAATTGGGTCCAATCTTTATTTACTGGCTACAAAGGTCAATTGTTGGAAGTAGGCGCTGGCACAGGTGCTTTTGCTCATGCCATGACTAAAAAAGGATGGACTGTAACTGCTTTAGAGCCAGATGCTGCTTCGAGAGAAAGGGCCTTAGCTACTTATCAAATAAATATTGCCCCCATTGAAGAACTCTTCACATTAACTGAAAATAAATTTGATGTAATTACTTTATGGCATGTTTTAGAACACGTACATGATTTAAACGACTATATACGTACTTTTTACAAAATACTTAAACCTAATGGAAGATTAATTATTGCAGTACCTAATTACACCAGTTACGATGCTCAATTTTATAAAAAATATTGGGCAGCTTATGATGTGCCAAGGCATTTATATCATTTTTCACCCACTGCCATGGAATATTTAGCGAAAAAATATACCATGCAAATACTAACCATGCACCCTATGTGGTTTGATAGCTTCTATGTAAGTTTATTAAGTGAACGTTATAAAAAAACAGGCTTATTTGGAATGTTGCGTGCAGTGATCATTGGTTGCTTGTCCAATATTGTTGCTGTAAAAAATAATCGTCGAGCTAGTTCTATTGTCTATGAAATTAAAAAAATAGCCAAGGACCAGTTCTAAAGATTTAATGATGGGTTATTTGATTTTAATTTCCACCATTACCGGCCAACATTTACCCGTAATAAAAAAAGTATTGGTATTGGACATATAAGCAATCCCATTTAATACATAGCCCACATCTACAGTTAATGGATCGTATTTAACACCTGCTTGAGCCAGCAAATTTCCAAAATCAATGGTATGGGTTACTAGACCTGTTTTTAAGTCAATAACCACAACGCTGTTTCTTCCATAAATATTGGCATATAGTTTCCCATTCACCAATTCTAACTCATTGATATTACTTAAATAGCCAAAGTTATTATAGACTCCAATTGTTTTTTGAATGGCAAAAGTAGTTGGATCTACTATATAGATATTGCTTTCCCCGGTGGATACAATTAAGGAGCTATCATTATGCGTTAAGCCCCAACCTTCATAAGGCCAGAACAATTCTTTTTCTTTGACCAATGTTTTAGCATTGTACACAAATACCTTATGGTTTTTCCAAGTGAGCTGATAAATTTTACCATTAAAAAGGGTAGTGCCTTCGCCAAAATCTTCCTTAGACAATTTTATTTTAGTACCTACCTGTTTTTGATTAGAATCCAAAATATGTAAAATACTTTTTCCTTCTAAACCAGTACTTTCAATTAATTGATGGCCAACCCATTCCAATCCTTGGGTATAAGCACTTGTATCGTGCGGGTAAACTTTTACGATCTCATACTGCAAAGAAGCAGGAGCAGCAATAGCTCCTTCATTATTACTTTCATTGTCATTACTGCCATTGCATGAAATGAATACAATAACGAAAGTGCAAAAAGTTAGATAACGAATAGCCTTATTCATAAATAGTATTATAACACATTAAACATTAAATCTAAAATGCATCACATCCCCATCTTTCACTAAATATTCTTTTCCTTCAATTCTTAATTTTCCATTCTCTCTGCAAGCCGCTTCACTCTTATACTTGATAAAATCATCAAAAGCAATTACTTCCGCTTTAATAAAACCTTTTTCAAAGTCGGTATGAATAACACTTGCTGCCTGCGGGGCTTTCCAGCCTTTCTGAATGGTCCAAGCACGTACTTCTTGTACTCCTGCAGTAAAATAGGTTTCTAAATTCAACAATTTATAAGCCGATTGAATCAATCTATTTAAAGCAGGCTCCTTCATCTGATATTCTTCCATGAACAAAGCCTTGTCAGTTGGATCTTCTAATTCCGCAATTTCAGCTTCAATATTATTACACATAATAATTACTTCAGCACCTTCTGCTTTGGCCATAGCCAAAAGAATCTCTGAATATTTATTACCGGTATGCATCGATTTTTCATCCACATTGGCCACATACATCACAGGTTTTTCTGTCAATAAAAAACTATCCGCAATGGCAACGCTGTCTTCTTTTGACAAGGCCAATGATCGAATACTTTTTCCTTGTTCTAAATGAGTTTTGCATTTTTGCAATACTTCCAACTCTACTTTAGCTTTGGGATCCGTCTTGGCCATTTTCTCGCAACGTTGGATTTTTTTATCGACGCTGTCTAAGTCCTTTAATTGTAATTCTGTTTCAATAATTTCTTTGTCTGCAATAGGATTGATGACGCCTTCTTCTCTTAATACATTTTCATCTTCAAAACATCTAACTACATGTATAATGGCGCTCACTTCTCTTATATTGGCTAAAAATTTATTGCCCAGTCCTTCTCCTTTACTAGCTCCTTTGACCAATCCAGCAATGTCCACTATTTCCAATTGAGTAGGGACGATTCTATCTGGTATGATTAAATCGGCCAATTGTTGCATTCTATGATCGGGTACATCTACCAAACCAACATTAGGTTCGATGGTACAGAATCTATAATTACTTGCTTGTGCTTTTGCACTATTACTCACTGCATTAAATAAGGTCGATTTTCCTACATTGGGTAATCCCACGATGCCTGCCTGTAAAGCCATAAGATGTGTTGTTTTAAGAGCGCAAAAATACAATTCTAATCCCAAAATGGGCTATATTAGTAGCATAAACAATAGAATATGGCATTGAATATTATTTGGATGGCTTTTTTTGTAATTGCGTTTATAATTGCCTTGTTTAAACTAGTCATTCTAGGAGATACCAGCATATTTAAGCTCTTGGCTGATGGTATTTTTGACTCGGCTAAATCTTCTGTATTGGATGTCGCCTTCCCCTTAGCAGGCACGATGGTGTTTTTTTTAGGCTTAATGAATATAGCAGAAAAAGCAGGGGCCATTCAAAAGCTGGCCAAATGGATGAATCCATTCTTAAGCAGATTGTTTCCCGGGGTTCCAGCCAATCATCCCGCCATGGGACACATGGTGATGAATTTTAGCGCCAATATGTTAGGATTAGACAATGCAGCCACTCCATTTGGATTGAAAGCCATGGAAAGCCTACAAACCCTTAATCCAGAAAAAGAAAAAGCTACCAATGCACAAATCATGTTCTTGGTTTTACATACCAGTGGGCTTACCATTATTCCATTAACTATTATTTCCTATCGATTGGCTGCTAATTCTCAAGATGCTGCCAGTATATTTATTCCATGCGTACTAGCCACGATTGGAACTACTTTGGCTTCCATCATTATGGTAGGTTGGTATCAAAAACTAAAATGGGATAAAGTACTAGTAGGTTGGTTGTTGGGACTGGTCATTTTATTAATAGGGGTAATGTTGGGCGTGAGTAATTTATCGACTGCACATAAAGAAGTGTTTTCAAAAGTAGTGGGCAATGGATTATTAATGGTCATCATTGTGGGTATTATAATAGGAGGTGCTTATAAAAAAGTTTCTGTATTTGACGCTTTTATTGAAGGGGCTAAAAATGGATTTGATGTGATTGTAAAAATTATCCCTTATTTGGTTGCGATGTTGGTAGCCATTAGAGTTTTTAGAGACAGTGGTGCCATGGGCTTTATCATTAATGGATTTACTTATTTAATTCAATTAACGGGCATCAATACAGAATTCATTGGCGCATTACCTGTAGCCATTATGAAACCATTAAGTGGGAGTGGAGCCAGAGGAATGATGTTAGATATTTTTCAAAACCAAGGTCCCGATTCATTTGTAGGAAAATTAGCTTCTATATTTCAGGGATCTGCAGATACTACTTTTTATATAATCGCATTGTACTTTGGAAGTGTGGGCATTAAAAAAATACGTTATGCTTTATGGGCCGGTATATTTGCCGACATCATAGGTGTGGTGATTGCTATTTTAATTGGCTATACCTTTTTTAAATAAGTGAATTTATTTTCCTTCACTCATTTTCATTACTTCCTTCCATTCCTTATCGGTAACAGGCTGTACCGATAATCGACCTAATTTTACCAAAGCCATATTGGCCAAATTGGTATTGGCTTTAACGTCCGATAATTTAACGGGATGCTTTAATTTTTGATGCGGCGCAAAATCAACTGCCAACCAAGCGGTTTCTTCGGTAGTAGGATCCTGATAAGCTTCTTTCACCACTTTGGCAATTCCTACAATCTCCATGCCCTCATTGCTATGGTACCAAAAAGCGAGGTCTCCTTTTTTCATGGATCTTAAATTATTTCTAGCTTGATAGTTTCTTACACCATCCCAAAAAGTTTTCTTGTCTTTATTGAATTGTTCCCAAGAGTATTTGAAAGGTTCTGATTTGATTAACCAATAAGCCATAAAAGAGTATGAATAAATTATTTATTAAAAGCGACTTAATAACCGCTCGCCAATACATCCGCCAAGTGCATGACCTTTAAATTTTGACCATTGAATTTTAAGCGTCCTTCGATATGCATCAAACAACTTAAATCGGTACTAATTAAATATTCGGCTTCTGTTTTAATGGCATTGTCAATTTTTTGATCGGCCATGGAAACACTAATGGTATCATATTTTACAGCAAAGCTTCCACCAAAGCCACAGCAAGATTCTGTTTCGTTCATTTCAATTAATTCCAATCCTTTTACAGCAGCTAGTAACTCACGCGGTTCTTGTTTAATATTACATTCTCTTAAACCAGAACAACTATCATGATAAGTGGCTTTTCCTTCCAAGCTTGCTCCTACATCTGTTACTTTTAATACTTTCACTAAAAATTCAGATAACTCATACATTCGATTGGCTACTTTTTTAGCAGGACTTTGAAAAGCATTGTTTTCAAATATTTTTCCATAGTTGTTTCTCACAAATCCGGTACAACTAGCACTAGGGCTTACTATATAATCAGTGCCATAAAAATCTTGAACAAATTTGGTACAAACATCTTTTGATTCCCCCCAAAATCCAGCATTGAATGCAGGTTGACCACAACAGGTTTGCTTTTCGTTGTATTTAACAGTACAGCCTGCTTTTTCTAATACTTTGATTGTATTAAAAGCAGCATTGGGATACAATTGATCCATAAAACAAGGAATAAATAGCTGTACAGTCATACTCAAAAATAACAATTGTAGCTTAAATAATGGTTTAATTTAAAAAGGCATTCTCCACATTTGGTGGAGAATGCCTTTTTTCAAGTGCTTAAAACAGCTGATTAAGGTTGAACCTTCAATCTGTTAATATATTTATCTGCGCTAAATCCTTTTTCAGATTTAGGGTATTTAGATTTAATGTCTTTGAAAATTGTAACGGCTTCGTCGGCCTTACCGTTTAATTCTAATAAAGATGCTGCACGAAACAAATACTCAGAAGAAATAGCTTCGTCTTCGGGAAAATGACCGCCCGCTTTTTTATAATAGCTAATCGCATCATCATTCTTTTTCAATTCAGAATAAGCATCCCCAATGGTACCATAGGCAATGGCTTGAACTTGCTTAGAAGAGGTTGAAAAATCTTTTAAATATTCAATAGATTTATTAAAATCATTCAATCTGTAATAACTGATACCTGCGTAATATTTTGCCAAATTAGCAGAAGGGGTTCCACTGTATTGTTTAATCACATACAATACTCCTTTACTGGCACCATCTCCATTTAAAACTAAATTAGAAGAATCTATTGCAAAATATTTCTCAGCAGTATACATCGCATCCGCCGCTTTGGCTTCTCTAGGATTTTGGTATAACTCCGTGTAACCAAAGTAACCAGCAATCACCAGCACTACTATGGTTAACGCATAAGTAAGTGTTTTTTGATTGTTTTTTACAAAATCTAAAAATGGATGTTTCTCTTGGTGTAATTCGCTCATGTTTTTTTATTAAAAATTAATCAACAATAAATGGATAAGATGAATCAATATATACATCTTTTAATAACTCGTTATCATCTGGCCAAGGACTTTCCTCTGCAAATTTTACAGAGGCTTCAACAATAGCAGCTATCTTATCATCAATGGCTTTTAACTCAGTAACAGATGCATAATTATTTTCTAAAATGGTCTTGGATACTTTTGTAATAGGGTCTTGATCCTTGTATTCTTCTACTTCATCTTTAGAACGATACTTTTGTGGATCAGATACCGAATGCCCTTTGTAGCGATATGTTTTCATTTCCAAAAGGGTAGGTCCATCTCCTTCACGCGCTCTTTTAGCAGCTCTAGCAATTCCTTCATGCACTGCTTCGGGCGACATTCCGTCTAATTTATCAGCAGGCATTTCATAGGCATCTGCTAATTTATAAATATCAATAACATTACTGGTTCTTTCTATCGAAGTACCCATGGCATAATTGTTATTTTCACAAACAAATATGACAGGTAATTTCCAAAGCATGGCCAAATTAAATACTTCATGCAGCATCCCTTGTCTTGCAGCACCGTCTCCAAAAAAACAAACCACTATATTTTTAGACCCACGATATTGTTCTGCAAAAGCTAATCCTGCGCCTGTACCTATTTGAGCTCCAACGATACCATGACCTCCATAAAAATAATGCTCCTTACTAAAAAAGTGCATACTGCCTCCTTTACCTTTTGAAATACCCGTAGCCTTACCATATAATTCTGCCATACCAGCATTAGGACTAACGCCTTTTGCCAAAGCCAAACCATGGTCACGGTATCCGGTAATAAAAGGATCTTCTTGATTAGTAGCCGTCATACAGCCAGCAGCTATAGCTTCTTGTCCAACATAAGCATGATAAAATCCACGGATTTTACCCGCCATTTTATACATCTCCTCCGATTTTAATTCAAATTGGCGGATTAACTGCATTAGCTCGTACCAATAGAGATAGGTTTCTTTAGAAAATTTTTGGGCCACAGTCCTTTTAATTTTGAGCAGCAAATATACTGATTTCTATATTAAAATAAGCCTAAAAAACAGGGTCTTATGCTTCTTTTAAAAATGGGTATTGGTAGTCTGTTGGAGGGTTAAAGGTCTCCTTAATGGTCCTTGCACTCAACCATCTATATAAATTCAACATACTTCCAGCTTTATCATTGGTTCCAGAACCCCTGGCACCCCCAAAAGGTTGTTGTCCTACCACGGCTCCAGTAGGCTTATCATTGATATAGAAATTGCCAGCTGCATGTCTTAATTTAACGGTAGCTAATTCTATGGCCTTTCTATCCTGAGCAATAATGGCACCGGTAAGTGCATAATTGGAAGTGCTGTCGAGCATTTTTAAAGTTGCTTCATATTCGGCTGCAGGGTAGGTATAAATGGTAAGCACTGGGCCAAAAATTTCTTCACACATGGTGGTATATTTTGGATCGGTGGTTTCAATAACGGTAGGTTCAATAAAATAACCATCTTTTTTACTATAATTCCCACCTATTAAAATTTTTGCTTTTTTATCTTTCTTTACTTGATTGATATAATTCACGATATTGTCAAAAGATTTTTCATCAATCACTGCATTGATAAAGTTGGAAAAATTCTCCACCGTACCCATCTTCATGCTTTTGATTGCTTTAGCTAATTTTTCTTTTATCGCTGGTGCAATATTACTTGGTAAATAAGCACGAGAAGCAGCCGAACATTTTTGACCTTGGTATTCAAACGCACCACGAGCTAATGCAGTAACCACTGTATCCACATCTGCTGACTCGTGTACCATTACAAAATCTTTACCTCCTGTTTCACCAACTATTCTTGGATAAGATTTATACTTAGAAATATTTTCGCCAATTTGTTTCCACATAAAATTAAATACGCCTGTAGAACCTGTAAAATGTACACCCGCAAAATCAGGATGTGCAAAACAAGTAGCACCAATCGTTGGCCCATCTACATAAACAATATTAATAACGCCATCTGGCAAACCTGCTTCTTTTAAAATACGCATAAATAATTGAGCAGAATAAATTTGAGTATTGGCTGGTTTCCATACCACCACATTGCCACACATGGCTGCAGAAGCTGGTAAATTTCCACCAATAGCTGTAAAGTTAAATGGAGTGATGGCTAAAACAAATCCTTCTAGTCCACGATATTCCATTCTATTATGAATCCCTGTAGAGGAAACTGGTTGTTGTTGATAAATCTCACTTAAAAAATGAACATTGAATCTTAAAAAATCTATGAGTTCACAAGCTGCATCAATTTCTGCTTGGAAGCAATTTTTACTTTGTCCAAGCATAGTAGAAGCGTTCATTTCAAAACGATATTTGGTCGCTAATAAATCTGCAGCTTTTAAAAATATATGGGCTCTTGCTTCCCAATTCATATTGGCCCAAGAGGTTCTTACTTTTAAAGCAGCTGCAATGGCTAAATTCACTTCCTTTTTAGTACCTACATGAAAATGACCTAGGGTATGTTTTATTTCGTGTGGAGGATGAATAGACTTAGTTATTCCAGTCCTTACTTCCTTACCATTAATCACCATGGGAATGTCTAAAGATTTTTTCTTTAGGTTAACGATGGCTTGTTTTAAGGCCAATTTTTCGGCTGAACCTGGTGCATAGCTTAAAACTGGTTCATTAATAGGACTAGGATAATTAAATGTTCCGAATTGCATAATGATAAATATTAGAGCACAAAAATAAGCATAAAATGAACACGCGTTAGGAAGTTCTGCATTTTGATAAAACTTTGTCTAATTTTACGTTATAAATGATAGAAAATGCGTTACGTGTTAGTGGATATAGCAGATAGGGGGAATTTTTACCCCTTTAGTTTAACTCAATCATTGGCTAATATAAGAGTAGGCATTTATACTATACAAGAAAGATGGGAACAATGGCTAAATGAACCCTGTGGCATTTATACCGCTAATTATTTACAAGTGTTATTGGAGGACAGTTCGTTTTTAAAAACAGAGGAATCACTTTTTTTTATCAATATTACCTGCCTTCCCAATGAAAAACTCATTACCCAAATAAATTCACTTAAAGAGGGGGAGAAATTAATGAGTGATACTGGAAAATGGATCGCTACAAAGTCCAAAGAGCGGTCTTTTCAGAAAATATTATTGGCCAGTTTGCCACCCATTACCTATCAAGAAGTGTCTTTTGTGCAAGATCAAATTCAATTGCTTTACTTGCATGCCAAGTGGATTGAAAGAGACTTTCAATGGGTTAAAGGGAAAAGAAAAAGTCAACCCATAGATAGCAGTAATAAAGTAGTGCATCCAGAAAATATATTTATAGAAGAAGGTGCCACTGTTTCATGTTCTAATTTAAATGCAAGTGAAGGTCCTATTTACATTGGAAAAGATGCTATTGTAATGGAAGGAACTTCCATTAGAGGTCCTTTTGTTTTGGGTCAAAAAGGGGTGGTAAAAATGAATGCAAGTATTTATGGAGCTACCACCATTGGGCCATATTGTTTGGCAGGAGGTGAGATTAAGAATTCGGTGCTCATGGGATTTTCGAACAAAGGGCATGAAGGTTATTTAGGAGATAGCATCATTGGCAATTGGTGTAATATTGGAGCGGGCACTTGCAATAGCAATCTTAAAAATACGGCAGGTACAGTACAAATGTGGAATGAGTTCAAACAAGAATGGGAGGAAGTAGGACAAAAAATGGGTATGCTCATGGGAGATTATAGCCGTTTTGCCATTCAATCTAGTATTAATACTGGTTCTTATATTGGTGTAAGTGCTAATATATTTGGGAATGGATTATTACCTAAAAATTTGCCCAATTTCACCTGGGGGATTCTCCCGGGGTATCAATATGACAAAGCCATCAGTGATTTAAACAATTGGAAAAAATTAAAAGGTTTTACAATTACAGAGGCCGAAAAGCTTGTTTTAAAGCATTTGTATAAGGAAAATACACATTCTTAATGGATTCAAACAGTTCCCAAATTTGGGGTTTTTAGCCATAAAATTTGATTACCTTCGCAGCGCTAAAATAACAGCCATTATTTCAACCATTTTTGAATATTTATGAGAAAACAAATCGCCGCAGCCAACTGGAAAATGAATTTAACTAGTGCCGAAGCCAGTCAATTACTTAACGAATTATTAGCTACCCCACATTCCTTACAAGCACATCAAGAAGCCATTTTTGCAGTGCCCGCTATTTATATCCCATTGGCGGTAGAAAAATTAGCCAATCAATCCAATGTATTTGTAGCAGCTCAAAACTGTCATCAAAAATCAACAGGTGCGTATACCGGTGAAATTAGTGCACCTATGTTGGCTTCGGTAGGCGTTAAACATATTGTATTAGGCCACTCTGAACGTCGTGAATATTTTGCAGAATCAGATGCTTTATTAGCAGAAAAATTAAATGCAGTTTTGGCAATTGATAGTACTCCCATTTTTTGTTGTGGTGAACCATTAGCCATTAGAGAAGCAGGTACCCAAAATACTTTTGTAGAAGCCCAATTAAAAAACGGATTGTTTCATTTAAGTGCTGAACAAATTGTTAAAGTGGTTATTGCCTATGAACCTATTTGGGCTATTGGTACTGGAAAAACTGCAAGCAGTGAGCAAGCACAAGAAATTCATGCATTTATAAGAAGTAGTTTGGCTGCTAAATATGGCGAAGCCATTGCTCAAGAAATATCTATACTATATGGCGGAAGTGTTAAAGCTTCTAATGCCAAAGAATTATTTTCACAACCCGATGTAGATGGAGGTTTAGTAGGAGGTGCGTCCTTAATAGCCACTGAATTTGCAGCCATTATCAATGCACTTAAATAGATTTTAAAAGCCTACTTTCACTTACATGAAGAATATTAGAAATTTTTGTATCATCGCTCACATTGATCACGGTAAAAGTACTTTGGCCGATCGTTTATTAGAACATACTAAAACGATTACCGAACGTGAAATGATGAATCAGGTGTTGGATGATATGGATTTAGAACGTGAAAAAGGGATCACCATTAAGAGTCACGCGATTCAAATTAATTATGTTCACAAAGGAATCACCTATACCTATAATTTAATTGATACGCCCGGTCACGTTGATTTTAGTTATGAAGTAAGTAGAGCTTTAGCTGCCTGTGAAGGTGCTTTATTATTAGTAGATGCCTCACAAGGTATCCAAGCACAAACCATTAGCAATTTATATTTGGCATTGGATAATAATTTAGAAATTATACCAGTGATTAATAAAATTGATATGGATGGTGCTAAAATTCCAGAAGTTACCGATCAAATTATTGAATTAATAGGTTGTAAGCAAGAAGATATTTTATTAGCCAGTGGACGTTCGGGCATAGGTATTGAAGAAATATTACAAGCCATTTGCGAACGTATTCCAGCACCCGTGGGCGACCCGGAAGCACCATTGCAAGCTTTGATTTTTGATAGTGTATTTAATAGCTTCCGCGGTATTATTGTTTACTATCGAATTATGAATGGGGTATTAAAAAAGAATGACAAGATTCGTTTTGTTGCATCAGGCCGAGATTACAATGCAGATGAAGTAGGCGTTTTAAAATTAGCCATGACGCCTAAAGCAGAAGTGAGAGCAGGTGATGTGGGTTATATTATAACAGGAATTAAAGTTGCGAAAGAAGTAAAAGTGGGAGATACCATTACGCTTGCCAATAATCCTGGTCCAATGATTAATGGTTTTGAAGAAGTAAAGCCCATGGTTTTTGCGGGTATTTATCCAGTGAATACAGATGAGTTTGAAGAGTTAAGAGATTGTATGGAAAAATTACAATTGAATGATGCTTCTTTAACTTTTGAATTAGAAACTTCTCAAGCTTTAGGATTTGGTTTTAGATGTGGATTTTTAGGATTACTTCACATGGAGATTATCCAAGAACGTTTAGAAAGAGAATTTAATCAAACAGTAATAACCACTGTCCCTAACGTAAGCTTTATAGCCTATACCACAAGAGGTGAAAAAATTATAGTGAACAATCCTTCTGAAATGCCCGATCCAGTAAAAATTGAGCATATCGAAGAACCTTATATTCGTGCACAAATTATTACTGCTCCTGATTATATTGGAAACATCATTACCCTTTGTTTAAGTAAGAGAGGTATTTTAATGAATCAAAGTTATTTAACCCCAACAAGGGTGGAATTGATTTTTGAAATGCCAATGACAGAAATCGTTTTTGATTTTTATGATAAATTAAAAAGTCAAACCAGAGGCTATGCTTCCTTTGATTATAGTCAAATAGGTTTTAGAGATGCCGATATTGTGAAGATGGATATTTTATTAAATGCAGAAAAAGTAGATGCCTTAAGTGCATTAATACATAGAGGTAAAGCTTCTGATTTTGGTCGTAGACTTTGTGAAAAATTAAAAGAGTTATTGACCAAGCAACAATTCCAAATTGCTATTCAAGCAGCTATTGGTGCTAAAGTAGTAGCACGTGAAAACATCAGCGCAATGCGTAAGGATGTAACTGCGAAATGTTATGGTGGTGATATAAGCCGTAAGCGTAAATTATTAGAAAAGCAAAAAGAGGGTAAAAAGAGAATGCGACAAATAGGCAATGTGGAAATTCCACAAGAAGCTTTCTTAGCAGTTCTTAAATTAGACTAATTTTTAAAGGGCTTGAGCAAATTCCAATAAGTTATTAAACCTATAATCTATCAAAGGATTAGGGAAAATAGTTTCAGGGTGGGTGGTAGCTAAAAATACAGTGTGCAACCCTGCATTACGTCCAAATTCCATATCACTGGTTCTATTGCCTATCATGATAGATTTTTCAAATTGAATAGAAGGAAATTTCTCCTTAGCTTGAAAAGCCATGCCCGGTTGAGGTTTACGATTAAAAGATTCATTGTCAAAATCGGTACAATAAAAAATATGGTCAATTCTGCCATTAACTTTATTGATTTCAATCACCATATGTTCGTGAATATCCGATAAATCGGCTTCTGTCATTAATCCTTTACTTACCCCTTTTTGATTGGTGGTAATAACAATGGTCGAGAATTTATTAGCCAATAGGGGTAGTGCTTCTAAGCTTTCATTGTAAAATTTAAACTCCTCCCATTTTTTCACATAATCGTTGCGTTGTTCAAAATTGATAACCCCATCTCTATCTAGAAACAAAGTCCAATCCGCCTCAATATTTTTAAAATCAAACATGTATTAAATTTTCAATTAAAGTAATTCTATTTGTGCTTTGGCAAAATCTTCTGGTATGCCAATATCAATAAAATAGGCTCCCTGTACATTTCCATAAAACTTTCCTTGCGGTGCATATTTTTCTAAATAATCTTTCTCCAAAGAAAATTTGATAGGTAAGGGTTTGGCTAAAAAAGAAGCTACATTTAAAGCATACACACCACCATTGATGAAGCCCGATTCCATAAATTGTTTTTCTTTAAAAGAGGCAATACTTTTATTATCATTAATTGCTACAGAACCGTAACGCTCAAATTGATGCATCGGCTTAAGTGCCAAAGTACAATCGGAATTATGCTCCACATGAAATTGCATCAATTGCTTCAAATTAACTTTATACAAACTGTCTCCATTTAATGCAATGATATCTTTAGTGTTGGCTTTACTGATGGCTAATTTGATGGCTCCTCCAGTGCCTAAAGGCTCGTCTTCAATAACAATACTAAAATTATTATTAGGGAGTTTAGTATTTAAAAAATGAATAAACTCATCTGATTTATAGCCTAAAGCAAATATAAATTTAGTAACTCCTTGAGCAGTTAGATGATCCATTAAATAGGAGAGGAAAGGAGTTCCATTAATAGGCGCCATACATTTAGGCAAATCTGGTACCACCGACCTTAATCTGGTACCCAAACCGCCAGCTAATACGATGGCTTCCATTAACCAAATATATTTTTTTCAACCAATTCGCAAATAATATGCCCAATAAGGATATGACTTTCTTGTATTCTTGGCGTATCAGTAGAAGGTACATTTAAAAGCAAATCACTTAGCGCTGTCATTTTACCTCCACCCGCTCCTGTAAAACCAATAGTACTTACTTTTAACTCTTTACATTTCTCAAAGGCCTTTACAATATTTCCAGAATTACCAGATGTACTAATTCCTACTAACACATCACCTGGCTTAGCTAATCCTTCCAATAATCTTGAATAAATAACATCATAACTATAATCGTTGGCTACTGCCGTTAAATAGGAAGTATTACAATGCAATGCTTCAGAAGGCAATGCCTTGCGATCTTTATAAAATCGTCCCGAAAATTCTGCTGCCAAGTGTTGAGCATCAGCAGCGCTACCGCCATTACCCGCAAAATAGACACTATTTCCCTTTTTAAAGGCAGCGGTAATTATATGGATAGCCTCTTCTATTTTAGCGCAAAAAGCGGGGTCTTTTAATATTTGACTTTTTACCTCCACAGAGGCCGCTATAATTTCGTTTATTTTAGTTTGCATACTTATTATTTACATTCATTGTTCCTTCAAAGATAAATAGATTAATTGGAAATGGTCCAAGTGGTTAAACCATGTTCGGTAAAACTATATTGTTTAATGGTTCCTCCTAAAGTCTCTAAAGTTTCAATTACTTTATGCTTGGTATTTTTAGGGCAGTAAAAAATCATAAAACCTCCACCACCGGCACCACTAATTTTGCCTCCTGTAGCCCCAGCTTTTTTAACTGCATGGTATATTTTTTCAATGGCCTCATTGGATATATTGGAAGCCATATCTTTTTTTTGTTGAAAGCCATAATCCAAAATTTCACCAATCGTATCTATTTGCCCCATCAATAAAGCCTCTTTCATTCTTTTGGCCTGATCTTTTAAATGATGCATGGCTTCGATGCTTTTCACATTTTTCTCCAACACATTTTTTTGTTGCTCTTTAATAATGGTGGCAGATTCTCTGGTAGAAGAAGTAAAATACAAGACCAAATTATTTTCTAATTCATTGATATAATCTTGACGTATACGAAGGGGGTTTACAATTACTTTATCATTAGCAGAAAATTCCATAAAATTAAACCCCCCAAAAGTGGCTGCATACTGGTCTTGTTTCCCTCCAGCCAATGCTAAATCCGATCTTTCTATTTCATAAGCATAATGAGCTATTTCATATTCATTTAACTTGAACTTCAACATTTCTTTGAATGCCCCTAATATAGAAACCACTAAAGTTGAGGAAGTGCCTAACCCACTTCCAGCGGGCGCGTCTACTTTGGTAGAAATCTTAAAACCTCTTAATGAAAATGGATAATCTTTTTGGATACGATTGTAAACACCTTTTACTAAATCTAAAGTGCCGTCTATGGGTAGGGTAGTTGTTAATTCAAAACTTTGCGTTTCATTTTTATCTATTGACTCAATAACAATTAATGGCTCATCGATTAATTCAATAGTAGTATGTGCGAATAAGGATAAAGTTACATTTAAAATAATTCCACCAAATTCATCGCTGTAAGGGCTTACATCCGTACCACCGCCAGCCAATCCAATTCTTAAAGGTGCTTTGCTTCGAAATAGCATGCTTATTGCTTATTATTTTGAGTGATAGCAGCAGTTAGTTTATCCCAACCGTACTTCTTTTTTTCTTCACAAAGATGCTTCAAAAAATGGGTTTCGCCTAATTCATACAAAGTCATAATACCAGCGGCAATAGCAGTAGGATTAGGCTCTGCAACAACCCCTACTTTTAAATGTGGAACCAAACTTGGCAATCCTCCAATATTAGTAACAAGCATGGGTTTCTCAAAATGATACGCCAAAGGAGTCACTCCACTTTGCGTAGCCGATTTATAAGGCTGTATTACAAAATCGGCTGCACATAAATAATATTTTACTTCGCTGTCATTAATAAAATTAGTTCTTAAAAAAAGCGACGCCTCCAAATTATATTGCTGAATAATTTCTTTGTAAAAAGAGGGGTCGTCGTAAAATTCGCCAGCCACCAATAATTTAATATTAGCCCCCTTAATTCTTTCATCATTCATCGCTTCCAACAAGAGGTCTAAGCCTTTATATTTTCTAATAAATCCGAAAAATAAAATTATTTTATCCTCCAGTGGTAATTGTAAATGTTTTCTTGCGGCATCTTTGGTAATGATCTCGCCAAAAGTATCATAAATAGGGTGCACTATATTCGTAGATGGAGTTGTCGTTAAAGAAGCTAAATCCTTATTCACCAATTCACTCATGGTAACAAACCTATGTATGGGTTTAATAAAATACTTTGTTAATAAGGTATCACCAGGTCTTTTTTCGTGTGGTATAATATTATCTGCTATACAAATATTTTGCGTGAATTTATTCCATTTCACTATGCGAAGTAAGGTACCTAAACAAGGTCCAAAAAAAGGCATCCAAAAACGCACTACTATAAAATCAGGTTTTAATTTTCTTAGTTCATTGCCAATTTTGATCCAATTAAATGGATTGATTGAATTGATGCACACTTTAATTTTTAAATTTGTAGGTGCTGGCTCTTCGGAATATTGCGTACTTCCTGGAAATAAAAAATTGGGGTATTGTAAAGAGAACGTATAAATGGTCACCTCAAAACCCTCCTGCATAAATTGGCTAGCCAAACGCTCATCAAAAGTAGCTAAACCACCTCTTAAGGGCCAAGCGGGTCCAATAATGATAAGTTTCTTTTTCATTGAAATTTTGGGTAGCAGATTAACTATTGAACCCTAATATCTCTTCTACTAAATAAGTGTTTCTATCAGGTGCATTTCTGTTCACCAATTCAGCAATAAATCCAGCTAAAAATAATTGAACCCCAATAATCATTGCTGTAATGGCAATAAAGAAGGTAGGTTTATTGGTCACAGCATAATTAGCATCTAGTATTTTATCAAATAGGATGGTTCCCGCCGAAATAAATCCAATGAGGAAAAATAAAGTACCCACTAACCCAAAAAGTTGCATGGGCTTTTTCCCAAACTTTGATAAAAACTGAATGGTCATTAAATCTAAAAAGCCATTTACAAAACGCTCCCAACCAAATTTCGTCGTTCCATATTTTCGGGCTTGATGCACCACTACTTTCTCGCCAATTTTTTTGAATCCCGCCCACTTAGCCAAAATAGGGATATACCTATGCATCTCACCAAACACTTCAATGCTTTTGATTACTTTTAATTGATAGGCCTTAATTCCACAATTAAAATCGTGTAAAACAATACCAGAACTTTTTCTAGCTACGGCATTGTATATTTTTGACGGTATGTTTTTTGTAAAAGTATTATCATATCTTTTCTTTTTCCAGCCACTCACTAAATGATAACCTTCCTGAACAATCATATCATACAATTCAGGAATCTCATCCGGAGAGTCTTGCAAGTCTGCATCCATGGTAATGACCACATCTCCTTGGGCCAATTTAAAGCCTTCGTTTAAAGCTGCAGATTTACCGTAATTACGTTGAAACTTAATTCCTTTTAAATGGGGATATTGAACTCTTAAATTTGAAATCGTTTCCCAGCTATTGTCATCACTACCATCATCTACCATAATCACTTCATAAGAATAGTTATGGGTATTCATTACTCGATCAATCCACTGCATTAATTCAGGTAAGGAATCGGCTTCATTTAATAATGGTATAATAACAGAAATTTGCATGTTGAATTATTAAGCAGTAGGAGTGTTAAATGGATCTACTGGATTTTTTTTAGCTATACCTGCTCCAATCAAAGAAGCAACGGCACCCATAAATCCAGTACCTAATATGGTTCCACCAATGGCAAAAGGCATAAAGAATTTTTTAGTCATGGTTATGGCTTGCTCAATCATCTCATCGGTCATTTTTGGATTTTTCTCCATTTGTTTTCTAGAAATATCTATGATTTTATCTACCATGTCTGGAAATAACAATTTAAACGCAAGCACTGTGTAAATAGTCGTAATAACAATTACGACCGCGGTGGTTTTAAACCCATGTGCAAATAAATTACCAAAAGTTACGTGGTTATTGTTTTGATTGGCATATAAGATGTTGCCGTAAATTAATCCTCCCATTAAAATGGCAGTATTGATCCAATTTAACCAAGTAATTTCATATAAATTAAACACATAAACAACTATGCTAAATATAATTGATAATGCACTTAACATTAATCCTTTAACGATATGCGTTGTAACTTTAGTTTCCATTATATATTTTTTGATTATTTATTTAAATTGATCGAACCCTTTGAAAGACTTCCCAAAATTTTACCATTTAATTTAATGTCCCAAAAAGGAGAGTTGGCCGATTTGCTTTTAGAATTTGACTTTGAAATTTGGGTAATTTCTTTTTTACTAAACAGGGTTAGTTCTGCAATAGCCCCTTCGTCAATGGCAGCAGAAGCGAGTCCAAATATATTTCTCGTATTGGTGGAAAATAATTCAGCCAAACGTTGTTCTGTTAATTTAGGTAGCAAGTGATGTAGGGTAGCAAAACTTGTTTCAATACATGCTATTCCCGCTTTTGCATTTTCAAATTCAATGGTTTTACCATCCCAATCCTGCGGCATATGATGTGAACTAATACAATCCACCACACCAGTTTCTATCGCAGCCAATAAAGCTTTCTGATCTGCTTTAGTTCTTAATGGTGGGAAAACTTTTAATAAAGTATCGTAATCTTTTAAATCATCCTCCGTGAAAAATAAATGATAAGGCGTTACGCTACAAGTAATTTGTAATCCCTCTTTTTTTGCATTGGCGATTAAAGCAATACCTTTTGCGGTACTTACACCTGTAATATGCAATTTGGATTGCGTGTATTTAAGTAATTCAATATCTCTTGAAATAATTAATTCTTCTGCTATGGCTGGTATGCCAGGTAATCCCAATTTAGTGGATAGGATACCTTCATTCATCAATCCTAAACTGCCTAAGCTTTTATCAATAGGCATTTGAATCACCACACCATCAAAAGCTTTTACATATTGTAGCGCTTTTAAAAATAAGAGGGTAGATTGAACTGGATACAAACCATCACTAAAAGCAATCGCTCCATTGTTATGCATGTCAATCATTTCTGCTAAATCTTTGCCTTCTACTTTTTTGGAAAGTGCACCGATGGGTAAAACATGAATAGGTAAATCCTGACTATGTTGTTTGATATAAGTAACCTGAGATTTATTATCAATCACTGGTTGTGTATTGGGTAGGACAAATACAGTTGTAAATCCACCATTTTGAGCTGCAGCAGCTCCTGTGGTTAAAGTTTCTCTATGTTCCATTCCTGGATCGCAAAATTGTACAAAAGGATCTACAAAACCAGGGCTTACTATAGCATTCGCTAATTCAACTACTTGATCTGCTTTACCAGTATATTTTTCGATGATGGAAACGATTTGATCGTCTTGTATTAAAATGTCTCTAACCAACCCGTTATGAGGCGACCTTGGATCTGCAATTTTGACTTGTCTTAGAAGAATTGTCATCAGGTCAATAATAATTTGAATGCAATATACCTCGATTTTTCTATTTAGGGTTATATTTGCACCCAAAATCCTGGGTTTTTAGACTCAAAATCAGTCTAATAGGTCAAAAATTGAGGTATCGGGTGGTAGCGCAGTCCGGTAGCGTACACGTCTGGGGGGCGTGTGGTCGCAGGTTCAAATCCTGTTCACCCGACCATATAAAATAAAGCCTTTGTATTACATTGTATTTCAATGTTTTATACAATGGCTTTTTTCAATAATTGTACACCCCACCAATTACCCCACCGAAATTAAGGAATTATTGCTTTTTTGGTTTGTATATAATCATTTGAAATTTAATGGTTTAAAAAATCATATACAACCATATTGATAAGGAACTAATCTTCAAATATTATGTAAATTCACTGAGAGTTAAAGTGAAAGAGGAATTTCAGACAATGGGAGCATTTATGGGTAAAGGTGAATTTATAGGCCCAAAGGGAGGTAAGATTAAAAAGGATAAGGTTGAGGATAAAGTAGAGATGAGTTTAAAAAGAAGATGAAAGAATTGATTAAATAGAAATGAATAAAGTTCCTAAATCAAACATCAATGATGTTAAACTATACAAATTTGATACAATTGGTAGAAGGTTTGAATTTTACTATAATGAGGTAAAAGATTCTTACTATGTTAATGATTTGATTTTAAATACAAAAACTAATTTAGAAATAAAGATTCGTAAGTATAAGAATTTCAAAGATGTAAAAGAACTACATCAAATTAGATATTGGTTTCCAACACCACATAACATAGGTAGAAAAGTATATACCAAATCAATATCAGATATTAAATTCAAATTATTTGGAGAGTTTGGAGGAAATGGGGGGTCTCCAATAAAATTAACTATTAAAGAATGTAAAAGAATAATTAAAAGTAAAAATGAAGAATTAGGGTTCTTTTCATTTACAGATATGAGTAATTCTAATGATAAATTACTCAAAAAGGTTCACACTATTTTGAGAGATAATGGTGGGGTATCTAAGTTCAGAGAAATAATAACTGAATTAGGAATAAACACAGAATATTATTATAGGGATGATAAGGGAGTATACTTAACTTCAAACTATGAATTCATTTTCTTTACTATTCTACATTTCAATAAAATAAAATATAAATTTGAACCATTCAAAATAGGAACTTTTGAACCCGACTTCTATATTCCAAAACAAAAAATATTGATTGAAATATTAGGTTTAACTACGCGCGATTATTATTTAAAAAGAACAAAAGAAAAAGAAAAATTATATATTGCTGAAGGGTTTAATTACAAACCAATAGTAGTTGATAGGCATCATCCGAGAGAATCAATTTTTAAAAGGTGTGAAGAAATATTTGGAAAACTGAGACTTCCAAATTATACAGAATATAATAAAAAATACATTCAAACATCAATTGAATTTAATGAGCAACTAAAAAGATATTTAACTCAAATAAATGAAGGGAAATTAAAAGTATCTGTAAAAATTGATAAAAGTGGATTTAGAGAAAAATACAGAAAATACTATGATTATGTAATGAATAACTATGGGACAATTCAGATAGGAATTAAAGAATTGGTTGGTATCCCATCTACAAAATTCAAAAGTGTAAAAATAGAACAATATTGGATGAATATTGATTATGTAAAAGATGAGTTAGAAAATGTATTTAAAAATGAACTTAGGATTCCTACAAAAAGAGAAACATATATTAAATTTAGAAAGAAGTATAATATATGGAATCTTTATAGGTTTTGGGGTGAAAAATCATTGTTAAAAGGTGGAGAATTTTACGAATTCATTAAAAAATTAAAATTGAAATATGAGAAGCCCAAAATGGTTAAGAGATGAGATTATACTATGTTTAGATTTATACCTAAACCATAATGGGAATAAGATTCAAAAGAATGACCCAAAGGTTGCAGAACTATCAGATACCCTTAATAAACTCCCAATTGTTTCCAATAAGGTTGAGTTTGAAAAGTTTAGGAATGAGAATGGAGTTATAATGAAATTGGGGAATTTTAAACAATGGGACCCTACATATATAGGTAAGGGATTAGGTGGGGGTAGTAAGTTAGATGAGGAGGTATTTAATGAGTTCTTCAATCAAAGAGAGTTATTAGGTGAATTAGCAAAAGGGATTAAATCTTTAACTAATAATGAAGAAATATCATCAGAAATTAGGGAAATGGATGAGGATGAAGAAAGTAATGATAGGAAAGAAGGGAAGGTTCTATACAAATATCACAGATACAGAGAAAGAAACTCAAAGGTTATAGAGGATAAGAAAAAGCAGTTCGTAAAGGAAAATGGGAGTTTATATTGTGAAAATTGTGGGTTTAACTATTCAAAGGTATATGGTAAGATAGGGGATGGGTTTATTGAGGCACATCATATAGTTCCATTACATAAGTTGGATGGGGAGACTAAAACAACTGAAAAGGATTTGATATTACTTTGTGCTAATTGCCATAGGATGATTCACAAAGTTGATGATTTAGATTTGAGTAAGATTAAAATTAATTAATTATGAATAAGACTAAATTTAAATATTTAAATTTCAGAAAAAATATAATTATTAATATAATTAAATTATCAGTTTTATTTATATTAATATTAAATTTTAGATTTGTATCATTTGCACAACAAAATAATGAATTGAAGGATTGGGCGAAGTTTGAATTGAGTACTTATTTTTATGATAATTTAGAAAGGAACAAAAATTTTGAATTAATCAAATGTGAACAACGTGGTTTTCAATTTAATGGTAAATACTTAGTTATCTTTAATACAAATTGTATTAAAGATAAGAGAGAACTCATTATTTATTTCATTGATTTAAAAGAACTAACTTCTATTAGATTTGATAGCGTGAATATGAAATTAGATTTCGAATCAAATAAAATATTATATAAAGATATAAGCGATAAAGAAAATTTGAGTTTACTATTTTCCAATGTACTTTCAAATAAAATGGGTAATTTAAAAACAATATTTAATTTATCAATTTCAACAAATAATAAAGATATTTTTCATAATAATATACATAAAAGGTTAGTAAATGGGTTATACAAAATTTCTAAATCATATGGAAGTTCTGTTGTAATCGATGATTTATTTTGACATTTAAAATTTAAAAAAATATGATAGGATATATAGTATATTTTATTTTAGGGATTTTGGTTTATTATGTTTATCATTTATTAGATTTAAATGTAACTAATGAACAACCTATACCCATAGATAATAAGATTAAATATAGGAATATAAAATATTATACTAATGGAATTGAAATCCCATTATCTTTTAGAAAAGAATATAGAATTGTATTAAATAGCTATTCTGATGAAATTGTTACCAAATCTCAAATAGAATCTAATTATATTGATTTGATTGGAAGTGATACCGAATTGGTAAGGACCGTTTTAAATCAAACTACTAAAATAAGAACTGAATTCGTATATGATAGTGAAGTGTTCTATTTAGCAAAGGAGTATTTGATTAATGAGAATGAATATTTAACTAATTTGAATTAAAATTAATAAAGTGAAAAATAAATTAAAACTAATTATATTCTTTATTTCCCTTACTACATCATTTCCTTTATTTAGTCAAAATGCACTAATATATAATGTTAGCAATACTAAAATTATAGTTCCAAATGATTTAAATCTTTTCAAATTAGATGAAACTTTTACAAAAACATATAAAACAAAGACAACTGAAAATATTGCAACTTTTACATTTGAGAAAGATGTTTTAGATAATCACATAATTCTTTATTCTAACAATAATAGTTCAGAACGTAAGTCAGATTATAAAACATTACAAATGCTTAAAGATTATTATTTAAAAAAGGGATTTGACCCTTTGAAAAATGCTACTGAAGAAGAAATGATTAATATGTTTATTGGAGTGAAAGAAATTATAAAAACATTGTATAAAGGGGATGACTCAATTATAAAAAATGCATTTACTAATGCAGATTTATTCATAAATAGAAAATTGAGTATAAAGGAGAATTTTAAAAGTGACAAAAAAGGGTTTATTTATAATTCAAAAAATGCCTTCTTAGTTCAAACTAATTATATTATAAATGTTGGGGATTTTAGTTTAAAATTTTCAGAATATAGTGGTAATATTATAATAAACTCTCACATTTTTGGAATTTCGGCCGTAAATAATACAATCGATTTTGGTTCCTATAATAGAGACCAAAATTCAATTTTAAAATTTATAAAGACTTTAGAAGCATTGAATAATTAACTTATCTATTTTATATTATAAGTATTTTCAACACTTAATTTTGCCTTTATCTGTTCTTTATAAATCCAACTAAAAAATATTAAAAGAATAATATAAATAATGAATATAAAAGTTAGTTCTCTGTTATAAGTTTTCTTTGATTCGTTATTATTCTGAGAAACCCAATTTCTTACATCTTTTGTATTTATTAAATAAGCAATAATAACTATATTAAATAAAGAGATGATAATTATAACTTTTTGGTATACGTTGTATTGTGGCAAATATTCATAAATCATTCCGAAAATTGCCATTATTGCAAATCCAATTATAAACTTTCTAATATCCTTAATTTTAATAATATAAAATAAAATTGAAATTTGTAAAAGTATTGGTAAAATTGAAAATATTATAAATGGGGTAGTAATAAATAGTTTACTCCAATTGGAATAGATATTTATTGATGTAGAATAAAAAGTAATTGCGATTAAAATACCAAAAGCAATTTTTATGTATTTGTAAGAAATTGGTTCTTTCATAATATTAATTTTGTTTATTAAAACTCATTTATGCTGCTTTTGATTTAACTATATAATCAATTGTTCCATAATAAAACTTCTTACCACCTCTTTTTGTTTTATATCCCTTTTCATTTAAGAACTTTGCAATCTCATAATTTGAGTAACCTAATTTACTCATTTTTAGTATCTTTCTCAACATCTTTTGTTCCACATCATTTTGAACCAAACTTCCATCCACCTTATCCCAACCATATAAATCGTTTGAATATGGTTTGTTTGTAATTTTTAACCCTTTTAGAACATCTGTAACCCTTTGAGAAGTAATTTCTCTTTCCAATTGACTAAGTGATGACAATATGGTTAAAAAGAACCTTCCATTGGGGGATGAGGTATCAATACTCTCACTTAAACTGTGAAAGGTTATCCCTTTTTGGTTCATTTTTTCAATTGAGGATAGGGTATCCATTGTATTTCTACTAAAACGGCTGAGTGAGTAAACGATAACCCCATCACAACCTCCATTTTCTACTATTTCTAATAACCTCATATATCCCTCTCTTTTGGAGGTTTTCCCACTTACCCCCTCATCTACTATTTCCTCACTTAGAACCAAATTATGGAGGTCACAGTATTGCTTAATTTTCAATCTTTGGTTGTCAATTGAGTGTCCTTCTAACTGATAAGATGTGGAACATCTGAGATAAGATACTATTTTGTTCATTTTTGTTGATTTTATACCCAAAGTTACGAAAGTCGCATATAAAAAACAAATAATATAATGACTTATTTGACTGAAATTCAATGATTTAGCTCATTAATTTTAGGACCATTTAATCAAAAACAGATGTTTTCAACCAAAACCAAACCTTACGTTCTAAAGGGTAGGATATTAATCATATTGAGATAATTTTCAATGCGAATGAATTTGACTAACTTCAATAACCCCAATAAATTTATTGTTTTATTAAAGTATATATAATGTCAACAAATTATATCAATCAACTATCCGAATCTCAAATTAGAAAACTTATATCTAACTATGAGAATGAGGATTTTGAAACTATTTCAATGTGTTTAGTGGTATTAAAAAATAATTATTTCTCTTCTATTGGTAGTGGGGTTTTAGATAATATAACTAAGCATTTCGGAAAAAGCAGCTCAGATGAAATGTTCATTAATAATGGGGGTAGTGAATCATTTCAAATTAAAGAAACTAAAAAAGTAGATTATGGTCATAGAACTGAAGATAAATTTGATAATGATATAATCCCTACAACTAAAACAATAGGAATTATAGGTTCAATTTTAAGTGGGGTATTAATGTTTTTTAATGGAAGTTGGTTCGGTGGTTTATTATATGCAATAGTAGGTGTAATGGCCACATTAGGTTTATGTGTTCTTTTAGAAGGTATATCTACTATTATTAAACTTCTTAGAAAGATTTCAGAAAAATAAAACAAAATTATGAAAATATTATATTTTCTTACTCTAATCACAATTTTAAGCTGTAATACTCAAAAAAATAAATATAAAAATCTTTACCATTTTGATGAGAAATCACTTTTGGGAAGTGTTGATTATGATAAAGTAGATAGCTCTGAAATAAAAGAATATGAAAGCGACTCAGCTGCATATTATTGGGGATGTATTGGATTTGAAATTTCAAAAAAAATTCACAAAGAGATGAAGTTGAATTATAGAAATTACACTTATGTTGATGTTCTTAATAGTAATAGAGAAAACATTAAATATAAACTTAATGACACATTAGTTAAAAAATTAGAAATATTAGCTTACGAAGAAATAAGTAAAGAAAATTTAATGAGAAAAGCGGCAGAAAATGAAGTGAAATTAAATTTAAATACGAATTTATCTGAATCTGAAATAAAATCTTTAAAAAATAATTTTAGAATAAAAAAAGATGAATTTGATAAAGATGCAACACTATGGTATATCCCAAAATCAGCCCCATCGTTTGTAAATGAAAATGCATTTTATTGTTATTTTGGTATAACTAATGGGAAAGTATCCCCTCTTCATCTTATTTCACAATATTATGCCGATGATTGGTTATTCATAAAAGAGTATAAATTCTCAATAGATGATAAATCATATTCTTATATACCTTACAGAATTAAAACTGATAATGGTGATGGGGGAATGATTTGGGAATGGTCTGATGAAACTGCTGATAATAACATTAATGATATATTAAAAGCAATAATTAATTCAAAAATTGCAAAAATTAAGTTTGAAGGCAAAGATTATTATAAAATAAAGAACATTACTACATCTCAAATAAAATCAATGAAAGAAACAGTTCAACTTTATATAGCATTAGGTGGAAAAATTTAAATAAATTAATTATATGGATAACATAATTTTTGGGTATTTGATAATTTGGACTATTGCGGCATTCGTAGTTGGATATATAGGAAAGGATAGAGAAATAGGATATTGGAGCACTTTTGCAATCAGCTTACTTCTTTCTCCTATAGTAGCAATAATAGTAGCTCTAATATCTAAGCAAATAGGTGGAGTCGCTTCAAATGGAGGGAATGGACCTCATAGATTCAAAGGGAAATGGGATGAAGCAAAGAAAGCGGAGTATAAAGGGCAAATAGAAACAGCAATTGATTTATATATGGATACCCTCTATTATTTAGAGAATGATTATAAAAATATGAAGGGGGAGTTTGAAATGAAAAGGTTGGACTTAATTGTTGAATTGAAAGCTAAAGTCGAAGAATTAAAATCTAAAATATGAAAAAAATAATAATCATATTATTCTTAATCCCATTATTTGTGAACTCTCAACAAATAGAACCTTTATATAAACCAACTACATATATCCCATATAGGAACTATGCTAACTTAGCATATATGGGCGATTTAAAATCTCCAATTGGATTTGCTTTAGGTAACCAAAGAGGAACATTCTTTTTTATAGGTTCAATGAATGGATTTGGGAAACCCGATTATACTAATATCATTTCTCCATCAACACCAACTACTTTTTTCGGAGATAAGAGTTTGGGTGGTTTTACTGATAGGTATGTATTAGGATATATTAGGAGCACACCATTTAAGAATAGTAATGATTTGTTTTTTGATTTTGGTGGAGGCATTGGTGGTTTGTTAAATAAACAAACCTATTATGATGCAACGGGAATCCTATCTCCAAACAATACATATTCGGTTGGTGATAATAAAAGTGAATATGAAATTGGTGTGATAGGAGGTATTAGTTATTATTCAAATTCAATGAAATATAACATTGCTCTTTCCGATTATACATCAACGGGTTTCAATGTTATGTTTGGAGTTGGTTTTTTATTATTTAAAATAAGAACATTATGAAGAAGGGTTTCTTATTAATATTGATATGTGCAATTCAATTAGTAACTTATTCACAAAAGAAAATTACTGATTCAACTTATATTATTGGAATAACAACAGAAGATGAAGCAAATGTATCTACTTCAGTAAATGCAGAAGGGTTTAAAAATGGTTCTGATTTTATAATCCCACCACATTCTAATATTTTTATAATTGGAGTGAAGTCTTTTAAAATGAAATCGGGCCGCCTATTTGATTACTACGAAATTGCATATAGAGGGAATAAGTATTTTATATATAGAGAAAATGTGATTTTAGTTTCGAAAGATTGTAATTTTGAAAATTTATTAACTTCAAACATCAATGAGTCTGATTCCTTTAGAAATTACAACATATCACTATCTGAAGGTTATCATAAATCTCTTATAAGTGATGTATATAAATTTATAGAGTCGTGTAAATCAAAAGGTATCGTTATACTTAAAAATAGTATTTATGATGAATCTGAATATACTGAAGGAACGAGTTTTACATTTGAAATTCAGAATCTTTCCAATAAGACAATCAAATATGTAACATTTAACATAGTTGGTTATAACTCAGTTAATGATAAAGTAACTGATAGGGGTAGTTCCCAAAAATCAGTAAAGGGGGTGGGACCAATTGAGAAGAATATTAGTGGTTCATATAGTTTCAAATATGTTTGGTTTACTGATTTAGTTGAAACATTCAAAGTAATTAGTGTAAAATTAGAATATATGGATGGTTCTATTAAAGTTATTGAAAATCCAAAATTAATTACGCTAACTTCTAAACAATTAAGTTTACTTACAGAAAAATAAGATTAAATGAAAAAAATTATTTTCTTCTTACTACTTTTTCCATTGATTTCATTTTCTCAAAAGAATGAAGTTGAACAAAATGCTTTAAAATGGTTTAAGGGTGTATATGTAGAAAATAATTTTAAAGACCCATATTCTTTTAAATTATTGAAAATATTTTCTATACCACAAACAACTTATGAAACAATGAGAGGCGATGATGTTTATCCTTTATTAGTTGATTTAGGTATTGATAAAAATGATGAAAACGCAATTGATACAGCTTTGATGAACATTACAATTCAAACATATACAGATTTAATAAAGGGTATGTGGGAAGGTAGTGAGGATAGAGTTAAATACTTAAAGAGAATAGAAAAAGCTAAAGTATGCAAAAGTAAGATGGTATATTTAATTAAAATAAATTTAGATAAGGTTTTAAGAAATAAATTGTGTAGGTATGCTGTATATTTAGATTGTTATTCTAATAATTCTTATGGGAATAAGATTTTAGGGAAATTTGCTTTCTTCTATTATCCGCGTCCTTCATTGTATTATGGATTATTTCATAAGTATCAATATGAAAACTTTTCTGTTGATGAAGAGTCAATTGTTAAATTAAATAGAGAATAAATGATAGTTACAACAACATCTTCAATACCCAATGAGGAAATAAAGAGTATTTTATCTGTGGTTCACAATAGTGTATTATTAGAAGTAGGCTTATTTAATGGTATTTCTTCGGATAAATTAACAAAGACTACAAATGATGTAATTGAACGTTTAACTAAGAAAGCATTGGAATTGAATGCTGATGCGTTAATAGATTTGAAAATAGATTATTGTTATTTATCTCAACCTAACATAGAATTGGTAGTAACTGCAATTGGAACTGCCGTATTATTGAAAACTGAATAATTAATTTTTTTTCTAACATTTTCTCACAATTTCTATCTTTTCATTTCAAAATTTGATATTTATATATACTGATGAATGTTATATATTCAGTATAATAAATGAAGTGACGTTTATACCACAACTCATAATAGAGGTTTGATATAATAGAAATCCTTCTGTCAGCTCCACATACCCTTTTGAAAGTTTTGTAATGAAACAATGAACCATAGCCCCAATGTGATTAACTGATGGGTATAGGTAATCATATCAAATCTTTAAACTTTCAAACTTTTTATACATAGGGGGGCTGAGAAGTGTTCACTCACATCTATATTAACATTTCTATTGTAATTTCTTTCAATTTTTAACACTTCAAAACTTACTTTACTAATATTTATATTAAACTAATAAACAATGATTAAAATAGAAACACTAAAGCAAAAGAAAGATAAATTATTAAATATTGATGAATTAACTGAAATCTTAGGTATTTCAGAAATGAGTGTATATAGGATGAGATATAAGGGTGAATTGCAACCTAAAGCAAAATGGGGTGGAAAGAACTATTGGGATGGGACCGAAGTAATGGACTATTGTATTAAAAGGGGTGTAATTAAGGAAGAATCTACACTTACAATCTAATATGGTCCTCCATTTTAAGACTTTAGACATTTTAAAAAGATTTTATAGCTGACTTAGTCGGCATCCGTCACAAACCAAAAATTCGGACTATAGGAGAATATATATGAATATACAGAATGGCAATATAGATAATGATATATACAATAAGAAGATAGTATTACTCAATAAACTATACTATATAATTACCCACACTGTTTTTACTTACCGCAATATGAATGATTTAGATAACATCATTGCAAAGTTCATTGATTTATCAGATAGTTTGAAGAAACCTAAAGATGAGGAGATGTTATTAAAGAATATAAGAAAGAAGGGTAATATTGATACGGATAGGTATAGTAATAAGGCGAAGTGACAATTTTAGTGTTATAACCTCTGATTGTCTATATACATTGACTAATTTATATTATTTTTTATCATACATACCTCTTAATTTTTCTATTAAACCATTTGATGAAGCATATTTGTAGTAATTAGGATTATTTATTTTCAAATCTTTTAGTGAATCGTAATTTAAACATTCTTCAATTATGTGATTAATAGTTAATAATTTCTTTACTTTCATATGACCACATATTTTATCTAACCAACCTCTTCTCCGCGAATAGTAATATGCTTTGGTATCACCTTTAGAAAAATCAATTCTTCTCTTATATTTTTTTGCAATTAATTTAACTTCATTAAATGTGAAATTTGATTTTTCTACTGATTTAGGAAATTTATTACATATTTCATCTAATAAACCTTTTCTATAACATATTCCATATTCTTTTCTGTATTTACTTCTAAATTCCGTTCTATTTTTTAAACCTTTTGTAAGTGGTTTATATAATTTTATTAACTCATCATTTGAAATATTAGGTAGTTGTTCTTTAAATGGTTTTATAATTCCCATTTCAACACCCTTTCTATAAGCATATGGTTCTTTTTTTCTTAATTTTGTAATATCATTATTATTTCTTTTTAATTCATTTAGTATTGATTCTTCATCCCATTTAATAGTTTTAGAAGGGTAAAATATTTCATTTACTTCTTCTAAAGAAGTGTAAGAAAAGACCTTAACATCAGATTTATAATTAATATCATCTATACATTTGAAAAGATTTAAATCTAAATCTAATCCAAAACTTTCTAAATCAAATTGATTTAATTTATTTTTTAAAGTTGAATTTGAATTGGTTGATACTGAATTAGTATTGGATATAATTTTAGGAATCTTCAATCCACTTAAGTTTTTACCATTATATTTTTCATAATTTTCTCTTTTTATCAAACTTAACATTGCTGTCATTATATTGGTATAAAAAATTTCTAATCCCTTAGGTGCTACTTTAAAATATATTTTAGGTTTTTTGTGTTCTGACTTCCTCAATAATCTACCATAAATCTGAAGCATTGTATCAATGTTCTTTGTTAAAGTGAAATCAATAACATTGAAAAGATGGTTCATACTAAATCCTAATCTACCTCTATTAACACATATAAGTATTTTCATTTTTTTGTTCTTTCTAAATTCATCAAACATAACACTACTTTTATCAGATTTTTGATGAGAGATTAGAATTCTATTTTTTAATAGTTTATGAGAATTTAATATTTTAATAAATGTATTTGATTGATGAATTGAATGACAAAAAATTATTGTTTTTAAAAAAATTGCTCCAATATTTGATTCGTTTAATTTTTCGTCTTTTATAGTAAGTTCTAATATTTTATCTAAAGCAATTTTTAATGCTTTTTTATTTTCATTATCGTTTTTTAGTTTATTACTTTTCAAATCTCCCCATTTATTTTCAAAATCACTTTCAAACACCTTATAAGGTGAACTGATAATTTTAACATACGCATTAGTGATTTGTTTTTCACTTAATAAATCTTCAATTGGAACATAATGAAATTGAAATTGATTTGATTTCGCATTGAATTTTGAAGGACTCCCACATAAAAGAAGTTGAAGTTTTGGTTTTATCGTATCAATTAAATTTGCAATTGTCTTTTTAAAATACCACTGATGTGCTTCATCTAATATAAAAATATCTACTTTATTAAGCAATTTTATATTTCTATTAAGTGTTTGTGGTAGTGAAACAATCACATTACAATTTTCATCATTTTTTGCATTAATTAAATCTTTTTTGTTTTTTATGACCGAATATGAAAATGTTGGTTTATAATCATCTAAAGAATTTTCAAAGTTTTCTCTTAAAATTATAGTTGATGATGGTATTATGAGAGTTTTCTTTTTTGAGTTACCTTTAATTCTATAAAACATTTCCAACATCATAATTGTTGTTAATGTTTTTCCCGCCGATGTTCCCATTGCTAAAACAAATGGTTTTTTAGAATTCAAAAACTTACCATTAGTTAAAAAATCTTTTTGATAACTTATTTCAGTTAATTTCTTTTCTTTAATAATTGAATTATAAGTTTTAACCATATTCCCTTAAGTTTATATTACAATTTACTAAAATATTACAATGAAAAGTCTCTCATCCCATATCAAACACATAACTGAAGTTCAGAACATAGATTATTATGATACACTTACAGATGAGGAAAAGGGAAACTTTGATAAATCCACATTCTTCATATTTGAGAAGTTGGGGTTGTGTATGGAGCTAATCCCCATATTAGATAAATTCAAATCGGTATTAAAGGGGGAAAAGGGTAAGAGGTTATATACTGCCCTAATTGAAGTAATCCCAAAGGGTATATATACCTATAAACAGATAAAGAAGGGTAAAATTAAGAGATATAACCCCATAATGGTAGATTTAATGGTAAAGGAGTATCAATGTTCCACAAACACCGCAAAGGAGTATATAGAGGTTTTAGAGGGTATTGGGAAGTATGAGGAGGAGTTGGAAAGGTTAATGGGGAAGTATGGGGTAGCTCCAAATGGGAAAAGTAAGAAATAAGGGGGTTTTGGTCCCCAATAAGGGTAGTTAACCCCAAATCTTAAATCTATGTATGAACCCAATTTTTGTGGCAGAAATAGGGCTTATTTATTTTTTTTTAAGGATTTATGAGATTTTAGTTGTTAAAAATGGACCTCAATAATTAGTTAGAAGGGTAGTATTGGGTATTTGAACTATTCCAAATTCTTCTTTATATAATCTAAAATTACATCAATTGGTAGGTTGTCTAACTGATGAAATATTTCCTCTTTAGGTTGTTTTGAAAACTCTTTAGAATATAGTTTACCCCCTTTTTCAATATCAGTATCATTAACAGATACATATTTTTGAAAAGAGCTGAGAGATGAATGACCACTTAGTTTCATAATACTCCAATTATCCATTGTTTGCAAATCAATGAGGTTTTTTATGAAACTCCTTCTTCCGCAATGAGATGATAAAAATTCCCATAGCTGTTTATCTTTTTTAGATTCCTCTCTAATTTTCCCCCCAACCATTATTTCTCTCTTAACCAATCTATTAAACTTCAAAAGTTTACCAATTTCTTTTAAGTGGGAATTGAAATTTTGTTGAGAATATTTAGGGAATAAAAATTGTTCTAAACTTTTACCTTTAGAGTATTTTCTAAATATTTTATCTGAAATTGGATTTCTCGGAACCTTAACTAAAGATTTTGTTTTTTCCATCATCCATATAAAGTAATCAGTTTGAATAGTAAACATTCCAACTTTCATAGAATGAATATCACCCCATCTGCAACCAACAGCACATTGAAAAGTAAATATATCCTTCACCAACTCCAAATTATTTCTATAAATTAGATTCCCTTTTTTATCATAATCCTCAATAACAACACAATCATCATAAGTTAAAGGGTAGTCAAATTTAGTATAGTCAAATAATTTTTTTACTTCTTTTGAATTAAGATATACTAATACATCATTCTTAACAATTCTTTGAGGTTTAAATTTCTTTACATCATTAATATATTTCCTATCCTTACTCCATCTTAAGAAAATTGATAAATTAGCAAATAACTTATTAATATAATTGTTTGATAGCCCAACATATTTAACTGCATCCTTTTCCTTAATTTCAGTTCTTAAACAATATTTTAAAAAATCAGAATCAAAAGTTCCATTTAAAACATAGTCAAAATTCATAATAAGACCTTTGTGCTTATTCTGAAAATCTTCTAATTTAAGTTTTAGAGTATATAGAGTTTTAGTATATCCTCTATGCATATCCTCTTTATCAATCAAAAACTCTCTATAACACACCCAAAAACCCTTTTGTTTGGGTTCTTTTTTTATTTCAATAGCTTTTATGTTATGTAAAATTTCAACCACCTTTGTTGTAGTCGGAATTTGATTAGTTTCTTCTAACCCTTTTACTATCTCATCTATGGAATTTCGTTTACTAAGTAATTGCTTCTGAATAATTGTATAATTAGGCATCCTATTTGATAGTGCTCCATTATCCCAATATTTCTTTTCTACAAATTGGGAAGTGGAAATAAGCTTCTGTTTACCCCCAAATGAGTATTTTAAGTAAATCGGATAAACCCATTTACCTTCTAATTTCTTTTTTTCTTTTGATACTAATGTATATGATAAACCCATAACATAAAAGTAGTGAAAATATATGAAACCATTGGTGGGGTAACCCCACCGAAACCCACCGAAAAAGAGGTTTTTTGATAATTAACATATTGATTATCAATACCATTGGGAATCTGTTCACCCGACCAAAAAAGAAAATAGTAGCCGAACCCTAAGGTTCGGCTAACTTATTTAAGAAATGAGCAAATCAAGCTTGCTTGAATTTGAGAATGACTTAAATAAGTTACAGCCTAATAAGTGGATACTTAAATCCACTTATTAG
>CANFOM010000015.1 GCA_947448725.1 Bacteroidota bacterium
AACTTAGCTGCCCCAAAGAGAGGTGTCCGAGTGGTTTAAGGAGCACGCTTGGAAAGCGTGTATACGGCAACGTATCGGGGGTTCGAATCCCTTCCTCTCTGCAAAATAGAAATAAATTAAAACGTCCCGAGCACTCGGGGCGTTTTTTTGTAGGTAACAAGAGATGAAACTTGTTTCAATCTCGCAGTTAGTTACAAAAAAACGAAAGGCTGCAAAGCAGCCGTACGTTTAATTTATTTTATTTTCAGACCCCCGGGATGCCGGAGCAAAGCGACGGCAATCCGGAAAACACTCGAAGGGTTGCGCTTTTATTTTTTTACAATCCCAAACACCCCCTCTGCATTTCTCGTAGTAATCTCCGCTACTTCATGCAAAGGAATATTTTTAATTTCAGCCAACTTCATCGCTACTTGAATCATAAAACTAGGTTCATTGGTTTTACCCCGAAAAGGGACTGGCGCTAAATAAGGTGCATCAGTTTCCAACACCAACCACTCCATCGGAATGTCTTTAATAGCTTCCGCCACACCAGCATTTTTATAAGTAAGCACACCACCTAAACCTAAATGAAAACCCAGTGCAATAATTTGTTCGGCCGATTCTTTACTACCACTAAAGCAATGAAAAATTCCACGCAAACCTTTTTTAGCAAAAGGTTTCACTGCCTCAATGGTTTCACCCATGGCATTGCGTGTATGAATGGCAATAGGTAAATGAAAATCCAAAGCCCATTGCATTTGTGTAGTAAAAGCAAGTTGTTGTTGTGCAGTAAAAGTTTTATCCCAATAAAAATCCAAGCCAATTTCACCAATGGCAATAAATTTTCTTTTTTGTAATTGTTGTTCCACTAAAGCCAATTCCTCTTCTACATTTTCTTTCACGGAGCAAGGGTGTAAGCCCATCATGGCCATACAATTTTTTGGATGAGCCGCTTCCACTTCCAACATTGCCTCCAAAGTATTACTATCAATGGCGGGCATAATAATAGTGTCAATGCCATTGTCCAAGGCATTTTTAATTACTCCCGTTAGGTTGTCTTTAATAGGGTCTGAATAAAGGTGGGCATGAGTGTCAATGAATCGCATGGTACAAAAAAAAGCTATTTTTCACGTTTTACATAATAAACCCTTCAATAAGTCGTTTTAGATAGGTAGACAACAATGGTCTTATTAGTACAGACATTAAACTTTGTTTTTTATAGGGTACGGATTATACCGGCTGGGGTTTCTACCTTGGCCTTTTTTTTGCCTACAACTTATTATTGAATGACCTCGAATCGATAGCCCAAATCAGAGAAATAATCCAGCACAGCAGGCAATGCCACTTGCAATCTATCCCAAGCTTTGGCACTGTCATGAAACACCACAATCGATCCAGGTTGAGCATGCTTAATTACATTGCGTGCACATTGTTCGCCCGATAATTTCAAATCAAAATCTCCACTCAAAACATCCCACATAATAATTTGTTGAGGCATGGTTTTATCAGCAGCTATTTTTTTTAATTGATTTCTTTTAATTCTTCCATAAGGCGGGCGAAATAAATTAGAGGCAATTAAATTACTCGCACTTTGAATGTTCTCCAAATAAGTTGCCGTATCTGTTTTCCATCCATTTAAATGATCATAGGTATGATTGCCTACAACATGCCCTTCCTGTAATATTTGCTCATAGATATTGGCATAAGAAAGTACATTATTACCAATGCAAAAAAAACTTGCTTTGGCGTCATACTTTTTTAATTGTGCTAAAACAAAAGGAGTGGCTTCGGGATGCGGCCCGTCGTCAAAACTTAAATAAATAACCTTATCGGTACTAGGCATTTTCCAAGTACAACCCCTATACAAAGCCCTCAGCCAAAAAGGTGTTTTTACTAAATACATACACAAAGATAAATAGTTCTTTTGCCCATTTGAATATTATCTTTGTGTAAATAAAAAAGAGCATGGATTCAAAGGTTAGAGTAAGATTTGCGCCCTCCCCTACAGGCGGCCTTCACTTAGGCGGGGTAAGAACTGTATTGTTTAATTACTTATTCGCAAAGCATCATGGCGGGGAGTTTATTTTAAGAATAGAAGACACCGATCAAACCCGTTTTGTGGCCGGTGCCGAACAGTATATTATAGACACTTTAAATTGGTGTGGACTAACCCCAGACGAGAGCCCTTTGCATGGTGGCGCTTATGGCCCCTACAGACAAAGTGAGCGCAAAGCCATTTATACCCAATATGCTCAAACTTTAATTGAAAAAGGATTTGCTTATTATGCTTTTGATACCCCACAAGATTTAGAAGAGAAAAGAAAGCAGGTACCTAATTTTCAATACAGTCGTGCGCACAGAATGGAAATGAAAAATTCAATTTCATTATCAGAAAGTGAAGTAAGTGAATTGTTGAAAAAAAATACACCGCATGTTATTCGTATTAAAATACCTGATGAAGAAGAAGTAGTTTTTACCGATATCATAAGAGGCGAAGTTCGTTTTGATGTAAGCACTGTAGATGATAAAGTTTTATTAAAAGCCGATGGCATGCCTACTTATCATTTGGCCGTGGTGGTGGATGATTACTTAATGAAAATTACGCACGCTTTTAGAGGAGAAGAGTGGTTGCCGAGTGCACCGGTACACATTTTACTTTGGAAATATTTATTTGGGTTGGATAAAATGCCCAAATGGGCTCACTTGCCATTAATATTAAAACCAGAAGGCAGTGGAAAATTAAGCAAGCGCGATGGAGAACGTTTAGGTTTCCCCGTATTTGCAATGGATTGGAGCGATCCTACGACCAAAGAAACCACGGTTGGCTTTAAGGAAAAAGGTTTTTTACCCGAAGCCTTTATTAATTTCTTGGCCATGTTGGGTTGGAATGATGGTAGCGATAAAGAAATATTTACGATAGAAGAATTAATAGCCGCTTTTGATTTAGAGAGAGTACATAAAGGCGGTGCGAAGTTTGATTATGAAAAAGCAAAATGGTTCAACCAAGAATGGATTAAGAAAACCGATAACAAAATATTGGCCGATTTATTGCAACCTTTTTTTGATCAAGAAAAAATTGAAATACACGAGCGCTCTTATTTAATTAAAGTCATTGGCCTAGTAAAAGATCGTTGTCATTTACTTACCGATTTTATTACGCAAAGTAGTTTCTTTTTTACAGCGCCCGCCACCATTGACACCGCTGCCATTTTGCCGAAATGGGAAGAAAAAAAGCATGCTTTTTTTACAGCCCTTGCCCAATCATTCCAAGAAATGAGCGGTAAGCCTTTGGCTGCCGACTTAGAAGCGAATTTTAAAACCTTGGCTGCAGCGCATGAAATAAAACCAGGCGATTTATTATTACCCCTAAGAATAATGCTAGTGGGTAGTAAATTTGGGCCAGGTGTTTTTGACATCATCGAAGCCATTGAAATACCTGATACGATAAAAAGAATTGAACATAGTTTGCAATTACTTTCAGGAAAATAATGTAACTTAATAGCAATGAAACCCATTAGAGTATTAGTAGCAAAAGTTGGATTGGACGGTCATGACCGCGGTGCTAAAATTATAGCTACTGCCCTACGCGATGCAGGCATGGAAGTAATTTACACCGGCCTACGTCAAAGCCCTGAGATGGTGGTACAAGCCGCTTTACAGGAAGATGTGGACGCTATTGGTATTAGTATTTTATCCGGTGCGCACATGACTGTTTTTCCTAAAGTGTATCAATTGATGCAAGAAAAAGGATTAACCAATGTGTTATTAACTGGGGGTGGAATTATTCCCGATGAAGACAATATTAAATTACGAGATATAGGTATTGGAACTTTGTTTGCACCAGGCGCCAACACAGCCGATATTGCTAGCTATATAAAAGACTGGGTTGCCGCGCGAGAAAAATAAATTGCTTTTTTAACCTTATAAAATTGCTACTATGTCATCCTTTCAAACTTTGTTTACAAAAATGGAAGATCACACTTTGATCATTACCATTAATCGTCCTGACAAATTAAACGCATTGAATCAACAAGTCATGAAGGACCTAGATGCGGTCATGGATAGAGTATATAAATTTCCAGAAATTAAAAGTGTAGTAATAACGGGTGCAGGTTTAAAAAGTTTTGTGGCAGGTGCCGATGTCAAAGAATTTGAATCCTTATCTAAAGCCGAAGCCACTGCCCTAGCTAAAAGAGGACAAGACGTGTTTTTTAAAATAGAACATTCTCCCAAACCAGTGATTGCATGTGTAAATGGATTTGCATTAGGGGGTGGTTGTGAATTAGCTATGGCTTGCCATTTTATTATTGCCTCTGAAAGTGCCGTATTTGGACAACCAGAAGTTAACTTAGGTATCATGGTAGGTTATGGTGGTTCACAAAGACTTACCCAAAGAGTAGGTAAAGGGCGTGCCATGGAATTAGTGATTACAGGTAAAACCATCAATGCCACCCAGGCCATGAATTACGGATTAGTAAATTATGTGGTTCCTCAAACTGAATTATTAGACAAAGCATTCTCCATATTAAGAGTGTCACACGAAAAAGCACCATTATCGGTAGCCAATTCCATTAAAGCAGTAAACGCTGCTTGGAACGAAGCCGAAAATGGCTATGACATAGAAGCTAAGTTGTTTGGCGAATGTTTTACAACCCATGACGCCAAAGAAGGCATCACCGCATTTATAGAGAAAAGAAAGCCCGAATTCAAAGGGAATTAATCACACCTTTCTTACCTTTGCATTACCAAATTTTACATTATGGAATACAGAATTGAGAAAGATACGATGGGTGAAGTAAAAGTACCTGCCAATGTTTATTGGGGTGCTCAAACACAAAGAAGCATTGACAACTTTAAAATAGCGCAGGACATTAATAGAATGCCTAAGGAAATTATTAAAGCATTCGCGTATTTAAAAAAAGCCGCCGCCTTAACTAATTTAGATGCGGGCGTTTTACCTAAAGAAAAATCTGATTTAATTGGCCAAGTATGTGATGAAATTATTGCAGGCAAATTAGATGATCAATTTCCATTAGTAGTATGGCAAACAGGAAGTGGTACGCAAAGCAATATGAATTTAAATGAAGTAATTGCTTACCGTGCACACGTGATTAAAGGTGGAAGTTTAAGTGATAAAGAAAAATTCTTACACCCCAACGACGACGTAAATAAATCTCAATCTTCTAACGACACCTTTCCTACTGCGATGCATATTGCAGCCTATCAAATTTTAACACAAACGACCATTCCTGGTATCACTGCTTTAAAAAATACTTTAGAAGCAAAGAGTAAGGAATTTATGCAAATAGTTAAAATAGGTCGTACCCATTTTATGGATGCAACCCCTTTAACATTGGGTCAAGAAATAAGTGGATATGTAAGTCAATTGAATCATGGTTTAAAAGCCATTAACAATACCCTTGCACATTTAAGTGAACTAGCATTAGGTGGCACTGCCGTGGGTACTGGCATTAATACACCTAAAGGTTATTCAGAAAATGTTGCTAAACACATTGCACAATTAACAGGACTGCCTTTTATCACTGCCGAAAATAAATTTGAAGCATTGGCTGCACACGATGCCATTGTTGAATCACATGGTGCTTTAAAAACAGTGGCCGTAAGTTTAATGAAGATTGCAAATGATGTGCGCATGTTATCCTCTGGACCAAGAAGTGGTATTGGTGAACTTTTTATACCAGATAACGAACCAGGTTCTTCTATCATGCCAGGAAAAGTAAACCCAACACAAAGCGAAGCACTAACCATGATTGCAGCGCAAGTAATGGGGAATGACGTTGCTATTAATATTGGAGGATCGATGGGACATTTTGAATTAAATGTTTTCAAGCCCGTCATGATCTATAATTATTTACACAGCGCTCGCTTAATTGGTGATGGCTGCGTAAGCTTTAATGAAAAATGTGCTGTAGGTTTAGCTCCTATCGAAGCCAATATCAACAAACACGTTAATAATAGTTTGATGTTAGTGACTGCACTCAATACTAAAATTGGTTATTACAAAGCTGCAGAGATTGCACAAAAAGCACATAAAGAAGGTACCACTTTAAAAGAAATGGCCGTTAAGCTTGGCTATGTCACTCCCGAAGAATTCGATGCCTGGGTGATCCCAAAAGATATGGTAGGCTTGTAGAAGAAGATTCTAAAGTGAATAAGATTCAAAGAGAATCAATACTATTTCGAACGAACATTTGAGCGAAGCGATTGAGAGAGAGAAATAGATATTTATTCTCTATCAGTATAATTGAAAAAGAGAATCAACTAATAAACGCGCTCTCCGTTCAAATAAGTCTTCAACACTTTCACTTGCAAGATACTATCGCTAGGCACTTTCATTAAGTCTTTGTCTAAAAAAATAAAGTCGGCTTTTTTACCTACTTCAATACTACCCACTTGTTTTTCCATACGGTTGGCTTTGGCCGCCCAGATGGTCATGCCACGAATGGTTTGTTCACGTGTTAAACCATTTTCCTTTTGAAAACCATTAGCTGGGAATCCTTTGGCATCCTGTCTTGCAACAGCTGCTAAAAAAGTTTTGAAAGGATTAATTTCTTCAACAGGAAAATCGGTACCAAGTGGCAACCAATTATTTTGTTCTAGTAATTGTTTAAACGCATAACCACCTTTTAATCTTTCCGCACCCAACCTTTCTGCCGCCCAATACATATCGCTGGTGGCATGCGTAGGTTGCACCGAAGGCACAATACTATTGTCACCAAACAAATGAAAATCTGCTGGGTTAATAATTTGCGCATGTTCAATTCTCCATCTTTTATCATTATTCCCTTTTAAATATTTGGCATAAACATTTAAAATAGTTCTATTGGCACTATCCCCTATTGCATGCGTACACATTTGAAAATCGGTGTTAATTAGTTTAGCGGCAATGCTATCAAAATGCGCAGGACTACTTAATAAGAAGCCCGACCAGCCTGCTTTATCGGTATAAGGTTGCAACAAGCAAGCACCTCTTGAACCCAATGCGCCATCCCCATATACTTTAATACCTTTCACCATTAATCTATCTGATACATAACCACCACCTGTAAAATATTTAGAAGTATAAGTGCTTGGCTTATCACTTAACATTACATACAATCGCATTTTTAAATCATTCGATTTTTGTAACGCATCTACCCTATCAACATCTTCTGGACTCAATCCACAATCGGTAATCGTTGTTAATCCTGTTGCAAAACAATTTTGTTGTGCAGCCGTTAACCAATCTTTATAATCATCATTCGTTGCTGCAGGCACATGTTTTTCTACGACGCCTACTGCATTGTCAATTAATAATCCTGTTAATTTTCCGGCTTGCATCGTAAACTGTCCGCCTTCGATAGTTTGTCCTGCTTTAACACCCGCCAACTGCAAGGCAAAATCATTGGCAATACTTGCATGCCCATCTACCCTTTCTAAAATAACAGGTCTATCAGGAAATAAAATATTTAATTCGGCATTGGTAGGGAATTGTTTTCCTGGAAAACGATTCTGATCCCATCCTCTTCCTCTAATCCATCCTTTACCAGGATGCTTTGCTGCAAAGGCTTTCACCCTTTCAATCACTTCCTGCCAATTGGGAACAAACATTAAGTCCACTGCATATAAGGATTGTCCATACCCTAAAAAATGTGCATGCGCATCTATAAAGCCAGGATAAACAATGGCATCATGTGCATTCACCACGCTATCCGATTGGTACTCTTTTAAGATTTCATCATTGTTACCTACGGCTACAATTTTACCATCCTGAATGGCCATGGCCTCGGCGGTACTAAATTCATTATTGACCGTATAAATTTGAGCGTGGTGCACAATTAAATCTACTCTTTGATGTATACAAGCACTAAATAATAGTACAATGGCGAATGATAATAATAAACGCATAGTAATGATTTGAGAAAATAAAAGTAAGTAAAAAACCTAGTTCAACAATTCGCAAGGCTTAAGCCCTGTATGCTTTTTAAAGGCAGCGGAAAAATGAGAGATAGAAGAATACCCTAATAATGCAGACACATCTGTCACACTCAATGCTTTTTCATACAACAAATACTTAGCGTGTTCCATTCTTTGTTGTTGGTAAAAATCAAATATAGTAGTGCCAAAAACTTCCTTAAACCCTTTCTTTAAATAACATTCATTCATGGCCACTTTGCGGCTCAATTCCTTAATGGTAATAGGATCTCCAATATGTTGTAATAAAAATTCACGTGCTTGATAAATGCTTTCCTTGCCTCTGTCATCTGCTAAAAACTTACAAGTAAACACCACTTCTTTTTCTTCGACAATGCTTTCTACACTGTATACTAACAATTCATGAATCTTAGCATTCACAAAAATATTTTCTAAAGAACCGCTGTAACTATGATTCAATAAGGCGTCTAAGGTTAAACGCTTTTTTACACTTAAAGGAAATGTTTTAGCAAAATTTTCGGTGTGCTTAAATGCCAACAACTCGTCTTTCTTATTGTTGGTTTTTACATTATGAACAAACTGATGTAAAAAAGTAGCAGTAAAATGAAAAGAAAAAACATCCACCGTTTTCATTGGGCCCATACAATCTGCAGTAGGCAACTGATTGCAACCACCACAAACCTTATTGTCACAGTATCTATTGCCGGATATACAAAATCTTAATTCTAGGTAATTTTCTTTGGGCTTATTGGCATTGTAATGGTAAACAAACATGCCAGTATCCTCGGCTCCCCAAGCCTCTTGCGCCATATACCTTTTAATTTGGTATTGAGTAGACCCAGGAATACGCTGTTCCTTGCTATATAGCAACGCCATCCCACCAAATTCTTGGGGCGTATTTACCTGCTTTAAAAGCTCTTGAACTGCTGTCATAAATACAAAATTAACACATTAAGCGTAAAGGAACTATTCGAGGCCAAAAGCTGACAAAAAAATGACTTAGAAAATAGCCAATTTTTAGGCCAAAAAACTATGCACAAAATGGCTAAAATGGGGATAACTAAATAGGCCTCAAAACAGGCTTTAAACCCTTAATTTTCTTAAGTTTGTATGCATTCGCAATGCCTCGAAAAACAAACAAATTTTAACACATTTATGTCCAACGATTTACAGTCCAACGAATCAGCAGAAAATAAGAATTACGGAGCCGACAGTATTCAGGTTTTAGAAGGCTTAGAAGCCGTTAGAAAAAGACCCGCCATGTATATTGGCGATGTGGGCTCTAAGGGCTTACACCACCTTGTATATGAGGTAGTTGACAACTCTATCGATGAGGCCTTAGCTGGCTATTGCTCTCATATTGAGGTGAATATTCACGAGGATAACTCTATTAGCGTGCAAGACAATGGTCGTGGTATTCCAACAGCCATGCATACCAAAGAGAAGCGTTCGGCTTTGGAAGTGGTAATGACCGTATTACATGCGGGCGGTAAATTTGATAAAAATACCTACAAAGTATCGGGCGGTTTGCACGGCGTAGGGGTAAGTTGCGTTAATGCATTAAGTAAAAAGTTATTAGTTACCGTCGAAAGAGAGGGTAAAATATTTGAACAAGAATATGCCATTGGTGCTCCACAATATGCAGTTAGAGAAATTGGTACCAGTGATAAAACTGGAACCCGTGTTCACTTCTGGCCCGACTTAACCATCTTTCAAGAATCGGTTTATAAAAGAGAAATTTTAGAAAGTCGCTTACGTGAACTTTCTTACTTGAATAAAAGAATCAGCATTACCATTACCGACCTTAGAGAAAAAGATGAAACTGGAAATTTTTATACTAAGAATTTTTACAGCGAAGGTGGTATTGTGGAGTTTGTTCAAATGCTAGATAAAAACGGAAATAGAAATCCAATTATCTCTCAACCCTTATACGTGGAAGGCTTAGACGAAGCTTCCAATGTAATGGTAGAAGTTGCTTTAACTTACAATGACGATTTTAAAGAAAATATTTTTTCTTACGTTAACAATATCAATACCATCGAAGGTGGTACCCACGTGACTGGTTTTAGAACTGCACTTACTCGTGTGTTTAAAAGCTACGGTGATAAAGAAGGTTTATTTGAAAGAGCAAAAGTAACCGTGGAGGGAGATGATTTTAGAGAAGGTTTAAGTGCTATTATTTCTGTAAAAGTACCTGAGCCTCAATTTGAAGGACAAACAAAAACCAAATTAGGAAATAGTGAAGTAAGTGGTGTGGTGCAAACTACCGTTTCTCGTGTATTAGAAGCTTACCTTGAAGAGAATCCAAAGGAAGCGAAGTATGTCATATCTAAAATTATTTTGGCGGCCCAAGCACGTGTAGCTGCGAAGAAAGCACGTGATATGGTGCAACGTAAAACTGTACTTACTGGCGGTGGCTTACCAGGAAAATTGGCCGATTGTTCTGATAGAGATCCTGAAAGATGCGAATTGTATTTGGTCGAAGGAGATTCGGCAGGTGGAACTGCGAAGCAAGGTCGCGATCGTGGTTATCAAGCCATTTTACCTTTACGTGGTAAAATCTTGAACGTTGAAAAAGCCATGGAACATAAAATTTACGAGAATGAGGAGATTAGAAATATGTATACCGCTTTAGGTGTTACTGTAGGTACGCCCGAAGATCCTAAAGCTTTAAACATTACTAAGCTTCGTTACCATAAGTTAATCATCATGACCGATGCCGACGTGGATGGTTCTCACATTGCTACCCTTATTCTTACTTTCATTTTTAGATACATGACCGAGCTAGTGCAAAACGGATACGTTTATATAGCACAACCTCCTTTGTACTTAGTGAAAAGAGGTAAGGATCAAGAATACGCCTACAGCGAAGAACAAAGAAAGGCCTTGGTAATTAAATTAGGCGCAGGCAAAGAAGATGCAGTAACTATTCAGCGTTACAAAGGTTTGGGTGAAATGAATGCAGATCAATTATGGGAAACCACCATGGATCCTGCCCGCAGAACCCTTAAACAAGTAACCATCGAAAGCGCTGCCGAAGCCGACCGAATTTTTAGTATGTTGATGGGTGACGATGTGGCTCCAAGGAGAGAATTCATCGAAACCCATGCCAAATACGCTAAAATAGACGCTTAAGAACTAGATTTTATACGTTTTTTGGCCATTTTAACAAAAAATCAAGCCATTCCGTAAACGAATCCCAATAAATGACCTACTTTCAATTAGAAATATTCACTTTAAAATTTATACAAAATGGACACTTCAAAAATGATTAAAGCGTATTGCTTAAAAACAAAAGAAAAAAATGTACCAATGCATGACGCTGTCATCAGTAAAACTGCTAGAGGCGGTTATATGGCAGGTGGTAATGATGGTAAAGGAAATAAAATGGCTGCTATCCTTAGCGAAACAAATGCCCTTAAGGCAATCGCTGACGGAGTTGCTAAAAAAGGATTCTAGTAAACTACGTTTACATTAGACTCCGATTAAAATTTCACTCTATTGAAAGCCCTTTCCCGAGCAATCGGTGAAAGGGCTTTTTAGTTCGTCAAATAACAGCGCTATATTTTTTGAATCCTAAACTTACAACTGGGTGGCAAACACCCCTTGCTTTATTTTTTCTAAAAGTGCAAGGCACTGTTCCATATTTTTTATGTCTTTAATCACCAACACAAAGCTTCGACCCACTTGTTTGAAATGCGCTTTATTCATGGCCGTTTGGGCATAAGCCAATAACTGCTTAAAAGTATTGCTCTCAAAATAAGGCGAATCGGGCCTATTGATAAAAAAGCATCTTAGGGTTTCGTCTTTTAAAGTCATTTTTTCAAAACCTAATGCAATGGCTATACGTCTACAACGAATGGTGATGAATAAATCATTCACCGAATTAGGAATAGGACCAAAACGATCGGCCAATTCAATTTCCATCAAAGCCAATTCTTCATCGTTTTCTGTTTGATCCATTCTGGTATATAATGAAAGTCGCTCTCCAATACTTTCCACATAACTATCTGGTATCATAATTTCTAAGTCGGTATCAATCGTACAATCTTGTACAAAATCATCTTGCTTACTAATTTCTTCTTCAAACAATTCTTTAAAGTCGGAACGTTTTAATTCCCTTACCGCTTCGGCCAATATTTTCTGATACATTTCAAAACCTATTTCTGCCATAAAACCACTTTGCTCTCCGCCTAATAAATTGCCCGCCCCGCGTATATCTAAATCACGCATGGCAATCTGAAACCCGCTACCCAACTCACTAAACTGCTCTAAGGTTTGTAATCTTTTTCTGGAATCATCCGGCAAAGTACTAATAGGTGGTGCCAATAAATAACAAAATGCTTTTTTATTGCTACGTCCTACCCTGCCTCTTAACTGGTGTAAATCGCTCAATCCAAATTGATGCGCATTGTTAACAATAATGGTATTCACATTCGGAATATCTACTCCACTTTCTACAATATTGGTACACACCAATACATCATATCTTTTTTCAATAAAGTCTAATATTTTTTCTTCAAGTTGATGCCCTTCCAATTGACCATGCGCATATCCAATGCTTATGTCTGGACACAAGCGTTGTATCATGGCACACATTTCGGCCAAGCCTTGTACTCTGTTATGAATGAAAAATACTTGACCCCCTCTTTCGGTTTCAAAATAAATGGCTTCTCTAATAATATCTTCATTAAACACTTGCACTTCGGTATGGATGGGTTGTCGATTGGCTGGAGCAGTATTGATAATACTTAAATCACGCGCGCCCATTAAACTAAAATGCAAGGTACGTGGTATGGGAGTTGCTGTTAAGGTTAAACAATCTACATTGGTTCTTAAAGTCTTCAGCTTTTCTTTATGCCCTACCCCAAATTTTTGCTCCTCATCTATTACCATTAATCCAAGGTCTTTAAATAGTACTTCTTTGCCTAAAATGCCATGGGTACCTACCAATATATCTATCTTACCTTCTTTTACTTTTTCAATAGTTTCTTTTTTTTGTGCTGATGATTTAAAACGATTTAAAAAGTCGATGGTCACCGGAAAATCTTTTAAACGATCACTAAAGGTTTTAAAATGCTGAAACGCTAAAATGGTCGTAGGTACCAAAACGGCTACCTGCTTTCCATCTATGGCCGCCTTAAAAGCTGCGCGTACTGCCACTTCTGTCTTACCAAAGCCAACATCTCCACAAACCAATCGATCCATTGGTGCTGGTGCTTCCATGTCTTTTTTTACATCCGCAATGGCTTTGGCTTGATCCAAGGTTTCTTCATAAATAAAAGAAGCCTCTAATTCATGCACCATATAATTGTCTGGAGAAAAAGCAAAACCAATTTGCGCTTTTCTTTGTGCATACAATTTTATTAAATCAAAGGCAATAGATTTTACTTTGGCTTTTGTTTTGTCTTTTAATTTTACCCAAATATCCGATCCCAATTTATTTACTTTAGGAGGCGTTCCTTCCTTTCCTGTGTATTTTGAAATTTTATGTAGAGAATTAATATTCACATATAAAATATCGCTGTCCTTGTAAATAATTCTCACTGCTTCCTGCCAACGTCCATTGACTTCAATTTTTTGTAGTCCACTATACACCCCAACGCCATGGTCGATATGCGTAACATAATCTCCAGGAAGCAAGTCACGTAAGGTTCTCAGGGTGATGGCCTTGCTTTTACTATAGGCCTGCTTTACTTTGTACTTATGGTACCTTTGAAAAATTTGGTGGTCGGTATAACAAACTATTTTATGGTCATGATCGATAAACCCTTCATGAATATTTTTTACAATGGGCGTAAATTGTATTTCTGTTTTTAAGTCGGTAAAAATGGCATGCAATCGTTCCAATTGCTTGGCTTGTTCTGCAAAAATAAATAAGGCATATCCTTTTTTCTCTAACCCTTGTAAATTTTCAATCAGCATTTCAAACTTTCTATTAAAGGAAGGTTGTACCTGGGTATTAAATTCTATTTTTTCCTGGGTCAATTGGGGATGAAAACCCCATTCTAGTATAGATTTTGTTGAAAGTTGTTGTTGAGTCTCCTCCACCCTTACAAAATCCAGTAACTCACTATGTCTTTTATGCGCATCCTGATCGTCTAATTTATTGGCACTGGCATGGTGTTCAATAAAATCGCTTAATGCTTCGTACTGATCATTTCCTCTTTGCGCAATTACATTCCAATCTTTTAACCAAATTAAAGTATCCTTTGGCATAAAAGTCAATAGCGGAATTTTTTGCGTATCCTCAAACTGCGTGGTTACATTGGGGATGATATTTACTTGCAATAATTTTCTTTCGCTCAATTGTGTGGCTGGATCAAACAACCTGATACTATCTACTTCTTCACCAAACAATTCTATCCGATAAGGTTGTTCATTGCCGAAAGAGTAAATATCAAAAATACCACCTCTTAAAGCAAACTGACCAGGCTCGTATACAAAATCGGTACGCTGAAACCCATAATTAATAAGGCTTTGCATTAATTCATTTAAATCAATACTATCATTGGTTTTAATTTGAATCATGTTTTGCTGCAAAGTATTGGGCATGATTACTTTTTCAAATAAAGCTTCTGGATAAGTAACAATTATTTTTTTATTGCCTCCCATAGAAACTTTAGTCAAGGCCTCGGTTCGAAGCATCACATGGGATGGATTTAATAAACTAAAATTTTGCGGCGTCTTATAAGAGGAAGGAAAATAAAATAAATCCATAGCCTCCGTTACACTTTCTATAGAATTAAAAAAATAAGCGGCTTCTTCCGCATCATTTAATACGATCACATGATTAAAATAATTAGTTTTAGTATTGGTAAAAATAGTTTGTAAAACAAAAGCTGCAGCAGACCCATTTAAATTTTGTAAAAAAACTTGATAGGGCTTATTTTGAAGCTTGGACATAGCTATCCTGTCCACCAAATTATTTAGGAGGGGGGAATTGTGAAAACGTTCAAACAAAGATTGCTCATTCATACATCAACAAGGCAAAGATACAAGCTGTATTTAATAACTTGCTTTTTGATTTACAGCGATGTTCAATACGGCTGTCTTATGGGGCTCTATCGTAATATAAGCCACTCCATCTAAGCCCGAAAAATAAGGTACAAAAAAACCATTTTCATACCCTACAACCACACTATATTGACCAGGCTTCATAACAATTTGATAATGTCCAACACTGTCGGATACAACAGAATCAATCAACACACCGTTTATTTTATTGCAAAAAGCTCCATTTTGATTTTCCAATTGCGCTAATTGTATTGGTTGATATATATAGATTTTAGTAACCATTGGCCGCCCTTTGACAGCAGGCTTACCTTTACTAGGCATGGCATTGTCTATTAATTCCAGCACTTGTCCTTCCAAGCCAGAAATGGTTTGTTTTTGTAAATGACGCTGCCCAATGCAAGCCATTAGATTGATTCCAATTAGTAGAAACAAAAATATGCGAAAATAGAAATTCATCCGCCTGTAGATTTCCTTAAAATTACATGAATAAAATCCTAATTATCCCATTATCCATCAGGTTTTTTATAGTTGTAATATTAAATATATGAGGAATTCATTGTAATTTTATATAGCCTAATTTCAGGTGGTCCAATCCTTGTACTCTAAATGAAAAAAACATTCCTACTTAGCTTTTTTTTACTTGCCATTGGCTTTGCTTCATTCGCTCAAAATGAAACAAAAAAATCAATACTATATACTTCTGCTAAAATATTAGAACAAGAATCTCGAGCAACATACTCCGCTGCCATAATTAAAGCAAAAGAAAAAGGTTGGCCACTTTTTTATAAATCAAAGAATAACTCAACTGCAAGTTTAGTTGGCATAGATGCATTTGGTCAACCAAAATACTTAGTTGGTTTTTCAGACCCTGTGCATGCTGCTACCGTGAATACCAATTTAATTTGGCCGGGTGGAATAGCAGGATTTAGTTTGAGCGGCAGTAGTGACAGCCTTACCAATAGATTAGGAATATGGGATGAAGGAAAACCAAGAACAACCCATCATGAACTAGTGGGCAGGGTTACTCAAAAAGACAATTCTAATGACATAGTTGACCATAGCACGCATGCACTTGGCATCATGATAAATAGTGGCGTAAATCCAATGGCTAAAGGTATGTCTTATCAATTAAAAGGCGCCTATGCTTATGATTGGAATAATGACGCTTCCGAAATGGCCGCAGCTGGTGCAAATGGAATGCTTATTTCGAACCATTCTTATGGAGTAGTTTGTGGTTGGGATTACAACTATGATTCAACGCGTTGGGAATACAATGGCAAATGGAATGAAAATGAAGATTATAATTTTGGTAGATACGATTTAGATGCCCAAACTTTTGATTCTATTTCCTATAATGCCCCCTATTATTTAATAGTAAAATCGGCAGGCAATAGTCGCTCTAATAACGGCCCTGCTGTTGGTAAAGATTATTGGAGAAGAGATAAAGATGGAAAATGGTTTGATGCCGGTAATAGACCAGACAGCTTAAGCGGGAATAACTCCTATGGTATTATTCCCACCGATGCCAATGCAAAAAATTTATTAACCATTGGAGCTGCTGGAGGTATCTCTTCGGGTTATGTAAAAAAAGAAGATGTACTCATGCCCTCCTTTAGTAGTTGGGGACCAACTGATGACGGCCGAATTAAACCAGATTTAGTGGCCGATGGCGTTTCTGTTTTATCAGGCATCGCTACCAATGATTCTAGCTATGGTTATTTAAATGGCACTTCCATGTCCTCTCCCAATGCCGCTGGATCTTTATTGCTTTTACAAGAATTAAGTCAGCAGCTTAATAAAAAATTTATACATGCTGCTACCGTAAAGGCATTAGCCATTCACACTGCCAACGAAGCGGGTCTTAATCCTGGACCTGATTATAAATTTGGTTGGGGATTATTAAATATGAGTGAAGCAGCTTCCGTGTTAAGCAATGCACTTAGTTCAAAAAATAGTGCTTCAAGCGTTGATTTAGTATATGAAAAAACTTTACAAAATAAACAAACCGATACTTTTACTATTATAGCTTCTGGAATTAAACCTTTAAAGGCGACCATTGTTTGGACCGATGTTAAAGGGACTGTTGCAACAACATTAAATGATACCACTCCAAAATTGGTCAATGATCTAGATTTAAAAATTAATAATAGTACAACTAATTTTTTACCCTGGACATTAAATCCTAGCAAGCCTGATAACGCAGCGGTTAAAGCCAATAACCGATTAGACAATGTGGAGAAAGTAGAACTAGATACTACTTCTGTAGGTAAAACGTATACAGTTACTGTAACCAATAAATCGAACCTAGATCGTGGTAAACAAGATTATTCACTAATTATTAGTGGCGCTGGAGGTAGCGCTTATTGTGCTTCTACGGCAAGTTCTACTGCAGGTACTAAGATAGACAGCACCAGTATCAATAATGTACAATTTGGCAATGCAAGCACCAGTCAATACATTGACAATAGTAAATACAATATTACGGGAGAAGCCAGTGGAAATTTAACCGTCTATCTAAAATTAGGCAGCAGCGATTTAAGCAATGTCACTCGATTTGTAAAAATATTTATTGACTATAATAACAATGGGATTTTTGAAACCACCGAAACTGCTGCCACTAGTGCTGCTTTAACAAATGGCGTTTATCAAACAAGTATTTTATTGCCTTCCACTTTACAAGTTGGCTCCATGACCAAATTGAGAATTGTAGTTATGGAAACAGACAATAGTAGTAATGTAAAAGCATGCGACACCTATGCCATAGGTGAAACGCAGGATTATACTTTAAAAATTATTAAGCCTTCTTCGGATCTTAGTATTGCTGAATTAATAAATCCAACTGGAAGCATTAGTAATAAAGCCATTCAATACGTTACAGTTAAAATTGTGAATAACGGTTCTACACCACAATCCAACCTACCACTTAACTTAGTCGTAAAAGAAGGGACTAACACTTTATTAGATATTAGTGAGGTTTTTAATGGCAGATTAAATGCTTTTGAAAACATGAACTATACTTTTCAAAAACCAATGCGCATAGAGGCCAATAAAACCTATGCCATTACAGCCACTGTAAATATTACCAATGATCAACAAAAAAACAATAATAGTTTAACCAACTCATTCGTTAGTGCCACAACGGCGGCGGCACCTGCAGGCAATGCCACTTTTTGCAGTAATCAAGTACGCCTTGCTGTAACCAATCCAAATGGTTCAATTAGTTATTTATGGTATGATAGTTCAAATCTTACCAATCCAGTGGGCGTAGGCGCTAAAATTACTTTACCCAATGCTAAAAATCAACTTTATTTAGCACAAGGATATCAAAATATTATAGGGCCATTAACTAATTCCAGTTTGGCTAGCACAGGAACCTATAATATTTTTGCAGGCAACTTTTTAAAAATAAATGCTACCGCTCCTATTAACTTAGAGACCACCAAATTTTATACTGGCTATCCTGGTAAAATTGAAGTGGTATTAGGAACCCTTGCTTCCATCAATGACACAACTTATACTTACTATGTAGTTCAAAAAACTACTTTAAATGTTGGCGCTAGCAGTCCCATTCCCGAACAACCAAAATACGATGCTACTACAAAAAAATATACTGCTACCCCCTTTGTAAGTAGCGATAGCGGAAAAATATATGCCTTAAATTTAAGTATACCGGAAGCAGGTGATTATATCTTAATTGTTAATTGTGACAGCGCGTCTATTTTCAGAAACAACGCGTTAACCAATACCACTTACCCCATTGGTCCTAATAAAATATTTAGCATCACCGGAAATAATATTCAACCATCATCAGGCAACTATCAAAACTACTACTACTATTTTTACAACACTCAAGTAAGCACCAATGAATCTGTGAGCCCAGCAACCATCATACCTGTTAAAACAGCTGCCTTACCTTCGCTTACTATTAAAGGAGATAGTCTAACCTCAAGCATTGCTAATGGTTATCAATGGTATTTAAATAGCATCGCCATTCCAGGTGCTATCAGCCAAATTTATAAAGCAAGTACGAATGGACTTTACAAAGTATCAGTTTCTGTAGGGGATTGTCAAACTATCTCTTCTGATACACTGGTTTTAGTGAGAGATGTAAATGGCAATGTAATTACTGATATTGCAGAAAGTAATCCCAAAGACATCAATTTAAGAATTAGCTCCGAAGATAATATTGATAACCTCATTAAAGGAAACTCGTTTAATATTCAATTTAGTAAAATTCAAACACAAGGCATTGCGCTTGAAATTGTGAACTCATTGGGTAATCAAGTTTTCCATATAGAAAGTTTAAGCAATCAGCCAACCCCTCAACACATTACAACCGGATATTTAACTACCGGTGTTTATTTTGTAAAAATTTATGCCAATAAAAAAGTATATGTTCAAAGGGTTTTTATAACCAACAATTAAAACGAATCATTATGGCACTAGAATGGATGGAAGGAACGCTGACAAAAATTGTCGATGAAACCTCCAATACAAAAAGATTTTATTTTGAGATTCCAAGCATTGAAAAGTTTGATTTTATACCAGGGCAATTCGTAACACTTGACCTGCCTATTCATGAACAAAAAAACAAACGCTGGAGAAGTTACTCCATAGCTTCCGCACCCAATGGGACCAATACCTTTGAATTAGTCATTGTGCTATTGGAAGGCGGATTGGGTACTACCTATTTATTTAAAGAAGCAAAAGTAGGCACCAAAGTTACTTTAAGAGGCCCTCAAGGCGTATTTGTGCTTCCTAAAAACTTCGAGCACGATGTTTATTTTATATGTACTGGAACAGGTATCGCGCCTTTCAGATCTATGATTAGGTACATCCATGAACATAAAATTGCTCACAATAATATTCATCTTATTTTTGGTTGCAGAAAATTTGAAGATGGATTATACATTGACGAATTAAAAGAATTAGAAACTAAAGAACCAGGTTTTCATTTTCATCCCTGCTATTCCAGAGAAACAGAAGTGCCAACGGGCTCACACAAAGGCTATGTTCACCCAGTTTACCAAGAACTATTAAAAGAGAATAAAGAAACTGCTCATGTTTGGCTTTGCGGTTGGAAAGCCATGATTGATGACGCGCGTAAAAACATGACCGAGCTGGGCCTTGATAAAAAACAAGTACACTTTGAATCTTTTGGTTAATTTATTTATCTATTATTTTTTCTAGCTATATTAAAAAAGCCCCGAGCATAAACTCGAGGCTTTTTTAATATGTATTAATTGCTTAATTAGTTGCTAGCAATTAAATTCAGAAATACAATTTTGAGCGAGCGTTTTTAGCGAGTCGAAAAATTCGTATTTTGAATAAAATTGCTTGAGTAGATATCCTAAGCAATATGCGCTAGTACCAATTCTTTTACTTTAGCTAAAGCAATACGTTCTTGTAACATGCTATCGCGGTAACGGATGGTTACCGTACCATCTTCTTTGGTTTGATGATCAATGGTTACGCAGAATGGAGTTCCAATAGCATCTTGACGACGGTATCTTTTTCCAATGGCATCTTTTTCTTCGTAAAAGCAATGAAATGATTTCTTGCAATCATTCATTAATTCCTTAGCCAATTCTGGTAAGCCATCTTTTTTAGTTAATGGAAGAATCGCTAATTTATTCGGCGCCAATTTGGCTGGCAAATGCAATACCACTCTCGAATCGGTGGTACCATCTTCTTTATTAATAGTTTCTTCTTCGTAAGAATTGGCTAATAACAATAAAAACATTCTATCCAATCCAATAGAGGTTTCAATAACATAAGGCACATAATGCTGATTGATCTCGGTATCAAAATACTGCATCTTCTTTTTACTAAATTCCTGATGACGCGTTAAATCAAAATCGGTTCTTGAGTGAATTCCTTCTACTTCCTTAAATCCAAAAGGAAATTCATATTCAATATCTAAAGCCGCGTCGGCATAGTGTGCTAGTTTAACATGATCATGAAAACGATATTTTTCAGGAGCAATACCTAAACTTAAATGCCATTGCATACGCTCGTTTTTCCAATGCTCATACCACTCTTTTTGGGTGCCTGGCTTAATAAAAAACTGCATTTCCATTTGCTCAAACTCACGCATTCTAAATATAAATTGACGCGCCACAATCTCATTTCTAAAAGCCTTACCAGTTTGTGCAATACCAAAAGGAATCTTCATCCTGGCAGTTTTTTGCACATTTAAAAAATTCACAAAAATACCTTGCGCCGTTTCTGGTCTTAAATAAATAGTACTGGCTTCTTCGGCCACAGCGCCTATTTCCGTAGAGAACATTAAATTAAATTGTCTTATTTCGGTCCAATTGCTGGTGCCACTTACACTACAAGTAATTTTATTTTCTTCAATTAATTTTTTCAAGGCTTCAAAATCCTCCTTCGCAAGTAAAGCATCCATATCGGCCAATAATTTTTCGGCAGCTCCATTATTTCCTTTGGCGATTAAAGCATCTGCATGTCCTTCAATTAAATGATCTACCCGATATCTTTTCTTGCTTTCTTTATTATCAATTAAGGGATCACTAAAACTATCAACGTGTCCGCTCGCTTTCCAAGTTGTTGGATGCATAAAAATAGCCGCGTCAATGCCCACAATATTCTCATTCATTTGGGTCATGCTATTCCACCAATAATCTCTAATATTTTTTTTCAATTGCGCACCATAGGGGCCGTAATCATATACCGCACTTAAACCGTCATAAATTTCACTGCTTGGAAATACGAATCCGTATTCCTTGGCATGAGAAATAATAGCTTGCAATGTGTTGTCTGGTTGTACCTTACTCATAGGCTGCAAATATACTGCGAGTTTGTATTATCGCTGTAATTTTTCGTTGTTTTGATGTCTGGAAGCGTCTCTAAGGGTTTTCTTTTGAATATTTTTCTCTAAAGCAGTGGCTAAATCAATCCCCGTTTGATTGGCCAAGCAAATAAGTACAAACAATACATCCGCCATTTCATCGGCCAATAAAACTTCCTCTTCTTTATTTTTAAAAGATTGGTCGCCAAATTTACGCACCATAATTCTGGACAACTCCCCCACTTCCTCCATTAAAATACCCAAATTAGTGAGCTCACTAAAATATTTTACCCCGACTGTTTTTATCCACTGATCTACTTTTTCTTGGGCTTGCTCGATGGTTAATTGATTGGCCATTTTTTCTTATTATATTTTATTATGTCTTATTAAAAAATTAATCGTCCCTTATAGAAATGTTCTATTCTTTATGTTTAGAATCAACAATAATAGTTACGGGTCCATTATTAATCAAGGACACTTGCATGTCTGCACCAAACTTCCCAGTTTGAATAGCAATGCCCATTTCCCCACTTAACTGTTGAATCATGCTTTCATACAATGGAATAGCAATAGCATGCTTGGCAGCCATTATATAAGAAGGCCTATTCCCTTTTTTGGTACTGGCATGCAAAGTAAACTGACTCACCAATAATATATTCCCACTAACTTCCTTTACACTTAAATTCATCACCCCTTCCGCATCATCAAAAATGCGCATGTTCACAATCTTATTGGAAAGCCAAATTAAGTCCTCCTGTGTGTCGGCGGTTTCAATACCCAATAGCACCAGCAAGCCCATTTGAATAGACCCGGTTAGTTCCCCATCGATGGTGACACTCGCCTCCTTTACTCTTTGTATGACTGCTTTCATAATTGGTCCAATTTCGGCATGAAGATAAACAAAACTATTTTCACTAATTTAGCTGTAATTTCAATGCCTTGAGTAGTATAAAAAAATTAGCCAGTCAAACCGCATGGTACGGACTTAGCTCTATTGCAGCTAGGTTTATTAGCTATTTGCTGGTACCCTATCTTACCTATAAGTTTACCGAGTCGTCCTACGGCGAAATGTCCATTGTTTATTCCTTTATTCCTTTTTTAAATGTGATCGTCACCCATGGCATGGAGACCGCTTATTTTAAGTTTGGCAGCAAAGAAAATGAAGAAAAAATATACCATACCAGTAGTTTTTCGATGATGATGGTGACTGCATTGGTACTGATGGTACTTATTAAATTTAGTGCCCCAATTGCTCAGCTTTTACAAATTACAGCGCATCCAGAATACATTACTTTAATGGCTTGGGTGGTTGGATTAGACGCTTTGGCAACCATTCCTTTTTCTAGATTAAGATTAGAGAGCAAACCCAAAAAATTTGCATTTATAAAAATTGGCGGCATTCTATTAAACATATTCGCTACTTATTATTTTATAAGTATGCTACCTAATTACATTCAATTACATCCTACTGGCATGATAGCCTCCTGGTACCAACCAGATTGGGCAGTAGGCTATGTTTTATTGGCGGGTATAGTTCAAAACGTTTTTGTTTTATTCTTATTAAGAAAAGAAATAGGCGCCCTTCGCTTTTCCTTTGATTTTGATTTATGGAAGCAAATGATGCTGTATGCACTTCCCTTAATTTTAGTAGGATTTGGCGGCATGATTAATGAAACTTTTGATCGTATTATGTTAGGCTGGAGGGCACCAGGCGGTTCGCCCGAAGCTAATAAAGCATTGGTAGGTATTTATAGCGCTTGCTATAAATTATCCATATTAATTACCATTTCGGTGCAAGCATTTAGAATGGGTGCCGAACCTTTTTTCTTTAAGCAAGCGCAATTGGACAATGCCCCAAAAACTTATGCAAGGGTGATGAAATTTTTTGTGATCACTTTATGTATTATGTTTTTAATGGTAGTTCTTTACTTAGATATTTGGAAAGAATTTATTCGCAATCCCGCCATGTACGTGGGCTTGAGCATAGTGCCTATTTTATTAATAGCCAATATGTTTTTAGGCGTGTATTATAATTTAAGTATTTGGTATAAACTAAGTAACAAAACCATGGCAGGTGCTTGGATTACTATTTTAGGCGCAGTTATTACTTTAACCATTAACTTTTTTGCCATTCCTTACTTTAGTTATATGGCAAGCGCCTGGGCTACTTTTTTCTGTTATGGCACCATGATGTATGTAAGTTTTAAATGGGGACAAAAAGTATATCCTATTCCTTATGCCACTAAAAAATTGATTGCTTATTTTGTTATTACCTTATTACTGTATGGTATTTATTTAATCGTTCAATACTTTACTTTAAATAAAAATATAAGACTAAGCATCGCCACATTTGAACTCATTGCCTTTATTGCTTTTGTTGCAAGAATAGAAAAGAAAGAATTAAAATGGCTTTTGCAAAAAAAAGAGCAAATAGCTAATTAAAAAAAATAACTCATTAAAATCATTCCTTATTTTTTATGGCCGAAGATTTAACAATTGCACAAGGAGATAAAAAAGCACAATACGAATCGCTGTTGCCGCAAATTGAAGGCTTAGTTACTGGTGAGCCCAACTTAATTGCTAACCTTGCCAATATTGCTGCCGCATTAAAAGAACAATTCAATTGGTTTTGGGTAGGCTTTTATTGGGTGATAGACGACGAATTGGTATTGGGCCCATTTCAAGGACCTGTAGCTTGCACCAGAATTAAAAAAGGCCGAGGCGTTTGTGGCAGTGCTTGGGAAAAAGCAAGTACCATTATTGTGGAAGATGTCGAAAAATTTCCCGGCCATATTGCCTGTAGCAGTTTATCCAAATCGGAGATCGTGGTACCTGTTTTTAAAGAAGGTAAAATTATTGGAGTATTGGATGTGGACAGCAGTGAATTGTCCCAATTTGATACCACCGATCAAGTGTATTTAGAGCAAATAGTGGCTTTGATTGTATAGCCCTTTCAAAAATTGAACATTCATAATAAAAAATAAATTAAGTTTGCACCCCCTAAGCGGATGTGGCGAAATTGGCAGACGCACTAGACTTAGGATCTAGCGCCGTGAGGCGTGTGGGTTCGACCCCCTCCATCCGCACCAAGCATTTAAAGCCCTTCGATTATTCGAGGGGCTTTTTTTATATAATTGACTGTTTTTTAGGTGTAAAAACCTACCTTTGCCCCCCTTAAACCTTAGAATTTACTAGAAAAGAAAAGTATATGGCAACCATAAAAAGAGACAACATTGGGCTTTTAAATGACAAGCTTACCGTTCACTTGACCAAAGAGGACTATTTCAATGGCTTTGAAACCAGCTTAAAAAAGCATGCTAAAACAGCCAATATTCCTGGTTTTAGAAAAGGAATGGTGCCAGCTGGCTTGATCAAAAAAATGTATGGCCAATCGGTATTTTCTGATGAAATACTTAAGAAGGTAGAAACCGAATTAAATCAATACTTGACCAACGAAAAAGTAGAGATTTTTGCGCAACCGCTTCCTTTAGATGCGCAAATTGCCAACTTGGATGTAAATGCACCAGGCAATTATGATTTTGCTTTTGAAATTGGTTTAAAACCGGATTTTAAATTAAATATAAAAGACATTAAAGTAAAACGTTACCAAGTAAAAGTAACCGATGAAATGATTCAAAACGAAGTGGATAGAATTCAAACACGCAATGGTAAGATGACCGATCCAGAAGTTGTGGAAAGCGAAGAGAATGTTATTAATTTAACTTTTACAGAAACAGATAAAGACGGCGTGGAAGTAGAAGGCGGAATTACGAAAGACAATTCTTTATTGATCAAATATTTTGCAGAGAAAACTAGAAAGCAATTGATAGGAAAGAAAAAAGATGACACCGTAATCGTTCAATTAAAGAAAGCCTTTGAAGAGAAAGAATTAGAGATTATTGTAGGTGATTTAGGTATCTCCAAAAGTGATGGCGATAAATATTTTAAATTGCTCATCACCAAAGTGGGCTTGATTGAAAAAGCACCATTGGATGAAACTTTATTTTTAGCGACCTACCCTAATCAGGCTATTAAAACTGAAGAAGAATTTAGAGCTGCCTTAAAAAAAGACATCGAAGGCCATTACGAGCTTCAAGCAAAAAATCAAATTCATGATCAAATTTATCATCATTTGATAGACCATACTAAAATGGAATTCCCAGTTCCTTTCTTAAAACGTTGGTTACAAAAAGGCGGCGAAAAACAAAGAACGGACGAAGAAACAGAAAAAGAATATCCTGTTTTTCAAGACCAATTAAAATGGACTTTAATTAGCAGTCAATTAACCATCGATCATAAAATTGAAGTAGTTGCCGAAGATTTAAAAAACTTTGCCAAACAACAATTGATGAGTTACATGGGACCTCAAATGGGTGCCCTTGGAGACAATGATCAATGGCTGGAAGATTATGCAGTTAGAATGATGCAGGATAGAAAATTTGTGGAAGACAGTTACCAAAGAATTAGTACAGAAAAAATGTTTACTGCTTTGGAAACCGAAGTGCAAGCCAAGGACGAAGCCATTGAAGCAGAGAAATTTGCCGACATGCTCAACCACCACCACCACTAAGTTTCATTGATCATCAATACATTTTGGCTTTAAATTGGCCTAAAGGGAGCAAAGTTTGGCACCCTTTTTGTAGTTCCTTTGGGTACAAGGATTTACCTTTACTTACTGAAAATTGAAAATATGAACCTAGGACATGAATTTGAGCAGTATGCCATTAAGCATAAGGGTATTAGTAGCAATACCCTACACCAATACAAAAAAAGCGTTACCAATCTAACGCCCTATATCATTGAGGAGCGTCCGATGAATGTGGCCAGTATGGATGTATTTAGTAGATTGATGATGGACCGCATTATATTTTTAGGAGAAGGCATCAATGACTATGTAGCCAATATTGTTACCGCTCAATTGCTTTTTTTAGAGAGCACCGATCGTACCAAGGATATTCAAATGTATATCAATAGCCCAGGCGGAAGTGTTTATGCAGGCTTAGGCATTTACGATACCATGCAATTTATTAGCCCAGATGTTGCAACCATTTGTACAGGTATGGCTGCAAGTATGGGCGCTATCTTATTGTGTGCTGGCGTGGAAGGTAAAAGAACTGCTTTAAAACATAGCAGAATTATGTTGCACCAACCAAGCGGTGCCATTGGAGGACAAGCATCTGATATTGAAATTACTGCAAGAGAAATAAAAAAATTAAAAGGCGAATTGTACGAAGTGATTGCACATCATACCCATAAAGATGTTGAAACCGTTGGTAAGGATTGCGATAGAGACTTTTGGATGACCGCCGCAGAAGGCAAGGAATATGGATTGGTAGACGAAGTGCTTTTAACCAACCCAAGAAAATTAAAAAAATAATAATACTGATCAATTAAATATTATGATAGTCAACAACAGCTATTTAATGGAGGAAGAAGAAGAGCCTAAAGAAGATAAAAAAGAAGAGGCTGCACCTAGTTTTTTGAATAAAAAAATGGAACATCTTTTTTTTGAAAAAAGAGCCATTTACCTATGGGGTCCAGTAGATGACAAATCGGCTAAAGATATTGTCAATAAACTTATTTTATTAGACGCAGATAAACCTGGTGCAGATATTAAATTTTATATCAATAGCCCGGGTGGAGTTGTCACCAGCGGTATGGTAATGTATGATACCATTAAACTAATTAAAAGCCCGGTACAAACTATTTGTATGGGACTAGCGGCTAGTATGGGATCTATTTTACTAAGTGCTGGAGAAAAAGGCAAGCGTACAATTTTCCCTCATGGCGAAGTGATGATTCACCAACCAAGTATTGGTGGTTATTTTCAAGCCAATAGTGCCGACATCGAAATTCATGCCGAGCAAATTCGCAAAACCAAAGAATTGGGTGCTAAAATATTGGCCGACAATTGCGATAAAACAGTAGCTCAAATTATGAGCGACTTTGATAGAGATTATTGGATGAACGCAAAAGAAGCGGTGGCATATGGCATTGTAGATAAAATTGCCAAGCAACTTTAAAAAATAAAAAATGGCTAAAACAGAAACAGTACATTGTTCATTTTGTGGTCGCAACCGGGATGAGGTTAAAATACTTATTGCTGGCACCGACGGACACATCTGTGAAAACTGTATCGAGCATGCGCATGAAATTATTCAAAAAGAATTTCATCAGAAAAAAGCCGAAGGCAAAGCCGGTACTTTAAAAGTACAAAAACCAATGGCCATTAAAGCCTTCATGGATCAATACATTATTGGACAAGATGAGGCTAAAAAAATATTATGCGTGGCTGTGTACAATCATTTTAAGAGAATTAATTTACCAGTAACCACTAAAAACGAAGTAGAGATTGAAAAAAGCAATGTGATAATGATAGGCGAAACCGGAACGGGTAAAACATTATTGGCCAAAACCATTGCCAAGCTTTTAAATGTTCCTTTTGCTATTGTGGATGCAACTGTTTTTACAGAAGCAGGTTATGTAGGGGAAGATGTAGAGAGCATGCTTACGCGCTTATTACAAAACTGCGATTATGATGTTGAAGCAGCACAAAGAGGCATTGTATATATAGATGAGATAGATAAAATTGCGCGCAAAAGCGACAATGCTTCAATTACACGCGACGTAAGTGGAGAAGGTGTACAACAAAGCTTATTGAAAATGCTGGAAGGTACCGATGTATTAGTGCCCCCTCAAGGCGGTCGCAAGCATCCCGATCAAAAAATGATTAAAGTAGACACTAAAAATATATTATTTATTTGCGGTGGCGCTTTTGACGGCATTGATAAAATTATTGCACGTCGCATCAATACCAACGCGATTGGATTTAGCGTGAATAAAGAGGAACAAGAATTACAACGCAAAAACTTATTACGCTTTGTTAATGCACAAGACATTAAAAGTTTTGGTCTTATCCCCGAGCTATTAGGACGTTTACCAATTATTACCCATTTAGAGCCATTGGATGCAGCTACTTTAAGAAGCATTTTAACAGAGCCCAAAAATGCACTTATCAAACAATACACGCAATTGTTTGCCATTGAAAAAATTAAATTAACCATCGAGCCTGAAGTTTTTGAATTCATTGTTGACAAAGCAATGGAGTATAAATTAGGGGCTAGAGGGCTTCGTAGTATTTGTGAATCCTTATTTACCAATGCAATGTTTGAAATGCCAGGCACCAATATTACAGAGTTTAATGTGACACTCGAATATGCTCAAGCGATGTTCAATAAAAGCAAATTGAGCAAACTAAAAGCGGCTTAATTTATAAATTTTATCTCCCATAATCAACTACTTAAAATTAACAAAATGCAAGAACTAATTGACCGTTTAGTGAAAGAAGCTAATGTTACACCAGAGCAAGCAAAACAATCTATTGAAACCATTGCTGCATTTGTAAAAGAAAAATTCCCAATGTTGGGCGGCGCTGTGAATCAGATATTTAAAGCAGGGAAATAATTTTAATAGAGGTAAAATTACAAAAGGGATATAAATGCAAATCCCGTCCAAACTACTAAGAACGAGATTTTTAGCAAGCAATCGTTTATTGTGGAGCTAAATCCAATACTAATCTAATTATATTTTTTTATAATGACAAAAAAATATAACATATCTTATTAAACGAACAACTGATTGTTATTTAATACTGACGAAAATCATTGAATAATAATTCTATTTTTAAGCCATTCGGCTTGATTTTCTGTTAAATCAAATTCAATGACTAGTTCCCGCCACCCTATCTTCCCTCCATGCTCTTTCTTATAGCGCAACAACTGCTTAATTTCTTTGTCTTGAAATAGACCAATCATTTTCCACTGATCAAAAGTCATCAAATTGGCCACCCATTTATTATCCATTTGCTTTTTTACCATTAAATGCGGCCTTACTATTTGAAAAATACTATCGGTCATTCCATACACTTTGCTTATTTGATAAATGGAATGAAAACCGCCTAGGTGCTGCTTGTACTGCAGCAAGCTTTCAATAATTGTTTTTGGCAATTTAGTTTGAGCCATCCAGTCCGCTGCTGTTGCTTGATTGATATCGATGGTCCAACCCAACTCAGTAAAACGACTTTTACTATTTATCAAATACCTATTTGATTTTCCATAAAAATTATACTGATTAAATCTATTGTTATTATTTTGCTTAGCATCCTCCCCTGCTGCATTGCTTGAAATACTAACAAAGGGCATTAATTTTTCAAGCAAATCTGTTTTCAAACCATACCAATGGGCTAAATCTTCTTTGCGGTAAAACCGACCTCCCTTATTTCTATAATGCAGTAAGGTGCTTATTTGCCGAGCTGGAATGCCCAGCAGCAAAGCATGTGCACTATCTATACTATTGGGATCAAAATTAAATAGCACATATTCCTTTTGGTCCTTATTTTGTTTTTCTTTAAGAATTGGCTTAGGCAGTAGCATACTTATTATTATACTTAAAAGCAATACCAGTCCTAATACAATAATCCCCTTTTGCTCTTTTATGGAAAATATAAAATAGGATTTCCAATGATCTTGCATCTTAAAATTTAACACTAGATACAACCATTGTTTAGTTGTAAACTAAGTATAAATACCTTGAATCTTAAAAAGATAAATGCTTATTAAATGGAAAACTGGAGCCCATCATACGCCAACCGAACCCCTTTAGGTAAATTAGATTCTACTTGCTGGTGCAAACCTATTTGATGACTAAAATGAATCAAATATACCTGCGGTATGCCTAATGGCTTTATTATTTCCAAGGCTTGTTCTAAATTATAATGCGTGGGATGCGTTTCTTTTCGAAGTGCATTTAAAATAAGTATCTGAGAGCCTTTTATTTTTTCTATTTCTGAAGCCGGGATAAAATTAGCATCTGTGATATAAGTAAAGTCGCCCATCCTAAAACCCAAAACAGGCATTTCCCTGTGCATGACTTGAATGGGTTGAAATGGAATATCGCCAATAGTAAATGGATCCTGCCCAATCGTGATTAATTCCATTTCGGGAAGTCCTAGGTCTTTGTCTTTTTCAAATGCATAATAAAAATCACGCTTAATCGCGACCTGCGTAATTTGATTCGCATAAATAGGCATCGACTTTTTCGAAAAATAATTAAAAGGTCTAATATCATCCAAGCCCGCATAATGATCTCGATGCGGATGGGTAAAAACAATGGCATCTATTTTAGTGGTATGCGTGCGTAACATTTGATACCTAAAATCGGGCGTGGTATCTATAACGACTGTGGTAGTTTTACTTTGTATTTTAATACTGGTTCTTAATCTTTTATTTTTGACATCTGTGGAAGTGCAAACTGCACAATCACATCCAATTAATGGAACCCCCGTGCTGGTACCCGACCCTAAAATGGTAATGTCTAACAAAGTATAAATATTTACGGGAAACCATGCTCGCTCCAAAAGGAACTATGCTTCCGTTAAAGAAAGTCGTTTTACTTCGGTATATAATTTTTGAGAATCGTGGGTTAGCTTATCAAAATGAATGTCTAAAATAGGTATCAATTCTAACAAGGTATTTATTCGAGCCTCTAAGTTCAAAAACTTATTCAAGACCACAATTCTTTTGGCTTCCAACAAACACCAGCCACTTTGGAAATTGCCTCTTTCATAGCGCACTACAAAATCTGATTCACCTAAAATATCTTCCAATTTGTCTAATGTAGTTTGAGTCAATTTCATAGTAAGCATTGATTTTTAGTGTAGTAAGTAACCCTACAAAGATAGTTTTTTGTTGAGCCGGTCATTTAAATATAAGCGCAGAGTTATTCACATTTCGTACCTTTGTGAACACAAATTACCTATGGCTTTTACACATCGAAAAATTGTCAATGATCCTGTGCATGGTTTTATTACCATCAACGATCCATTAATTTTTGAATTAATCAATCATCCGTTTTACCAACGCCTGAGAAGAATTCAGCAAATGGCTTTGGCACAGTTAGTTTACCCAGGCGCAGTGCATACCCGTTTACATCATTCTTTAGGCGCCTACCACTTAATGTGTATTGCTATTAATGAGCTTACCGACAAAGGCATTGAAATTACCAAGGAGGAAGCGCAGGCTGCAAAAGTGGCCATTTTATTACACGATATTGGACATGGCCCTTTTTCCCATGCCCTAGAAAATATTTTACTAAAAGGAGTAAGCCATGAAGATTTATCCTTGCTCATCATGCAGCAACTTAACGAGGCGCCCAATGAAATTTTAAAAGGACAGCTACATTTAGCCATTCAAATTTTTACCAATCAATACCCTAAAAAATTCTTACATCAACTTATCAGCGGCCAGCTAGATGTGGACAGATTGGATTATTTATCCAGAGATAGTTTTTTCACCGGCGTTAGTGAAGGTGTGGTGGGTTATGAGCGTATCTTAAAAATGCTTACTGTACACAACAACGAACTCGTAGTAGAAGAAAAAGGAATTAATAGCGTTGAGAAATTTTTAATGTCTCGTAGATTAATGTACTGGCAGGTTTACCAACACAAAACTGTAGTGGCTTCGGAAAATATGTTGGTGAAAATTATTGAGCGCGCTCAATTATTATTTCAACAAAAAGACGAAGCCGTAAAAACTGGAAGTATCTTGGATTATTTCTTAGGCGAATTCAATGGCGATTTAAAAAATATTAATTTAAATGCTTACTGCCAATTAGACGATACCGATATCTTATTTGCCATCAAACAATGGCAACACCATAAGGACCCTATCTTATCTTTATTGTGTAATCGATTATTGAATCGACAAGGTTTTAAATGCATCATGCAATCCGATCCCATTTCAAACACCCAATGGGAAGAAGCTTATCAATTGGTCAAATCAAAGTTCCCTTTTGAGGATAAAGACCTTGCCTTTTTATGCTTTAAAGGAACCGCCAGCAACACCTTGTATAAAAATGACAACGAAACCATTAAAATTTTGCTAAAATCGGGTGAAATCACCTCTATTTCGCAAATTCAAAACGCTTTAATCATTGAAAGTCTTTCTGCACCGGTTAAAAAATTTTACATTTGCTTACTTAAAGAATAAGCCCCCAATTCAAATAATTACGCATGCTATCATTTAGTGCCCAACAGATTGCTTTGATGATTCAAGGAAAAATTGAAGGTGACGCAGCCGTTTCGGTGAATCAATTTGGTAAAATAGAATCGGCACAGGCTGGAGAAATTTCTTTCTTAGCCAATCCCAAATACGAAGATTTTTTATATCTATCCAAGGCTTCTATTGTTATCGTCAATGAAAGTTTGGAACTTAAAAAACCAGTGAGCGCTACTTTAATTAGAGTGCCAGATGCTTATGCAGCATTTGCCACTTTGCTTACAAAATACCAAGCCCTAAAAACTCAGAATTTAACGGGCATACAAACGCCTTCCTTTATTGCCCCATCTGCAAAATTGGGTAAGGATCATTATGTGGCTGCTTTTGCTTATATAAGTGAAGGCGTAAAAATTGGTGATCAAGTAAAAATATTTTCCAATGTAGTGATTGGCGATAATGTGGTAATTGGAAACAATGTCATCTTACATCCAGGAGTAGTGATTTATGCCGATTGTGTTTTAGGAAATAATATTACCATTCATGCCGGTGCTATTATTGGTAGTGATGGATTTGGTTTTGCACCCACCGCAGACGGTAGTTATCAAAAAGTACCTCAATTAGGAAATGTACTTATTGAAGACGATGTAGAAATTGGTGCCAACACCACCATCGATCGCGCCACCATCGGATCTACTATTATTAAAAAAGGTGTTAAGCTGGATAACCTAGTTCAAATAGCACATAATGTAGAAGTAGGTCAACATACTGTGATTGCTGCCCAAGTGGGTTTGAGTGGTAGCACCAAAGTAGGAAAAGGGGTGATGATGGGTGGCCAAGCTGGCGCTGCAGGTCATTTATCTATTGCCGATGGAGTCAAAGTAGCGGCCAGAAGTGGCATCACTAAAACCATCGAAAAGGTCAATGCTACAGTAACCGGATTCCCCGCTGCAGAGCATAGTACCGCTTTAAGATCCCAAATACACTTAAAAAACCTTCCTAACCTTGAAAAAAGGGTTAAAGAATTGGAAATATTAGTCCAACAACTCACTCAAAAAGGGTAAATCAGCCTAATTTTGCTGAAAATCATCACTTTAAGTAAGTGATCAAATAAACCAATAAAGCATGGACCAAAATTTCAACCCGGATAAGCAACATACCATCAGTAAAAGTATCAGCATTAGTGGTACTGGTTTGCATACCGGTGTATTAGTGGACATGACCTTAAATCCAGCCAACCCTGGTTTTGGTTATCAATTTCAAAGAGTCGACTTACCTAACCAACCCATCATTAAAGCTGATTGCGACTTAGTTACCGATACCAGCCGTGGTACCACGCTTCAAGTGGGGGATGCTAAAATAAGTACAGTAGAACATATTTTAGCCGCACTCGTAGGATTGGGTGTTGACAATGTACTCATTCAAGTGAATGGTCCAGAAATTCCTATCATTGATGGAAGCTCGGCCCCTTTTATAGAAAAAATTGAAAAAGCAGGCGTGATAGAACAAGACGCTGCAAAAGCTTGGTACAGTATTGATGAAAATATTTTTCATTATGATGATGAAAAGCGAGTAGAGATGGTAGCCTTGCCTGCGCTTGATTATCAAATTACTACATTGATTGATTTTAATAGCCCCGTTTTAGGAACACAACACGCCGCCTTAAAAACCATTAAGGATTTTAAAACAGAGATTGCCCCTTGTAGAACTTTTTGTTTTTTACATGAACTAGAAGCTTTACTTGAAAACGATTTAATAAAAGGCGGCGACATCAACAACGCCATCGTAGTTGTAGACAAGCCTGTCTCTAAACAAGAGATAGCTCGTTTGGCAAAAGTATTTAAGAAAGAAAATATTGAAGTAAAAAGCGAAGGTTATTTAAACAATCTTGAATTAAGATTCCCGAATGAACCTGCTAGACATAAATTATTAGATGTTGTTGGTGACTTAGCTTTAATTGGCTACCCCATCAAAGCCCGCATCATTGCCAACAGACCAGGCCATAGCAGCAATGTGGAGTTTGCAAAAAAAATTAAGCAGTACATTAAAAAAAATAAGCACGTTAAAGATGTTCCGGTTTACGACCCAACTTTACCTGCTGTGTTTAATCTAGAACAAATAGAAAAAACATTGCCTCATCGTCATCCATTTTTATTTGTAGATAAAATCATCGAATTAACCGACACGGTAATTGTGGGTGTAAAAAATGTCACTTTTAACGAATGGTTTTTTCCAGGACATTTTCCAGGTAATCCTGTGATGCCCGGTGTTTTGCAAATAGAAGCCTTGGCGCAAACAGGTGGAATTTTATGCATCAATGCCATGCCAAAGGGCGATTACGATACTTATTTTTTGAAAATTGACAATTGCAAGTTCAAACAAATGGTAAGACCCGGCGATACTATGTTGTTAAAAATGGAATTAACTGCTCCTATAAGAAGAGGTATATGTGAAATGCGTGGAACGGTATACGTTAATGGCAAAGTAACTACCGAAGCCGACTTAGTTGCACAAGTAATAAAAAGAGCAGAATAAAAAATAGAACAAAAAAATTATGACCCACCCCTTTACCTATATCGATCCCAATGCAAAAATTGCACCCAATGTTAAAATTGATCCCTTTACGGTGATTCATGGAGAAGTAACTATTGGAGAAGGCACATGGATTGGAAGTAGCGTAACCATTATGAATGGTACCAAAATTGGAAAAAATTGCCGCATATTTCCTGGAGCAGTTATAGGTGCCGATCCGCAAGATTTAAAATTTAACGGAGAAAAAACAACCGTTGAAATTGGAGACGGTACCACCATTAGAGAATTTGTGACCATTAACCGTGGTACTTCTGATAGATGGATTACTAAAGTGGGGAATAATTGTTTGATTATGGCGTATAGTCATATTGCCCACGATTGTATCATTGGCAATCATTGTATTTTAAGCAATAGCGTTCAAATCGCAGGCCATGTTACTTTAGGTGACTATGCTTGGATAGCCGGCGTGAGTGCGGTACATCAATTTGTGAACATTGGACAACATGCTTATATTGCAGGAGGTAGCTTGGTAAGTAAGGATGTGCCTCCTTATATTAAAGCGGTACGCAATCCATTAAGTTATGGTGGTGTGAATAGTGTTGGATTAAAGAGAAGAGGATTTGATTTGGAAAAAATAAATCATATTCTAGATATTTATAGATACATATTTAGCAAAGGCATGAATACCACTCAAGCCCTTGAATTTATTGAAGAAGAAATTCCAGCCACCGACGAGCGTGACGAAATTGTAACTTTTATTAGAGAAAGCGGCCGTGGCGTTATTAAAAGATTTGGTAAAGGAGTGGTGGAAGAAGATTAATCATGACAAAAATTAGCCTAACACAAGCGGGTAAAAGGTTTAATAAAGATTGGATTTTTTCTAGTCTCGATTTTAATTTTAATCAAGGTGAGCATTATGCCATCATTGGCAATAACGGTTCAGGAAAAAGTACTTTACTTCAAATTATTGCAGGCTATGGCACCCTCACTAAAGGAACTGTTCAATGGGAAGGACATGACGCCACTACTATTTTTCAAGACATTAGTTTTGCTGCGCCTTATTTAGAATTGGTCGAAGAATTTACCACCCTTGAACAATTTAATTTTCATACACAATTTAAACCGCTACAAAAGCAATTAACGGTGGAGCAGCTTATTGAATTAATTGGTTTAAAAAAAGCCGCCGATAAACAAATAAGATACTTTAGTAGTGGGATGAAACAAAGACTTAAACTGGCTTTGGCCATTTTTTCCGATAGCCCTCTTTTATTATTAGATGAGCCTTGTAGCAATTTAGATCAAGAAGGCTACGAATTATACCATCATTTAATTCAACAGTATGCTTTGCATAAGTTAATTATAGTGGGGAGCAATGATAAAGAAGAATATAAATTTTGTAGCCAACATTTAAATTTAATGGACTACAAATCAAAATCAAACGAAGTTACCAGTTAACTTCTGCTGGTAATCATCAAATTTAAATCGGTATACTTTAAATCGAATTTGGCACTAAGGTAAAAGTCGGTCAACGCTCCTTTGTATAAATAAATACCTTCTCTTAAATACGCTTGCTGCCAAATAATTTCAGACAAGCCGCCTAAATCACCCACTTGAACCAGCAAGGGCATCAATACATTGCTAATGGCTTGACTTGCGGTTCTTGCAAATCCACTAGGTATATTGGGCACACAATAATGTAGCACATCATGTTTGATAATGATGGGATTTTCATGATTGGTTAATTCACTGGTTTCAAAACAACCTCCACGATCAATGGCCACGTCAATAATGATACTGCCTGGACGCATGGCTGCTACCATTTCTTCACTAACTACTATGGGCGCTCTTCCAAAATCATTTCTTAATGCTCCTACAGCCACCTCGCAGGTTTTTATTTGTTTAGCCAATATTTTGGGCTCTAACACAGAGGTCCAAACCCTTTGGCCTAAATTATTTTGAAGTCTTTGTAATCTGGATACATTGTTGTCAAATACTTTGACACTGGCACCTAAAGCCAGGGCATTGCGTGTTGCAAATTCTCCAATAATATCAGCACCAATAATTACCACTTTGGTAGGCGGCACCCCGCTAATTCCTCCCAACAAAACGCCTTTGCCCTGATTAAAATTACTAAGATACTGTCCTGCAATTAACATCACCGCACTTCCTGTTATCTCACCCATGCTTCTTAAGATGGGATAGTTCTGATTCTCGTCTTTAATATTTTCAATAGCTAAGGCGGTAATTTTTTTCGCCATCAACTGAACCATTAATTCTTTTTTTACAGCTGTTAAATGTAAAGGGGAAATAATCGTTTGATGCATTTGCAATAAAGGCAAATCGGCTTCGACAGGTGGTGCCGTTTTAACTAAAATGGGACATTTATAGACTGCCTCCTTTTCAAAAACAATCGTAGCCCCTGCTTCTGAAAAATCATTATCAGTATATCTGCTACCTTCTCCTGCATTAGATTCCATTAGTACTTGATGACCATTGGCTACTAGCACACTCACCGCTTCAGGAATAAGTCCTATTCTATTTTCTTGAAATGCAATTTCCTTAGGAATTCCTATCAATAAAGGTTTGCTCCTTTGCGGAATATCCAATACTTCCTCCTGAGGTTCATAAGAAAAAGAAGAAGAAATTTGTGGCTTGATGGAACTCATATCAAAAATTTACTATGAAGGTATAAAAATCCTTCTATGTTCAGGATCTAAAATTTCAATTTCAAAATGTTGCGTAGCAGCAGGCAATAAGCCCAAGGCCTTTTCTGGCCACTCTACAAAACAATAATCGGCTTCATCAAAAGCAGCTTCCATACCAGCCCTAACAGCTTCCATTTCATTTTCTAAGCGGTACCAATCCATATGATACACCATTTTACCTTGGGCCTCATACTCATTCATCAATGCAAAAGTGGGGCTTGTAATGGCCTCTTGAATGCCCATTTCCTTCCCTATGGCTGCAATTAAAGTAGTCTTACCCGCACCCATGGGGGCATGAAAAGCCCATACCGATTTAGTGCCAAATTGCTTTACCAAGGCCACTGCAATTTCCCCTATTTGATGTAAAGAATAAATCCGATCCATAGCACAAAGATAGGTGAACGCATACATAATGTCTTCGTACCTTTGTCAAGTAAATGAATTCCTATGGAAAAAATAGAATGGAAAGTAGATGGAATGAGTTGCACCAATTGTGCCTTATCCATTCATAAGTATTTGCAAAGTAATGGTATTGTCGAACCCAAAGTAAGTTTTATGGAAGGCGAGGTTCAATTTGAAATGCCTTCAGCAACCAATAAAGAAAAATTAATCAAGGGCATTCAAAATTTAGGCTATAAAGTTCGTGGACAAGAAGAAGCCCCTCCCGCAAAAAAGTGGTTGGACAATAATAGAGACCGTGCTTTTTTCTGCTTATTATTTGCATTACCTATTTTAATTCCCATGCTCCCTGGTATTCATTGGCATTTTATGATGCAGCCCTTGGTGCAATTAATTTTTACGACGCCTATTTTTATAGTAGGGATGGGCTATTTTGGAAAAAGCGCTTGGTTTAGTATCACCAAAGGTATACCTAATATGAATGTGCTCGTGGCCATTGGCGCCATTGCATCTTTTGGATATAGTTTGTACGGAACCATTGCTGGACTAGGAGAAGCCTTTGCTTATTACGAAACCACCGCTACGATTATTACCCTTGTATTTTTTGGTAATTACTTAGAAGATGCATCGGTGCAATCTACCCAACGTGCTTTAAAAGATTTAGTTAAGGCACAAAAAGTAATGGCGAATATGATTGTATTTGATGACCAACACAAAGAAATTATTTTTAATGTAGAAAGCAATACTTTAAAAGTGGGTGATCTTGTATTAATTAATGCTGGAGAAACCATTCCTATGGATAGTAAAATATTATGGGGAGAAGCCAGTGTAAATGAATCTATAGTGACCGGCGAAAGTGTTCCAGTATTTAGAAAAGCGAATGATTTGTTATTAGGAGGTAGTACCATTGACAATGGAACGGTAAAGGCTTATGTGACTGCTGTGGGTGATGATACCGTACTAGCCAATATTTTAAAAATGGTAAAAGCAGCACAAGGCGAAAAACCACCAGTACAAATATTAGCCGATAAAATTAGTGCTGTGTTTGTGCCCCTGGTTTTAGGTATTGCATTAATGACCCTTTTGGGTAATTATTTTTTTACTGAAATAGGTTTTGGACAAAGTTTACTCCGAGCTATTGCAGTATTGGTTATTTCCTGCCCTTGCGCCATGGGCTTAGCTACCCCTGCCGCCATTGCAGTAGGTTTAGGTAGAGGCGCCCGCAATGGAGTACTGTTTAAAAATGCAAAAAGTTTAGAAACATTTAAAGACATCAAGCAAGTGGTGTTTGATAAAACGGGTACTTTAACCACTGGCCATTTTGACTTAGCCAATTTTAAAATGCAAGAAGGCATAGCCGAAGACCATTTTAAAATGATTGCTTATTCTTTAGAAAAATATTCCAATCATCCTATAGCAAAATGTATTAGTACCCATTGGAAAAACACAGAAGCTATCAAATGGCAACATATTGAAGAAATAAAAGGAATGGGGATTAAAGCAACCGATAAAGAAGGAAATATTTATTGGGCAGGGTCTTTTAAAACATTGGGCAACCTTAAAGCAGAAGATGGACACAATGTATACATTCAAAAAAATGATCAACTTTTAGGCTGGATTGATGTGAATGATCAAATAAGAATAGAAGCCAAAGAAATTATAGATACCCTTCATCAACAAGGCGTGCATACTGTATTATTAAGTGGGGATAGAAAAGAAAAATGCGAACAGGTTGGAAAAGCTTTAGGCATTCAAGAAATTATTGCAGAGCAAAGTCCTGCCGATAAATTAAATAAGCTAGATGAATTAACCAAAATAAGCCCTACGGCCATGGTGGGAGATGGTATTAATGATGCACCTGCCTTAGCCAAAGCCACTATTGGTATTTCTTTGAGTAATGCTTCTCATATTGCTATTCAAAGTGCTCAAGTAATTTTAATGAACCAAGGACTTAAAAACTTACCTATGGCATTAGGATTAGGCAGAAGAACTTATGAGACTATTAAAGAGAATTTAATATGGGCCTTTTCTTATAATATTATTGCCATACCGGTGGCTGCTTTAGGATTATTAGGTACTTGGGGACCAACCTATGGCGCACTCATTATGGGCTTAAGTGATGTTGTATTGGCTATTAATTCATTAAGATTATTTAAGAAAAAATTAGTCTAGCCTTTTTGAAAACTGTCCAAGACATATTAAAACAATATTGGGGCTATGATACTTTTAGACCACAACAATTAGCCGTTATCAATGCAGTATTGGAAGGTAAAGAAGTACTTACCCTTTTACCCACTGGTGCCGGAAAATCATTGTGCTTTCAATTACCTACTCTATACCAAAAAGGCATTTGCGTTATTATTAGTCCATTGATTGCACTGATGCAAGATCAGGTCAAAGATTTATTGAGTAAAAATATGAGTGCGGTTAATTTAGGAGGTGAACTAAACCCTTATCAACAAGAACAAGTTTTAGCAGAAGCCCTTCAAGGAAAATATCAATTTATTTATTGCTCCCCCGAAAAGTTAGCACAAAAAAGTTTTCAAAATTTTTTACAGCAATTGCCTATTACTTTATTTGCTATAGACGAAGCGCATTGTATCTCCCAATGGGGTTATGACTTTAGGCCCTCCTATCGAAAATTAGATGTACTTAAAAAATGGTTTCCTAAAGTACCCATCTTAGCCATGACGGCTTCGGCCATACCTATTGTACAAGAAGATATTATTAAGCAATTAAACTTAAAAAATTGCACCGTTATTACCGATAGTTTTTTAAGGCCTAATATTACTTACCGTGTTCAAAAAGTTCCTGTTAAATTACAAACGCTTAGAAAAGAATTAAATGAAATAAAAGGGAGTGTCATAATTTATTGTACTACCAGAAACAATGTAGCCCAATTAGCACAAATTTTAAAAGACTATGGCTACCCCGTTGCCCAGTACCATGCAGGCATGCCTATCGCAGTAAGACAGGAAATGCAAGCCAATTGGATGAACAATACTACACCAATTATTATTTGCACCAGTGCTTTTGGCATGGGCATTAATAAACCAGATGTACGTGCGGTGATACATTTTGATTTGCCCAATAGCTTAGAACAATATTATCAAGAAGCAGGCAGGGCTGGTAGAGATGGGCAAGCGGCCAATGCCCTTTTGTTATTTCAACAAAATGATTGGGAATATTGGACCCAAGTTCAAGAAAAAAAATATCCTTCGATTGAAATTATTAAAAGTATCTATCAACACCTTGCCGACTTTGTGCAGTTGCCCATAGGCACTGGCGAAAAGCAACAATTCCTATTTGATTTTGAGGATTTTTGCACCCGTTTTAAATTGGATAAAATAATTGCTCGAAATGCACTTCAATGGATAGAACAAGAAGGCCATGTAAAATTTTCGGCCTCCTCTTTTAAACCCTCCATGGTGCAAGTGGTGGCTGATAGAAATACGATTGAACAATATGAACAAAACAATCCGATAGCAGGAATAGTATTACAAACCATTTTAAGAACCTACGGAGGCATTATTGATGCGCCTCATTTTATCAATGAAAATTTATTGGCCACCCTTTTGCAAAGAGACATTCCATTTGTTCAAAAAACATTAGTCTTTTTAGAACAAACAGGGCAAATTACCTATGAACAAAAAGAGCATCAACCCGTAGTGCAATTTCTCTGGAACCGCACTGCTGCCGCTTTTATGAAAATTGATTTGGATAATTATCAATTAAGAAAAGCTGCATTTATCAAGAGAATTGAGCATTTTTCTGCTTATACCTGGGGCACCCAAATAGACTGCCGTAGTGTTTATTTAGCCAGTTATTTTGGAGAAAAAAATCCAACTAAGTGTAAAATATGCGACCTTTGTAGAGCAAAACAAAAAGACTCATTTTAACAAGATATTATAAAAAGCAAATTAAACGGGTCGTTTTTAACAAAACATTGGAAACAAGTAACTTAGGAAGACTTTGAAAAAACCTTTCTTTGTGGTCAAGAGGAAAGAATAAAAAATTATAATTTAAATTTTACAAAAATGGAAGACAAGAAAAAATATAAAATTTTACTTTGCGAAGACGATAGCAATTTAGGATTGGTACTTAAAAACTATTTAGAATTAGACGAATACGAAGTTTCTTTAGAAAGAGACGGTCGATTGGGCTTGGCGGCTTTTCAAAGAGAAAAATTTGACCTTTGTTTGTTAGATGTAATGATGCCCAACGTGGATGGATTTACTTTGGCCGAGGAAATAAGAGACATCGACCCCGACGTTCCTTTGTTTTTTCTAAGTGCAAAAACATTAAAAGAAGATATTATTCATGGTTACAAATTAGGCGCGGATGACTATATCACAAAACCATTTGACAGCGAAGTTTTATTGCTTAAAATTAAAGCCATCATTAAAAGAAACGAAGAAGACAATAAAGTAAGTGATCATATTGAATTTGAATTAGGGCGCTATCATTTTAATCCAAGATTAAGGGAGTTAAAAACCAGCGATCACACCCAAATACTTTCTCCTAAAGAAAACGAATTGCTTAAGATGTTGGCCGAAAATATAAATGATTTATTGACGCGCGAAAAAGCTTTGAAGAAAATTTGGGGTAGCGATACTTACTTCAATGGCAGAAGCATGGACGTTTATATTGCTAAATTAAGAAAGTACTTAAAAGAAGACGAGAAAATAGAAATTGTTAATATCCATGGCAATGGCTTTAGACTAGTGGTTTCTTAAAAAATAATTCCACTTCAATAGATCGTACAAAAAAGGTCCCGAGCGTAAAACTTTCGGGACCTTTTCATTTATCTACAATAATGATTATCTAAATAATTCTGGATTGTTAGAAGCGCCGCGATTTATCTTTTTACCCAAATGCGCATACGCTTTATCCGTCACTTCCCTACCTCTTGGCGTTCTTTGTAAAAAGCCTTCTTGAATTAAGAAAGGCTCATACACTTCTTCAATGGTTCCAGACTCTTCCCCTACTGCAGTTGCGATAGTGGAAATACCCACTGGCCCTCCTTTAAACTTTTCTATAATTGCCAATAATATTCGGTTATCCATTTCATCTAATCCATGCTCATCTACATTCAATGCCATTAAGCCATGCTGTGTAATACCTATATCTACTTTACCATCATTTAATACTTGTGCAAAATCACGCACCCTTCGCAATAAGCCGTTGGCAATACGTGGCGTACCCCTACTTCTTCTTGAAATTTCACCAGCCGCTTGACTATCTATATTTACATTTAAAATTCCAGCACTTCTTAAAATTATTTTTTCAATAACGGAAGCTGGGTAATATTCTAATCTTGATTTAATACCAAATCTTGAAAGTAAAGGCGCTGTTAATAAACCGCTTCGAGTGGTCGCGCCCACTAGTGTAAATGGATTTAAATTAATTTGTATACTGCGCGCATTAGGACCACTATCAATTAAGATGTCTATTTTGTAGTCTTCCATAGCCGCATACAAATATTCTTCCACTACCGTACTCAAACGATGAATTTCGTCTATGAACAATACATCATTGGGTTCTAAACTAGTTAACAAACCTGCTAAATCACTTGGCTTCTCAATCACCGGCCCCGATGTTTCCTTAATTTGAACACCCATTTCATTCGCTACAATTCTGCTCAAAGTTGTTTTACCTAAACCTGGAGGGCCGTGAAATAAAATATGATCCAAGGCTTCTCCACGCATTTTAGCTGCCTTAATAAAGATGCTAATGTTTTCAATGAGTTGCGGCTGTCCAGCAAATGCATCCATCTCTCTTGGGCGAATACTATTCTCGAACTCTTTGTCCAGTGGATTCAAATCATTCGAACTATCTAATATTGGATTGGACATACAAATTATTTAATGGATCAAATTACAATATTGATCATCTTCCCTTTTACAAAAATTATTTTTTTAATAGGCGTAGCTGCTACCCATTTTTTGATAACTTCATGGGCAAGCACTATTTCATGCACCTGCGCTTCGGTTGCAGCCAAGTCAATAGAAATATTAGCCCTCATCTTTCCATTGATACTTACAGGATAATCCTTTGCGCTTTCTGTTACATATTTGGCTTCAAATACTGGATAGGTTGCGTCTACCACTAATCCTTCATTGCCCAAGGCCTGCCATAAATCTTCTGCAAAATGAGGCGCATAGGGGGTTAACAGAATCAGTAATTTTTCTAGTATCTCTTTTTTATGACAATTCAAATCGGCTAATTCATTGACACAAATCATAAAAGTACTTACCGCTGTATTAAAACTATAGCGCTCTGTATCTTCTTCAATTTTTTTAATGGCCTTATGTAATACTTTTAATTCCGCATCGGTGGCTGCCTCCTCATTCCATACTTTTCCTTTGAGTTCATCATAAAATAAGCGCCAACTTTTTTTCAAAAAGCGGTGCACCCCTTCAATACCTTTGGTATCCCATGGTTTACTTTGTTCTACCGGCCCCAAAAACATTTCATACATTCTAAATGTATCGGCGCCATATCTTTCTACTAAATCGTCTGGATTTACCGTATTAAATTTAGACTTTGACATTTTTTCCACTTCAACACCACAAATGTATTTGCCGTCTTCTACAATAAATTCTGCCTTAGCATAATCTGGCTTCCACTTTTTAAAAGCAGCTGTATCTAATTCTACTCCATCTACAATATTCACATCCACATGCAATGCGTCTACTTCATGCGCAGCTGCTAAACCAGCAGATACAAATTTTTGCGTACCACGAATTCGATACACAAATCTTGAACTACCTTGAATCATTCCTTGATTCAATAATTTTTTAAAAGGTTCGTCAAATCCAATATGTCCTAAATCATACAAAGCTTTTGTCCACATTCTGCTGTACAATAAATGACCTACGGCATGTTCTGTTCCACCAATGTATAAATCTACCTGCCCCCAATAATCACTCACTTTTCTATTGCAAAATTCTTTGTCATTGGAAGGGTCCATATACCTAATAAAATACCAGCTACTGCCCGCATAGCCAGGCATGGTATTGGTTTCATAGTTGGCCGATTTCCAGGATTCAATATTGGCTAGTGGCCCTTCGCCTTCTGGTCCTGGCGAATAATTATCTACCTCGGGTAATAATAAAGGCAATTCTTTTTCGCTCATTGGATAAGCAATACCATCTATCCATTTGATAGGAAATGGCTCACCCCAATAACGTTGTCTGCTAAATGCAGCATCCCGCATTTTATAATTTATTTTTCTTTTGCCAATGCCCATGGCTTCCATTTTATCATTCACTATAGCAATGGCGTCTTTTTGAACAATGCCATTTAAGAAATCACTATTGGTTAATTTGGCCTCTTTGGTGGGATTGGCATCGATTCCGTTAAATGCTTCTCCAATAATATTCGTAATGGGAATATTAAAATGTTGAGCAAATTTAAAATCGCGTTCGTCCCCGCAGGGCACGGCCATAATAGCACCTGTACCATAACCTGCTAATACATATTCCGAAATCCAAATTGGAATTAATTTTTTACTAAATGGATTTTCTACATATGCCCCCGTAAAACATCCTGTAATTTTTTTCTCCGCCATGCGTTCTCTTTCGCTTCTGCTTTTGACATAAGCAATATATTGCTCCACTTCTGCTTTATGAGAGGCGGGTGTAATGGTTGCTATCAATGTATGTTCTGGAGCGACCACCATAAAATCTACACCAAAAACGGTATCAGGTCGGGTGGTATACACTTTCAAAGCACCTTCGTTTTGGTGAATTGCAAAATCAATCTCTGCTCCATAGCTTTTCCCAATCCAATTGGATTGCATTTCCTTCATGGCATCGCTAAATTGAATCGTATCCAATCCAGTGAGTAATCTATCCGCGTATTCTGTAATTCTTAAATACCATTGTCTTAGTTTTTTCTTTTCTACTGGATGGCCGCCTCTTTCACTTAATCCATTGACCACTTCATCGTTGGCCAATACTGTACCTAATGCCTCACACCAATTCACTTCTCCATACCCACAAAAAGCCAAACGATATTGCATAAGAATAGCTTGCTGTTCTTTTTCACTAAATCCTTTCCAAGCAGTTGCGGAAAATTGTAAAGAAGTATCCCCCGGACAAATATGATTACTATTTCCTTCCTTTTCAAATTCACTCAATAAGTGGGTAATGGGTTTTGCTTTTGCTTCTTTCTTATCAAAATAACTATTAAACAATTGTAAGAAAATCCATTGCGTCCATTTGTAATACTGTGCATCACAGGTTTTTACTTCTCTCTCCCAATCAAAACAAAATCCAATATTATCTAATTGCTTTCTAAAATTATCAATGTTGTCATGTGTACTTTTGGATGGGTGCACGCCATGCTCTATCGCATATTGTTCGGCAGGTAATCCAAATGCATCATAGCCCATGGGATGTAAAACATTAAACCCTTTTAATCTTTTAAATCTGCTATAGATGTCGGAAGCAATATAGCCTAAAGGATGACCTACATGCAAGCCCGCCCCACTTGGATAAGGGAACATATCCAATACATAACATTTAGGCTTACTACTTTCATTGCTTACCTGATATGCTTTTTTGTCTTTCCAAATAGTTTGCCATTTTTTCTCAATGGCCCTAAACTGATACTCCATTTCTTGATTTTTCAAATTAAAAAGGGTTAAAAACTAACAATTATTTAACCAAAATTTGAGGTACCCCCTTTTTGATAAAAAATTGTCTTAATTCAACCTCTGCAAATGTAAGCCATTAGCTTGCAAAACCCTACATTTGCAAAGCGAACACGTAAAAAATTAATGCTATGGCAGCCAGCGGAACCTCTTCTCTTAAACGCAGTAAACCCAACTATATTTATAGCATTATAGGGGTAGCTATTGTATTGTTCATCATGGGCATCATGGGTTGGCTTTTTTTGAACCTGCATTCTATTGGAGATAATTTCAAGGAGGATATTAGAATCAGTGTTTACATCCACAGTACCGACAAAAATACAGTGGGTAATATTCAGCAGTTTATAGCCAGTCAAGACTACGCCAAAAACGTAGAATACGTAAATAAGGAAAAAGCAAAAGCCATTTGGAATAAAGAAAATAATGAAGATTGGGCTAAAATATTAGACGTCAACCCACTGCCAGAAAGTATCGACTTTTTTGCCAAAGCGGCTTATGTAAATACGGACAGTTTAAATAAAATTACGGCAGCTATTGAATCCGAATTCAAAAATGAAATCGCAGATATTCAATATCCAAAAAGCTTGGTTACTAGTTTAAATGAAAGAACTACCAAAATAGGTTTTATCTTTTTAGTGTTAGCGATTATTTTATGCATTATTGTTATCATTAGTATCGACAACACCATTCGTCTAGCTATGTTTAGCAATCGTTTTTTAATTAAAACCATGCAAATGGTAGGTGCAACAAGAAACTTTATTTCCAAACCACTATTAATTCGCGCATTACTCAATGGATTAATAAGTGCATTAATAGCCATATTCTTACTTTTTGGATTAATAGAATGGGCCATCAGTCAATTCCCTCAATTAGATAAATTGCAAGGCATTGGCAATAGTCTTTTACTTTTTGGCGGCTTAATTTTGCTGGGAGTAGGGATTTCGGTTTTTAGTACCCATCGCAGTGTGTTAAAATATTTAAAAATGAAATTGGACGAATTGTATTAACTAAATAAATAATCTACATTTAACTGAATTAAAAATAAAATTATGAATCAAAAAACTAAAAATAGATCCCTCGATTTTTTCGGAAAATCTAATTACACCTGGATGCTAGTTGGCGCTGCTTTAATATTGATTGGTATGTTATTATTGTCTGGCGGAAAAAGCACCGACCCAAATGTATTTAATGCCGATGAAGTGTATAGCTTTAGACGTATTACCCTAGCCCCTATTGTTATTATTGCAGGCTTTATTGTTGAGATATTTGCGATCTTCAAAAAATCTTAATTTAAATAATTTATCCAATGCGATTTCGCTGCTGATGGAAGAACGAAATCGCATTTTAATTGAATACTATGAATACTTTTCAATCCATCATTATTGCCATTATCGAGGGCATTACCGAATTTTTACCTATTTCTAGTACGGCACACATGAAATTTGCTAATCCTTTTTTAGGTATTAGTAGTGATCCTTTTGTGGACCTTTTTGAAATAGTCATACAGTTGGCGGCTATTGCATCTGTGGTAGTAATTTATAGAAAAAAGTTTTTTGATTTCAAGAATATTGGTTTTTATAGTAAGCTAATGGTGGCAGTTATTCCAGCCTTACTATTTGGTGCGTTACTCAAGAAGCATATTGATGCTGCCTTAGGTAATTTATGGGTCATTGCCATTGTAATGCTAGTGGGCGGTATTGTTCTTTTATTTATTGATCGATTATTTGAAAAAGCTGCTGCTGCAGGTACAGAGAACTCTAAGGAACAAGAAATAAGTTATAAGAAATCATTCATCATTGGCTGCTTTCAGGTATTGTCAATTATTTTTCCAGGACTCAGCCGAAGTGCGGCTACTATTATTGGAGGCATGAGTCAACAATTAAATAAAAAAACAGCTTTAGAATTTTCATTTTTTTTAGCTGTGCCCACCATGTTGGCGGCTTCTGCAAAAAGCACTTTAGACGTATTTAAAACCAACCCAGAAGTATTTGCCAAAGACAACTTCATATTACTACTTATTGGGGCCATCGTAGCTTTTGTAGTAGCCTTAGTAAGTGTTCAATTTTTGATACGCATAGTTCAAAAAAAGGGTTTCGCTCTATTTGGTTGGTACCGTATTGTATTGGGGGCGACCATTTTAGCTTTATTGTACACTCAATATCTCCATTAAGCAATAGGACAGTTGCCTTTTTATTTGTATTTTTAAAACACAAATAAATTGCCATGCAAACTGCTTCCAAAAAAGTTGTCAACGGATGGGCTATGTATGATTGGGCCAATAGCGTTTACAATTTAGTCATTACCTCCACTATTTTTCCCGCTTATTACGAAGCAGTGACAGGTGACGGAAACGAAAACACTTTAATTGATAAAATTAAAATTGGCTCTTTTGAATTTTCGAATACGGCTTTGTACAATTATGTTTTAGCCGTTGCTTTTGTAATTGTTGCCATACTATCTCCTATTCTTTCTTCCATTGCTGATTATCGAGGAAATAAAAAACAATTTCTTCGATTTTTTTGCACCATGGGAAGTTTGGCTTGCGCCTCATTATATTTTTTTGATAGCAACCATATCATAGGAGGCTTATTTTCGGTTATTGTTGCCTGCGTTGGCTTTTGGGGCAGCTTAGTATTTTACAACTCTTATTTACCCGAGATTGCTGCACCCGAAGACAGAGATAGAATTAGTGCAAAGGGTTTTATGATGGGCTATATTGGCTCGGTACTTTTACAAATTATTTGTTTTGTTTTTGTATTAAAGCCTGAATTATTTGGCATAACTGTTGGCAAAGCTTCTCAAATTTCATTTTTATTAGTTGGTATTTGGTGGATGGCTTTTGGCTGGATGTCTATCTCAAGGTTACCTGAAGGGAAAGGCGTAAAAGGCATTCATAGCAATAATTTAATTACTCAAGGGTATAAAGAGATTCATAAAGTTTGGCTAGAACTAAAAACGCAACCCATCTTAAAACAATTCTTAGCTTCTTTTTTCTTTTACAATATGGGCGTACAAACCATTATGTTGGCAGCTACCTTATATGGTAAAAGTGAATTAAACATTCCTACCACCAATTTAATCATTGCCATTTTAATCATTCAAATTGTAGCCATACCCGGCGCTAATTTAATGGCTAAACTGGCCAGCAAATGGGGCAATTTTAATACCATAATGGTAGCGATTCTTATATGGATTGGGGGATGCGTTATGGGTTATCTCCTTCCTAGAAATGGCATCGTTCCCTTTTATACCTTGGCTATTTTGGTTGGATTTGTGATGGGAGGAATACAATCGGTTAGTAGAAGTACTTATTCTAAATTAATGCCCAATACGCATGACACAACAAGTTATTTTAGCTTCTTTGATGTGACTGAAAAAATAGCGATTGTGATTGGCATGTTTAGTTTTGGCATCATCAATGAAATAACAGGTTCTCAACGAAATTCAGTGCTAGCTTTGTGTAGCTTTTTTATCATCGGCCTTGTTTTACTCTACCGTACTTCTAAATTAAAAGGACATGCAGGTATTTAGTATTGAAACAGGGAAATTTAAACTAGATGGCGGCGCCATGTTTGGTGTAGTGCCTAAGTCCATTTGGAATAAAACCAACCCCGCAGATGAAAATAATTTAGCTACTTGGGCCTTAAGATGTTTATTGGTGATTGATGGTGAGCGTAAAATTTTGATTGACACGGGTATGGGGAATAAACAGGACGCCAAATTTTTTAGTCATTACCATCCTCATGAAACCATTGCTATAACAACAGCTTTAAAAAATATAAATTTTACGCCAGAAGACATCACGGATGTGCTACTCACTCATTTACATTTTGATCATGTGGGTGGTGCTATTGTTAAAGAGAAGGAGCAATATGTCCCCAGCTTTCCCAATGCCATTTATTGGGTGAGTGAACCTCAATGGAATTTGGCCTTACATCCCAACAAAAGAGAAAAAGCATCTTTTTTACCAGAAAACATTTTGCCCATTGAAGCTTCCAGACAACTAAAATTAATCAGTCTCCCTTTGTTTACCAGTAAAACGCAATTACAAGAAATTCATTTTAGCCCTTCCATAAGTTGTTATGTAGTCAATGGCCATACACAAGGCATGTTGATTCCTAAAATAACCTTCAATAACCATACCCTAGTGTTTATGGCCGACCTACTGCCTAGCGTTGGGCATATTCCGCTTCCTTACGTGATGGGATATGATATGCAACCACTAATCACTTTAGAAGAAAAAGAAATATTTTTAAAAGAAGCAGAGAAAAATAATTATACTTTATTTTTTGAACACGATACCGTCAATGAATGTTGCAATTTAGCGATGACAGAGAAAGGGATTCGCGTTAACAAAACTTTTAAACTTACTACCCTCCTATCCTAACTTAGTCATTAGTTCCCACCAGTTCTATCAATGAGCTTAATGGATATCTTAAATTATCGAATCCCACCATATCTACTTTAATAGTTCCTACTATAATGGGCGTTTGAATGCGCACCGGTATATGATTGTCATCGTCCGTGATCCAAATAGTCATTTCTTCCCCGCCTTTAAACATGGTACCTTTTACTAAAAGCGGTGCCAATTTAATCGCTCTAAATTTTCCATAGCGGGTGGTGATTATCTCCCTGCCTAAATATTTAAAATACGATGGATATAATTCTTTGTCTAAGAAAAAATTTAGATAAATTTTGTCATTGATGGTGCTATTTTTATAATTGTAATTTCTGGCTGCATAAATAGCACTTAAAACATCATAAGTACAATCGGGTGTTTTAAAAATTCCCTTTTCGTTATTAACTGTATTGTCTTTTTGATTAAACAACAAAGTTTCTTTGTGATGAAAACTACCCTCGTTAATTTGTCTTGTAAACTGATAAGGCAATAAAGTTTTACTATCTACAATACTTTCGTATTTGTCTCTCACTTTAAAAATCCAATCATATTTTGAATTGGACTTTCCTAAAGCAGTGAAAGTAAAGGCATCGGCCCCATTCCAATTACTAGATTGGGTGGTAAAATCGGTTTTGCCTGCATTCACATATAAGCCAACCACATTGTAAAAAATGGTATAATTTATTGTCTCGCCTACTACAAATGCGGTATTTTTTTGGTTACACAAGCCGCTGTCTTTGGGCTGAAAAAAGGAAAAGAAAGAAAACAAAAGAAGTAGGGGGTACATGCTTTTTTAACGCTTTATACTAATATAATGTGCAAATTTATCGTTTTATTCTGAATCCCAATAATAGAAAGGATCCAATTATAGCTGGTAATAAAAGATTAACAGCCCATATAATGGTACTAAAACAGATCAACATTAAACTATTGGTATAATAAGGCGCCAATAACAATACAATCAATTGTCCGCGTATCACTAAATCGGTAAGGGCAATGGCTGGGATAATACTTAAGCAAAGCAAAAGTACCGCCAAAGCTATCCACAAATCGATGGTGGGGATAGGCAGTGCTAATATGAAAACCACCCAAGTAAATTGTAAAATAAAAATGGTATACCTAAGTAAGGACAGCACTACCAATTGTATTTTTAAATCATTGTTAATTTGCAAAGCAGTTAGCCTTTTTAACCAGCCTTTAAATTGTCCTTTGCTAAAATAGATGATAAAAGCTGCTAAAGTAATAAATGGGGCTAACCATTTTAACCAAGGCAAAAAAGGCAAATTAAAAAACAAACCGATGGTACCCATTAAAAGCGTAATTAAAAGCTGTGCATAAGAAGCCCAAGCCATTTGGGCTAGTCCTCTTAATTTATTTTCGGGCGCTAAAAATAAAATTCTTCCTACATAATCTCCCGATCTTACAGGCGTAAAAAAAGAGAAAGCTTGGCCTACCAAAACACTTTTAAAAGATTGACCCAGCGACATCGGGTTTAAATGTTTAAGTGATTGTTTCCATTTGAGGGCTTCTAATAGATAATTGAATAAAAATAATATCAACAATACAAGCCATTCCACCCAAGTAATTTTCAAAAATTGTTCTTTAATGGGGCCCCCAAATTTTTGCAAATTATCATTGGTCATCACTTTGCTGTAAATAGCTACTGCACAAATAATAAATAAGATAAACCCTATGGCCTTATTGGCTAAAGATAAAATACGTTTTGTGAGGGTTTCATTCATAAGGGCCAAAGTTCGGAATTTGAAATGATATCTGTAACTTTATTGTACATGTCAAAAACACCCCTCATTTTAGGAATTGATCCAGGAACACAAATTCTAGGCTACGCTATTTTAAAAGGAGGGCCAAAGCCTAGTGTAGTTACTATGGATGTGTTAAAGTTGACAAAAGAAAAAGATATTTATGCAAGACTGCAACTAATACATGCTAAAATTATTGAGCTCATTGAAACTTACCAACCCGAACACTTTGCTATTGAAGCACCCTTTTTTGGAAAAAATATTCAAAGTATGCTCAAGCTGGGCCGAGCGCAGGGGGTTGCTATTGCCGCTGCTATGCAATTTAAATTACCAGTCACCGAATATGCACCTAAAAAAGTAAAACAAGCCATCACGGGCAATGGCAATGCCGATAAAGAAATGATTTGGAAAATGTTGGAGCGTATTTTAGAGATTAAGAAACAGCCTAAATATTATGATGCTACCGATGCCTTAGGTGTCGCCCTTTGTCATCATTATCAAATAACTGGCTTACAACTTCCTGCAAAAAAAGTGGTTAAAGGAAAAAAATCTTCAAAAAAATCAAATAGTTGGGATGCCTTTATTACTAAAAATCCTAACAGGGTAAAAAGTAAATAATTGCGTTTTTTTAAAGCAGCCTAATTGGCTAAAAAATACTTGCTTATTATAACTTACTTACTATAGATGCCTGTATGGCATTAAATTCTTCTTTAGTTAAAGAAAGTTTAGGCTGAGAAAATTCCATATCCGATGCAGCGTTAATAGGTATTAAGTGTAAATGCGCGTGGGGCACTTCTAAGCCTACAGTGACCATGCCCACTCTGTTACAAGGAAAACTCGCCGCAATAGCAGAAGCTATAGGTTTTGCAAATAATAATAGCTCGCTTAAATAAGCATCCGGCACCTCAAAAATTTTATCCACTTCAATTTTTGGAACAATTAAAGTATGCCCCTTTTGCAATGGGAAAATATCTAAAAAAGCATAAAACTTTTCCGACTCAGCAATTTTATAAGAAGGTATTTCGCCATTAATAATTTTAGTAAAAATGGTCATGGCTTATACAATTAATTTACACTGTAATATTATCTACCATAAATTTCATCACTCCGTTGGGTGCTTGAATTTCGGCCAATTCGCCAACCTTCCTACCCATTAATCCTTTGCCAATAGGAGAAGTTGCAGAAATTTTACCTGCTTTTAAATCGGCCTCTTTCTCTCCTACTATTTGATAAGTAGTTGTTTTTTTAGTGGCCTGATTGGTAATGGTCACTTTAGTTAATATAGTCACCTTACTAATATCAATGGTGCTGGTATCCACAATTTTAGCATTAGAAATAGTAGACTCCAATTGTTTAATTTTTGCCTCTAACATCCCTTGTGCTTCCTTCGCAGAATCGTATTCTGCATTTTCTTTTAAGTCGCCTTTTTCTCTCGCTTCTCCAATTGCTCTTGATGCTGCAGGACGATCCACCGACTTCATGCGTTGTAATTCTTCACGCATTTTATCGAAGGTCTCCATAGTCACATATGCTGTATTCTCGCTCATACCCTTAGTTTAGTTATAAAAAAAATACAACGCCACATAATTGTAGCGTTGCATGGTGTAAAGATATAAAATATTGCTTAAATGATGTCTAATTTTTCCAATACCACTTTGGACATCTTATAATAGGCTTCCTGGCTATACCCCGCAATATGGGGAGTAAGCAGGAAGTTAGGAAATGCTTGTAAATCAGCCAATAAGGCTTTCTCTTGGCTAGAAAAGCTAGCCAATTGCTCGTTCTCCAATACATCCAAACCCACCCCTTTTAACTGCTCCAATTGAAGCGCTTTTAGCAAAGCCTTCGTGTCGGCAACGGCCCCTCTGCAGGTACTTATAAAATAGGGTTTCTTTTTAAAACCACTAAAAAAAGCGCTGTTGGCATAATGATGTGTCAAGTTGGTTAATGGCAAATGTAAGCTCACCACATCGGCCTGCTCTTGAATCATATCCATAGAAGCCGACTTTATAGTATCCGTTTCAAAACCAGTTTTATAAATATCATGTGCTAAAATTTGCACATCAAATCCGCTTAAAACTTTTGCAAAAGCAGTACCTGTATTTCCAAAACCAATAATGCCTACCGTTTTGCCTGTAAGTTCATCGGCCCTATTGGCATCACGTATCCATTTACCTGCTTTCACTTCTTGATAGGAACTATGAATTCGATTCATTAAACTTAAAACTAACCCCAAGGTATGTTCGCCCACTGTAGTTCTATTTCCCTCGGGACTGCTTACACAAAGTATATTTTTAGCTGCCGCCAATTCGGTATCAATTAATTCCATTCCACTTCCTATACGCCCAATCCATTTTAATTGATTTGCTTTTTCTAATATAGCAGCATCAATTTTTAAACGAGTGGTTACAATTAACCCATGCGCCGTTTCAACACAGCCCAGCAAAGCATCATAGCTTATGGCAGGCTCGTATTGAAGCTCATACCCCTTTTGCTGGAGCGTATCCAATAAAAAGGAATGTACAGGTGCAGTTATAATTATTTTCAAAGCCATATTATTCAACGTGCATTTTAAAAGTTAACGCAGCATAATCTTCATAGGTCAAGTTCTCCGCTCTTTTGGTAAAAAGAGGATCCTGTAATTGTGCTGCACTAAAATAAGGTTTTAATGGATTTCTCAACATTTTTCTTCTTTGTCCAAATGCCATTTTAACTATATGAAAAAATAGTTTTTCAGAAACGAATTTCGGAAAAACATCTTTACGGGTAAACTTTATTACACCACTCATTACTTTAGGGGGTGGCGTAAACGCTGTGGGAGGTACGTCAAATAAATAAGTGACGTCATAAAAAGCTTGGGTTAAAACACTTAAAATACCATAAGCTTTTGAATTGGGCTTGGCTGCAATACGTTCGGCTACTTCCTTTTGAAACATACCCACCATCATAGGTACTTGCTCTTTCCATTCTAATATTTTAAAAACTATTTGTGTAGAAATATTGTAAGGGAAATTTCCTGCCACCACAAAATCATTTTCAAAAGGTATGGCAGCATCTAAAATATCGGCTAATATTAATTTATCTTTTAATTCGGGATATTCGGAGCTTAAAAAAGCTACTTTTTCTCGGTCTAATTCAATGGCTTTAAACGAAACAGTAGGAATGTCTTGGATATACTTAGTTAAAGCACCTGCTCCTGGACCTACTTCTAGTAATTGCTTAATTTCCTGTTGTAGCAATACCTCCTGAATATCCTTACAAATTTGAGCATCATTCAAAAAATGTTGACCCAGCGACTTTTTTAGCGTGTATTGCATGAGGCAAAGTTAGGTTTTTGTGCGTACTTTTACAGCCTAATCAAATGGATATGAACCCAGACATCAGAAAACCAATAATAGGCTTTACCTGCGGCGATTTAAACGGCATTGGACTTGAATTAATCATCAAATCATTGTCAGATAACCGCTTGCTGGATTTTATTGTGCCTGTGGTTTTTGCTAATAATAAATCTATTAATTTTTATAGAAAAGGCTTGCCCGAATATGCCATTAATTTTGCAGCTGCCACCGACCTTACTAAATTAAATACAAAGCAAGTAAACCTAGTCAATTGCTGGGAAGAAGAAGTAGCCATTACACCAGGAGAAATGACAGAACTGGGTGGAAAATATGCATTGATTTCATTAGAAGCTGCTGTAGCTGCTCTAAAAAATAAACAAATAGATGGTATCGTTACCGCCCCTATTCATAAAAAAAATATTCAATCCCCTAATTTTAATTTTAGTGGACATACTCCTTATTTACAACATGCATTTGGGAACACTGAAAATTTAATGTTACTCGTAGCAGAAAATTTAAGAATGGCCTTGGTCACCGAACATGTAACCATACAGGAAGTAGGTAAGCATATTACTAAAGATAAAATAAAACAAAAGCTGGCTATTTTAAATAGTAGTTTAAAAAAAGATTTTGGCATTGATGCGCCTCGCATTGCTGTATTAGCTTTGAACCCACATGCGGGCGATGAAGGATTAATAGGCAAAGAAGAAATTGAAATTATAAAGCCTGCTATTAAAGAAAGCAAGCAACAAATGTTGGTGTATGGCCCTTATTCGGCAGATGCTTTTTTTGCAAGAGGTGCACATGAAAAATTTGATGGCGTATTAGCCATGTACCATGACCAAGGTTTAATTCCTTTTAAATCATTGGCTTTTGGAGAAGGTGTAAATTTTACCGCAGGACTACCTATTGTAAGAACCAGTCCAGACCACGGAACTGCCTTTGATATTGCAGGAAAAAATAAAGCAGATGCAGGTTCCTTTACGGCTAGCATTTTTGAATGTGCAAGAATTATTCATGCAAGACAAGGTTATACCGATATGCGTTTGAATCCACTTAAAAAAATAAGTGCTAGAATGTTTGCTGGCGCGGTGGATGAAAGATTGTATGAAAACGATTAAATATTGCTCGGTATTCCTATTTTAAAAAGGACATGTCCCCTTTAATTCTTCCAAAGATGATTTACCCCAACTTGGTAAAATAGCCTCTGGCGTTGATTTGTCTAATAATTGCTTTGCTTTGATTAAAATAGGTTTGCTATTTTCGCAGCCACCACCAAATATTTGAGGAATATTCATTTTTAAACTTGCTTCCAAAATATAAATTCTTGGATTATTGGAGTTAATTTTTTTAGCTTTTTCCAGAGGCTCATAAATACTTTTTTCATACTTAAGCCAGCGCAAATAGGGGCTAACAGACATTTTAGCGGTTTGCGCCATACTTAAAGCACAATAATTTTCGTCATTTGTTTCTATACTTAATGACTTTTTAGCCCACAACAATGCTTTGTCTGCATGCACATCCGCCCCATTTTTATTACTAAAACTTAAACGCGTATACAAGAGTGATAAATAATAGGCAGGTGTCCAGTCTTTGTTTTGGAGCATACTCTTTTCTATCTGTTCAAAACGAGTAATCAATTTTATATAGTCGTAATTTTTAGTAGCTGTATTAAACTCAGCCACTGCTGCTATAAAATCTTTATTCAAATTATTATTCGTTTGAGAAAAAATGGGAGTGCTATTAAAAAAACTCCCCCAACCCATAAAAGCTAAAATAAAGTAAATACGCATAACACGCAATTTAAAAAATAGTATTCGGAACTCCTTTATTTATGGTATAATTATTATAAGTAATTTCGATAGTGCCCTTTTTATTTTTAAGGGCTTTTTGTTTTGCTGCAGGATCCTCATCTCCAAATTCTAAGGTAATGCCATTGGGTAATTTGTAATCTTTGGTATTAAAACTAAAAACAATTTTACTAGCTAAGCCATACTTTGCATAGTCGCCATATTGCATCGTAATTTCATAGCTGCCATTTTCCTTAGTGGTAGTAGCCGTTTTATACACCAACGCATCAATCGGATCAATCCATAAAGTAGAAATAACCCAGTCTAAATTATCATCTGTCGGAATTAGTTTTATGACCGTTAAATTTTTACCATTCAATAATTGTGTACCTCCAGCAATAGTGGTGTACTGCTTTGTATTCAAAAGCGTATTAATGGTAAGCGATACCCCTCCCCTTGGCAATAAAGAAATACCACCTTCTTTTTTTACTTTTAATAAGTTAGGTTTTTTAAAATATACTTTTACTTTTCCTAAGGATGCCTTTATAAAAGAAACATCTGTTTTCATTACTCCTTCTGCTACATAATCATTGACCAAAGCTAATTTTTGAGCTACTTTCTCTATCAAAGGATCGGTTTGAGCCAATGTGGTTAATGAAATGATCAAGCTTGAAATAAACCAACCGCCTACCACTACTATTTTTTTATAATTTTTAATATTCATCTTAACTAAGGATATCTTTTTTCTTAATAATTATGATAGACGCACTTACAAATAAAATAATATGCAAGCTTAATACAATTAAAGATGTTTTTATTTTAGGTATATTTAAAACACTTCCTGTAATAGCTTCATTATTGGCATTTACTTTTATATCAAAAAATTCTTTCCAATTATTCATATGTGTGGTAAACAAATAAGGCTTAATGACAGTAAACAATGGGATATTTAAAGTACTTAGGATGGTAAAAAACACAATGGCACTCATGGTGCCTACAATGGGCCCAATAGAGTTATTAGCCATACTAGACATCAAAAAACCAAGACTAGTAACCGTTAATAAGGAAAAACTAGCAAATACAAAAGCGCCCACATAGCGCCACAAAACATCGTTTTGTTGGATGAGCACCACATAGTTCGATTTCATTAAAAATAAATCATCGGTGCCAAACACCCACATACTTACAAATAGTGCTAAAAAGGCCAACCAAATTAAAAGTAAAATAGTATACACACTGGCTGCAATAAATTTTGCCAATACCCAATGGGTTCTACTATATGGCGTACTAAATAACAAACGAAGCGTGCCTAAATTGGCTTCTCCCGAAATCATATCAGCGGCTATCAATGCCACCAACAAAGGCACATGCACCAATAACAATTGCAATAAAATATAGCAAATTAAATAGCCATTTAACACTTTACCATCAACGGTTAAGGTATCATTAATATCCTTCATTAAAAAAGCTGCATAGGAATTGCCATCAATTTTCAAACCCAATTGTATGACCACAATGAGCGCAGCAATAGCTCCAAAAGCAATATAAGTTCTTGGACGTCTAAATATTTTATACAATTCAACATTAATCAGTGACCACATATTTAAGCGTTTGATGTGATTTGTAAAAAATAATCTTCCAAAGAATTCTTGGTTTCAATACCTAGCAAGGATACCCCTGCTTTGATAAGTGATTCGTTGAGTAAGGGGATTTCATAGGTGGGGATTTTCAAAAAAATACCTTCCTTTCTGGGCAACAAATAATTGCTAAAACTCCCTGCCACTATCACTTGTAGCGTACCTGCATCGTCCATGGTTTTTATTTGCACGATCCTCTTTTGCGGATCTAATAATTCTTTGGTCACGCCTTCAACCATCTTTTTTCCTTGATGTATGATTAATATTTGATTGGCCACTTGTTCTATTTCCGAGAGCAAATGAGAGGAAACAAAAACCGTCTTCCCTTCTTCTTTCGCTAATTTTTTTATTAATTCTCTAATATCGGCAATGCCTTGTGGATCTAGTCCATTGGTGGGCTCATCTAATATAATTAAACTCGGATTGTGCACTAAAGCAATGGCTATGCCCAATCTTTGCTTCATCCCTAAAGAGAAAGTTTGTACTTTATCATTGGCGCGATTGGCCAAGCCAACTTTTACAAGGGTTTCATCAATGGCATTAGCAGTTATTTTTTGTTTTCGCACTTTTGCAAATAATTGCAAATGTTCTTTGGCACTTAAATAAGGATATAAATCGGGCCTTTCTATAATGGCACCTACCTGCTCTAAAATGGCTGCTCTATTTTTTTCTATAGATTGTCCGAAAATTTCTATACTTCCGCTACTCGGATGAATCAAGGAAAGCAACATACGTATAGTGGTGCTTTTACCTGAGCCGTTTTGACCTAAAAAGCCAAAAACCTGCCCAGTCTGCACCTCAAAACTTAGGTCATCCACCGCCTTCAGGCTTCCAAAATGCTTGCTGATATGTTGTACTTTAATCACCGACATACCCTAATAACAAAAAACCCCGAACATAGTTCGGGGTTTTACTATAAAATAAAGCTTATTACTATTTGTATTGAGGTATAATGCTATTGGCTAAATCTACCATTTGCTTTATTCCGTCTTCTGGTAAATTTCCTTTTTTAAACTCGGCTAAAACGTTCGGCAATTTGTTACTCATCTCTAATAAGAAATGGGCTTCAAATTCTTTTACCTTACGAACTGCTACCTCTTTCAATAACCCATTGGTACCTAAGTAAATAATGGCTACTTGTTTCTCTACAGAGAATGGACTGTATTGAGCTTGTTTTAATATTTCCACGTTTCTAGCTCCTTTATCAATAACTGATTTAGTAGCAGCGTCTAAGTCACCACCAAATTTAGAGAACGCCTCTAACTCACGGTACAAAGCTTGATCCAATTTTAAAGTACCTGATACTTTTTTCATGGATTTGATTTGCGCATTACCACCCACACGACTCACAGAAATACCTACGTTAATCGCTGGACGAATACCTGCGTTAAACAAGTTACCCTCTAAGAATATTTGTCCGTCGGTAATAGAAATTACGTTGGTAGGAATATAAGCAGAAACGTCACCCGCTTGTGTTTCAATAATTGGCAAGGCAGTTAAAGATCCACCACCTTTTACTAAATGCTTAATAGAAGCTGGTAAATCATTCATGTCTTTTGCTACATCATCATTGGCAATTACTTTTGCAGCACGCTCTAATAAACGACTGTGCAAATAGAATACATCACCTGGATAAGCCTCACGTCCTGGAGGGCGACGTAACAATAATGAAACCTCACGATAGGCCACCGCTTGTTTAGATAAGTCATCATAAACAATTAATGCTGGACGACCTGTATCACGGAAAAATTCTCCAATCGCTGCACCCGCAAAAGGAGCATAGAATTGTAATGGAGCAGGATCTGCAGCAGGTGCTGCAACTATTGTTGTATAGGCCATAGCCCCATTGTCTTCTAATGTTTTCATTACACCCGCAATCGTAGATGCTTTTTGTCCAATCGCTACATAGATACAGTATACTGGTTTGCCAGCATCATAAAATTCTTTTTGATTGATAATAGTATCAACACAAATAGCTGTTTTACCTGTTTGACGATCTCCAATAACTAACTCACGTTGACCACGTCCAATAGGAATCATCGCATCAATCGCTTTGATACCTGTTTGTAATGGTTCTTTTACTGGCTCACGGAAAATTACCCCTGGCGCTTTACGCTCCAATGGCATTTCATACAATTCGCCTTTTACAGGACCTTTGCCATCTATAGGCTCGCCTAATGTATTAATAACACGACCTACTAAGCCTTCTCCTACTTTAATAGAAGCAATCTCACCAGTTCTTTTTACTTTATTACCTTCTTTGATGCCTTTGCTATCCCCCATCAAAACCACACCCACATTGTCTTCTTCTAAGTTGAGTGCAATAGCTTTGGTACCATTTTCAAATTCCACTAACTCACCACTTCTTACGCCATTTAAACCGTAAACACGGGCAATACCATCACCCACTTGCAATACAGTTCCTACTTCTTCTAAATCAGCAGAGGCATTAAAATTGCTTAGTTGTTGTCTAAGAATTGCTGAAATTTCATCTGGTTTTATGTCCGCCATAATAGTCTATTTTAATGTATGATTATTTATATTTTATTAATGTACTCGTTATTCAAAAATTGTTTTTTAATATCTTTTAAATCTCTGGCAATACTAGCGTCAACTAAATTATTATTAAACTCTAAAATAAAACCGCCAATTAATTTATCATCAGTCTTTGTAGTAAGTTCGACTGTTGCAAAACTTGTTTCTGATTTTACTTTATCTTCTATTGACTTCTTTAATTCATCACTTACTGCCACTGCCGTTGTTAAAGTAACTTGATGAATGCCTTTGATGGTATTGTACTGCTCTATAAAAGCGCTAGCCATTTCGGGCAATTCGTTTTCACGACCTTTTTTTACCAATAACACCATAAAGGAGCTCGATAATAACCCTACTTTGTTTTTAAAAACCTCGGCAAGGATGCTATTTTTTTGGTCTGCTTTAATAATAGGACTGCGCAATACATTTACTAATTCACTACTCGCTTGGCAAACCGCATGCAAATATTTCATATCCGCATATACCGCTTCCAATTGACCTTGCTCTGTAGCTAAATCCAATAAACTTTTTGCGTACCTACCTGCTAAACGTGCGTTGGCCATTTCTTTCTATTTAATTTAACTTAACTCCGTCTGCTAATTGTTGAATATACTTTTCTTGCTCTGCTTTATTAGCCAATTCTTTGCGCAATACTTTTTCTGCCACTTCTACGACCAAAGAACCTACTTGATTCTTCACTTCGGTCAAAGCTGCGTTTTTTTGTTGCGTAATAGCTACTTGCGCATCCGCCACAATTCTTTCGTATTCAGCTTTTGCTTTGTCTTTTGCTTCTGCTACCATTTTCTCAGAAGCTTCTTTGGCTTCTTTAATTAAGGTGGCTCTTTCTTCACGCGCTTTAGCTAATAATGCTTCGTTCTCATTTTGCATAGCAGACAAGTCTGCTTTCATTTGGTTCGCTTTTGCCAAAGAATCCTCGATACCTTTTTCTCTATCAGAGATGGCTTTTAACATAGGCTTCCATGCAAACTTTCCCAAAACAACTAATAGTCCAATAAAGGCAACGGTATTCCAAAATACCAATCCGATATCTGGCAACACCAATGGGTTTATTTCTAACAACATAGTCCTTAATTTATCTTAATGATTTAAAATCTTTTGTTCTTTCTTTTTAAAAATTATAGGCCCTTCGCCCTGTGCTAGGGCCTATAATACTTTTGGAAATCTTTTGATAGATTATCCGTTCCCCAATAGGGCAACCACCACCGCAAATAAGGCCACGGCCTCAACGAAGGCAGCCATTACGATCATGTTAGAACGAATATCATTCACTGCTTCTGGTTGACGAGCAATACTTTCTACCGCTCCTTTACCAATTAGACCGATGCCAATTCCAGCACCGATAGCAGCTAATCCAGCGCCGATTGC
>CANFOM010000016.1 GCA_947448725.1 Bacteroidota bacterium
AGAATAACCTAAAAAAATAACATTGAATTCAAAAATTAAAGTTTCTATTATTGGTGTCAAAGGCTATCCATATGTATATGGTGGCTATGAAACTTTAATTAAAGAATTAGCCGAACGTTTAGTAACAAAGAATGTACAATTGACTATTTATTGTCATCGTAGTTTATTTAAAGATAAAATCAAGGAACATAATGGTATACGGTTGGTGTATATGCCATCCATAGAAATAAAGGTTTTAAGTCAATTAGTGCATTCGTTTTTAAGTACACTGCATGCATGCTTTAGTAAGTCAGATGTATTATTCTATGTTAATGTAGCCAATGGCCCTTTTGGAATGCTTACAAAATTATTTAGAAAAAAAACAGTGATCAATGTGGACGGGATGGAGTGGCTAAGGCCCAAGTGGAAAGGATTTGGCGCCCGCTATTTTTATTTTGCAGCAAAACAAGCCACTAAATATTTTGATGTATTGGTAACAGACGCGCTGGAAATGCAAAAGACCTATTTAGAATTATTCCAAGCTAAATCGACTATGATTGCTTATGGGGCAGATAGCTTTTCTGAAAAATCAATTCAAGTTTTGGCGCCATGGAAATTAAAAGAAAATGATTATTATTTAATAGTGGGTCGTTTAATTCCTGATAATAATTCTGATATCATCTTAGATGCATTTTTATCTTTTACAAGTACTAAAAAATTAGTCATTGTTGGAGATGATGTATTTGACGATCCTTATGCATTAGGCATTAAAGAAAAAATTAAAAATAATCCAAATGTAATTTTTACGGGTTATGTAAAAGATCCTGAATTGTTATCTGCTTTGTATCAACATTGTTATGTTTATTTTCATGGGCATGAATTTGGCGGAACCAATCCTACCTTAATAAAAGCTTTAGCCGAAGGAACCTGTATCTTGGCATTAAATACTAGATTTAATCAAGAGGTTTTACAAAATGGAAAATTTGGGATGTTTTTTGAAAAAGATGCCCAAAACTTAACAGCTATCTTAATCAAAATGGAACAAAAAGCAAGCCATGAGCAAGAGATGGTGGAGCAGTATAAAAATAATTCAAAACAAGGCATCAATAGCAGTTATAATTGGGAAGATATAACTGAACATTATTATCAAATTTTCTTAAATTTGCAGCATGAAAGGCATATTTAATAGATATTTGATTGCTAAAGTGGTTTTAGATTTGCCAGTGCTAATTTTAGCCTACAGCTTTTCATTTATTGTCAATCTAAAATTCAAAAATTCAGTACCTAATGCCGAGCAACTTATTTTTATTGCTACATCCATTTTCACCTGGTATTTATCTGCAAGAATCTCAAAATTAAATACCGATCGTCGTTTTAATAAATTTGCCGAAGAAATTATTTTTATCACTTATACTTTAGTAATATTTTCTATTATTCAATCTTCCTGTATTTTCTTTTTCAAACTATTTATATATTATAATGCGCAATTTTTTCTTACCTATATTTTAACTTTATATTTTTTATTGTTTATAGCAAAATATGCAGTCCGAAAATATTTACACGCTTTTACCAATAAAGGAAAAATATTTGAGCGCGTGTTATTAATTAGTGCTTCAGAATATGCCAATCATTTTCATGATGTAATTAGTAAACACTCTTTTTATGGCTTTCAATGTATAGGGGCTGTTAATGAAAGTAATGAAGGATTTACCAATTGTCCTTATATAGGTAAGCCTAATGACTTGGTAAATATATTGGCCACTAATTTGGTAGATGAAGTTATTATTGCTTTGCCACAAGAAAAAGAAAAAGAGATCAATGATATTATTACCATTTGCAATCAAAGCAATTTAAAAGTTAGAATTATCCCCGACTTTTTACATTTTTCAACCAGCCCTATGTTGATTGAAAATATTGGTGTCATACCCGTTATTAGTCAACAAGAACTTCCATTAGATGAATGGGTCAATCAATTGGTAAAAAGAGTATTTGACATTGTTTTTTCTTTACTATTTTTTATTTGCATTGCTTCTTGGTTATTTCCTATCATTGCTATTGTTATAAAAATAGGTTCAAAAGGGCCAGTATTTTATAAACAAAAAAGATGGGGTTTAAACAATACACATATAGACGTGTATAAGTTTAGAACCATGTATTTTCAAGTGGAAACTTTTACCCCCGATGGAAAATTTATACAAACCGAAGAGCATGATGCGAGAGTAACTCCATTCGGAAAGTTTTTAAGAAAAACAAGTATTGATGAATTTCCGCAATTTTACAATGTATTAAAAGGCGATATGTCGGTGGTAGGTCCAAGGCCACACTCTATTCCACACAATTTAGAATCACTCAACTTTGTAGTAAGCTATACCTTAAGACATATTATCAAACCCGGTATCACAGGCTGGGCGCAGGTAAATGGGTATAGAGGCATCACCAAAAATCATTTTGAGATGCAAAACAGAGTCAACTATGATTTATATTATATCAGAAAATGGAATTTTTGGTTAGACTGTCAAATTGTTCTTCAAACCATCTTTAATTTATTAAAAGGAGATGACAATGTTTATTAAACGCATTATTTTAATTGCGAGTATATTCATTGTTCATTCAGTAAAGGCCCAAGAAATACCCATAGCTACAAGCCATGGCGTGTATCTATTTTTAGATCAAATGGCATTACAATATGAATTCCCATGGAATGACTTAATGAAACCAGTTAGCCAAGGAGAAGTTATTATAGCTTTAGAAAAATTAAATGCACAAAAAGTAAACCTAACTATACAGCAACAAAAAGAATTATATTTTTATCGACAAGCATTTTCTAAATTCAATCATCTAAATAATATAGATACTAATTATAAAAAAAATAACTTACTATCTTTTATAAATAAATGGACGGAAATAGGTTATGAAGAAAATAAAAATAAAATAGATCTAAGGCCCTTAATAGGGACAACTATAAGTAACTATCAAGGTTCAACTATTTTGGAACGTAATATAGGTGCAACGCTTTCAGGTAGTTTTGAAAATAAATTTGATTATTTTTTCTCTTATCGAGACATTAGTATAGATGGCAATGGTATAAAAAATATTCCAAGTATCGGTGCACCATTAAAATATGTAAATGTTGGTGATGTTACCAATGCCAAAAGTAAAAATTATAATGAGTTAAGGGCTAGCTTGGCGTACCATTTTAAAAATGGAGTGGTAAGTATAGGTCAGGATAGGTTCAGTTGGGGCTATGGACAAGATGCACAAATTGTATTATCACAAAATGCACCTGCCTACCCTAATATTAAATTAAAGTATAACCCCTTTAAATGGATGCAGTTTAATTATATGCATGCTTGGTTACAATCTAGTTTGGTGGACAGTGCTCAAACTTATTCATATAATACAACTACCTATGGTGGTTATCATCAACAGTATAAGCCTAAGTTTTTTGCCATCCATTCAATTACTTTTATACCAAAAACTGGTATAGAATTAAGTATTGGTGAATCTATCGTTTATACCAATCAATTGAATCCGGGTTATTTAATACCCATTATGTATTTTAAGTCATTTGATAATACAAGCAGCAATCAAAATATATTGGCGGGCGATAATGGACAAATGTTTTTGGGTTTTTCATTAAGAAGATGGATACCGCAAACACAATTGTATGGGCAGTTATTTATAGATGAAATTAGGCTTACAAAAATGTTCTCTACAGAAAATCGCAATCAATTAGGCTATCAGCTTGGAATAAAAAAAGCAAATTGGTTTGGAAATGAAAAATGGGTAATGGGTGCCGAGTATACCCGCAATCGTCCTTTTATATACACCAATATCAACCCAATTTTAAATTATACGCATCATGATCAAAATTTAGGCGATTGGATGGGTAATAATGCCGATAGGACAGTTTTATATGCACAATACACACCCGCGCCAAAACTATTTGCTAAAATAAGTTATGAAATTATCCGGAAAGGTGGCACTGGAACCATTGATGATCAATACCTTGCTAATCCGCAACCCCCGTTTTTATTCGATCCATTGTTTACGCAAAAAAGTATGAATCTCGAGGTCCGCTATCAATGGCTAAGAAATATTCACTTGCAACTATTGACCAGTTTTACTTCCTTAAATAAGCTCCCAAGCAATAGTTGGACAAATGCCAATTATATGCAAGCTGGCCTATATATGGGATTATATTAATATAAAAACTCCATTTATTTAGGCCTGTTTACTGCAGTTTGTCTAATTTTGATACAATTCCCCCTTATTCTTTCATTAAGTAGTTAAAACCATAAAATCGGCATCCTAATTGGAAAGGTTCCTATATTTTTTGGTATTTTTGTAATGTGTGAATAAACCTTTGTTTTTTAGTCACTTGCGTGTAAAAATGTGACTAAGAGTAACGAAGTATTATCCAAAATTTTAATATAAATAATGTTAAAACAAATTTCGCTTTTAAAATACGTAAAACTTGTTTTTGCTATTAGTGTATTGAACCTATTAGCTGGTTGTATCAAATCGGGATATAATGAAGCAACGGTATATGACAATGATTTTAAAAAAGGGTCAACGGAAAAATTAAAAGGGGCCTTATTGTATAAAAAAAACGACGAATTTTTTATTGGTCGATACAATAATGGTGGCTTCTCATTGAACCTGGATAATTTGCCCGCACATACGGCCATCGAAATAACTGTGCAACCCTATTTGCACGATAGCTGGGATGGCAATAATAATTATGGAGGTATTGATGGGCCAGATATTTGGACCATGTATGCAGATGGACAAGAATTAGTGAATTCTAGTTTTTCAAATTCCCCTTGTAATTCCATGTATTGTTTATTCCAATCCTATCCTGCTAAATACAGTGGAGGCATTATCAATAACCCACCTAAAACAGATGTAATGAGTTTGCTACCTGGATTTTGTTATACAGGCTATACTTATGGTACATCCGTCTATAAAATTGTAAAAACTATATCACATACTAAAAGCACTTTGACGATCAATTTTAAGGATTACTTGGTTCAAACAAATGTGCCAGATCCTATGTGTGATGAATCCTGGTCGGTGGGGTTATTAAAAGTAAAAGTATTAAATACAACACCTTAAAAAAGGAAAGTAATAACAAAAATTTTTCTATTGAAATTTCAGTTTCCCATTATTAATCAGTTCGTATCTATTTTAGCTTTAAATGTAACCAATACATTATTTCAGCTAATACTCATACCTATACTCATTAATCATACGGCTACCAATCAATTGGGGCCTTATTTTTTAGCATTGTCTTTTTCGGTATTGGCATCTATTTTTGTAAATTTTGGAACTTCGCAAACATCAGTAGTTGAAATTAAAAAAGCAGCCAATGAAAATGAAAGGCATACTATTTTAGTAGAAACTTTGGCCTTAAGATTTCTACCCTTATGTATAGGAATTATTATTTCATGCTTATTGCCCATTTTGATAAATAATGGAATTTATTATTTATTGGTATTGCCTATAATCATTGCAGAATTTATTAATCCTCAATTTTATTTAATTGCTATTTATAAAATAAACAGGTATACATTTCTGAATTTTATTTTACGCGCTGTTGTTATCATTGCTATTATTATATTAAAAGACAATAAAAATTTAATTGAAATTACTTTATTGGGTACTGGCTTCGCTATGCTGGCCTTAAATATTATTTACTTGCCATTCACTTTTTTAAAAGAAAGAATTAGCCCAGCGCTACCAAGTTTCAAAAAAATAAAAGAACTGTATTCAACGCATGTTTTAGTTGTGGGCAATGGCTTAACGGTACATTTACAACAGTCTATGTTCTTATTTGCATTGCCTTCGTTTGTAACCCCCATTTTTTTATCCGCCTACGGCTTAATTGATAAATTAATTTCTAGTTTTAGAATGCTGGTGAATGCATATAGTTCGTCTGTAATGCCTCATGCAGCCACTCATCATCAAATGGGCTTTGAGCGTTGGAAAATTTTCAAGCAGCAACAAAATAGGTTATTGTTTGTACTTTGTCTTGCAGCAGGCGTCATTATGTATATTTTCCCAGAACAATTGTTAACGATATTATTTTTAGGAAAAAATAACAATCAATCATTTTTTAGTGAAGCCACGCAATTGGTAAAAATAATTAGCCCTGTACCCTTACTCATTGCGTTGAATGTTTTAAATGTATCAGAATTAATTCTCGAAAAGAAATTTTTAATTTATTTAGGTGCTGGTTTGTTGGTGTTGCTTATTTCTTTGTTTTCAATTGATGCCTTAAAATTAGGCTTGCCTGCTAAATATGCAGGTTATTATCCAGTAGTCATAGAAGGAGCTTGTTTGCTTATTTATTCTGTCATTGTTCAAAAAATTAGAAATGAGCAAAGCAGGTAATCAAGAAAAACATAAGCTAGACTTACTTGTTTTAACATTACTCGTATTTATACCCTTTTTCGCTAAAGCGCAAGCCGATCTTAGAACCGACAATTACGTTCCAATAAATAATTACTGGGAGGATTCTTTTAAAAGTAATCAACTAAAAATACATGCTTTGCCGTTTTTAATGAAATGGCAGGACGTGAAAGATTATCCTTATAATTGGAACGACGGAGCTATGATACCCGCCAAAGGTTTACAGCGATTAACAAGATTTGGGGTGCATACGCAATGGAAATTTATAGAACTACAATTAGCCCCTGAATTTGTATTGGCAGAAAATCTTGATTTTGACCAGTTCTCCTTAAATCTAGCGCAAGTACATTGGAAAGATTATTATCGGTTTTATAATTTTATCGAATTGCCAGAGCGCATGGGTGATAAGCAATATGTACAAAATTTTCCAGGACAATCTTTTTTAAAATTCCATTACAAAAAACTGGCATTGGGTATCTCCACTGAAAATAAATGGTGGGGTCCTTCGCAACGTAATTCACTTTTATTATCCAATACAGGTGCAGGATTTCCACATATAACTTTAGCCAGTCAAAAACCACTTGATTCAAAAATTGGAACTTTTAATTTTGAATTAATAACAGGGGCTTTAACCAATGGAAAGTATACTCCGCCAGAACCCTACAAAACATTTAATGGCAATTTGATGTATGTGCCTAAGCAAAATGAACTAAGAATCATCAATGGGTTTACCCTTAGCTATCAACCCAAATGGATGAACCATTTAACATTAGGGGTGGCACAAATGTATATGCAGTATCAAAGGGATATGCTTTATTGGCAGGACTATTTACCTATTAAAAATATTGTTTCAAAGTTTAATAACGATCGAGTAGAGGCGCCCATAATACTTACCGAATTTAATTTTAAGTACATAATGCCGGAAGTGGGCGCCGAAATGTATGGTGAATTTGGATGGAATTTAAATCAAACCACATTCAGAAATTGGATCATCCAACCCGATAAAGGATTTGCCAGTGTTTTAGGCATTAAAAAAACATTTCCAACTCAAAAAAAATATTATTGGGAGTTGTTGGGCGAAATAACGCAATTACAATTGCTAACCAGGGCCGAACAATTTACAACGGGCGTGCCACCTAGTTGGTATTTAGGATCCAATGTAAGACAGGGCTATACCAATGATGGACAATTGTTAGGCGCAGGCGTTGGGCCAGGAGGCTCGGCACAATTTGTTGAATTTAATTGGAGAAAAAATAAAAATAGAGTTGGACTTGCGGTGGAGAGAAGGGTACACAATAATGATTTTTATGAGTACACTTTTGTGGGGTCTCAGGATTTTAGAAGATTTTATGTAGATTTTGCTACCACTTTAAAAATAGACTGGCAGTATAAAAAGTTAACCATCGCACCAAGACTAAGTTATATTAGCACCAATAACTACAACTGGATGTTGTATCAGCCACAAAATATTTACTTTATCACTGGCCGGGATTTAAATCAGTGGGTAGGCCAATTGAATATTCAATACCAATTGTAAAAATGACGCAAAAAAAATTAGCCCTTGTAATTATCAATTGGAATAGTTATGACTTAACTAAAGATACTTTAAGTTCATTGGCAGAAACCAGCTATAAAAATTATGATATTATTGTGGTGGACAATAATTCTACGGATGCCTCTGCAGCGCAATTAGAAAAAGAATTTCCTGCTATTATTTTATTAAGGTCTGATGAAAACAAAGGTTTTACTGGTGGAAACAATATAGGGTTTGAGTATGCGCTACAAAATGGTTATGAATATGTGATGATGTTGAACAATGATGTAGGTGTAGAACCCAATTTTTTAGAACCTTTGGTAGCGAAATTAGATAGCGATAACAATATAGGTGGTGTACAACCTTTAATATATTTTTATCATGACCACGAATTAATTTGGAATGCAGGCAGTAGGTATAATCCCGTGTTTGGCATACCTTATATTTTAGGATATAATCGTAAAGACAAAGGGCAGGTACAAAGACAAAAGCAAAAGTCAATAGACTGGATAACAGGATGCGCTTTTATGATGCGCACCGAAGTGCTTAAGAAAGTAGGCTTATTAAAACAAGATTTTTTTATTTATTACGAAGATGTGGATCTGTCCTTTAGAATAAAAGCGGCTGGCTATGCCTTAGCTTACGAACCTAGTTCGGTTATTTATCATATAGCAGGCATGTCTCATAAGTCGAAAGAAAAATTGAAAGAGGGCTACTTAAATCCGAAAGTGCATTACTTAAATGCGCGAAACCGCCTATTTGTGCTAAAAGGGTATACCAAAACCATAGCCATACCCACTGTTATCTTATATCAAATAATATATTTTTTTGGCATCAGTTTCTATTTTATTTTTAGGCGTCGATGGCAAAAGTTAAGGGCCTGGAATAAAGGAATGAAAGAAGGGCTATTGAACACTGTTGAAAATTAAAGCATTAAATAAAGTTGATTTGAAAAAAATAGTAATTACCGGAGTGGCAGGCTTAATTGGTTCAAGAATGGCGGAATGGATATTAGCCAACCATCCCAGTTATACAATAATAGGCATTGACGATTTATCGGGTGGCTATATCGAACATGTCCCAAAGCAGGTAGAATTTCACCAATTGGATATCAGTACTGGTAATGTGAGCGAATTGATAAAAGGGGCCGAAATAGTCTATCATTTTGCAGCTTATGCAGCCGAAGGTTTAAGCCCGTTTATAAGAAAGTACAATTACAATTGCAATTTAGTAGCTACAGCCAATATTGTAAATGCTTGTATAGAACATGCAGTGGGCAGATTGGTATTTACTTCAAGTATGGCCGTATATGGCGTGGGGACACCTCCTTTTAAAGAAACAGATGCTCCTTCACCCATTGATCCTTATGGTGTAGCCAAGTATGCATGTGAAATGGATATACAAATAGCAGGCGAACAACATGGATTAGATTGGTGTATTATAAGACCACATAATGTATATGGACGACATCAAAATATATGGGATCGTTATAGAAATGTTTTAGGCATCTGGATGTATCAATATATTAATGGCTTACCCTTTACTATTTTTGGTGATGGAGAACAACAAAGAGCTTTTTCTTATATCGAAGATGCACTACTTCCCTTATGGAAAGCAGCCACGGATGCTAGAGCCAGCAAACAAATAATCAATATTGGTTCTTGGAAATATTACACCATTAAGGAAGCGGCCGAAGTATTAAAAAAAGTAATTGGATCGGGACAAACCAAACATGAACAAGCAAGGCACGAAGTAAAAGATGCTTTGCCATCGCATGAATTAAGTGTTAGCTTATTAGACTATAAGGATAGCACCAGTTTAGAAACTGGCTTAACGGATATGTGGCAATGGGCGCAACAGCAGCCCAAGCGCGAACAAAAATCATGGGAAAATTACGAGCTAGAAAAAGGCTTGTATGGTTTTTGGAAAAACAAATAATTTCATCAGCACATTTTGACATTTACTAAAAGAATTTTTCTTTTCTTAGGCATTGTATTATCTAGTTATACTTATGCGCAAAACATAAGTATGGATCAAATACCCATGGAAGATGCATTAAGAAGATTGCAATTAATGGGCAAGATAGAAGGAGATATTTCTTTTATGATAAGGCCTATTCAATCGACCAAGTTACATAGTTGGGATACTGCGCTTCAATCTATAGATCCTCGTGTACAAGCGATGGGTAATCAAAAAATAGAAAAACATTTTTTAGGCAAATGGGGTTACGCAAGTATTTTACCAGCGCAATTAACGCAACAATTTGTAACAGCGCAACCTTATCAGGAATTAGATGGGCCAATGATTGCGAGTAGTGGTTATCAATTAATGGCCACTGCTGGTGTATATGCAAAATTAGGACCCTTAACCATTCAATTACAACCACAATTGGTGAGTGCCTCTAACGCCAATTTTAGAGGAACTACTCAAACACCTAATTACAATAAAACATATTGGGGCAATTCGAGTATACGATTAAATGCTGGTCCAGTAAGTGTAGGAATAAGTTCAGAAAATATTACTTGGGGACCAACATTAATGAATCCATTAATTATGAGTGCCCATGCTCCAGGTTTTATGCATTTAACCTTTAATAGTCGTAAGCCCTGGCGCACGCCTATTGGTAGTTTTGAATGGCAATGGTTTGCTACTTATTTAGATGCTATAGAACCAAAATATAATGGCATTGCCGATTATTCCAATGGAGATCCCACCAAAAGAAGATATTTTAATGGCGCTATGATTAGTTATCAACCCAAATGGATCAAAGGGCTAAGCGTGGGTGTAACCAGAGTGGTACAAGAACCCGAATCTTTATTTGAAGACAATAAACAATGGAATTTGTTATTCAACAATGTGGCTAGAGTTAATGATGCCAGTTTTAATGTCGAAATCCAAAGAGATCAATACGCAGCAGCATTTTTACGTTGGGTATGGAAAGCAGCCCATGCCGAATTTTATACCGAATGGGGAAGAAATGATACTTATTATACCATGCGTGATTTTATTCAACAGCCCGAACATTCTCGTGCCTATACCTATGGATTTAGAAAATTATTTGGATCAGAGATGGAAATGATTAATACTAATCTAAAAACACCCAAACATTATTGGCAATTCATTTCCGAATACACGCGCCTACAACAACCTTCTACTTGGCCTGTAAGAAGTGCAGGATCATGGTATGTGCGAGGCGACATGCCAGGCTATACACAGTTGGGACAAATCATGGGCGCACCGATAGGTTCCGGCGGAAATTATCAAATGATGCGTATAAGCAAATTTGATGGTTGGAAACAAATTGGCTTTCAAATAGAAAGTACTACTCATAATGCAGAAAATTTTGAAGATGACGGGTTGGCTTTTACCAACCCAAGTGTAACCAAATGGGTGGATTATGGTTTTCGCATTTTATTGGATTATCCCTATAAGAGTTTTTTGTTTTCTACTACTATTGCAGCAACACGCTCCTTTAATTACAATTGGTCACAACCTGCCACTGCATCTGGTTTAGGCATAGGCAATCCAAATGATTTGGATAGCTATTTATTAAAATTTGCCATTCGCTTTTTATAGTTATTAGCAATAATTATAAGTAGTTCAATTTCTATTTTACCTTATTTAATACTGCATGTTTCTATTTCCACTAGCTTATTTATTTTCATTTTTTTATGGGTTAAACAAGCTCATTAAAAAACAAATCGAAGGCTTATTGGCTTATGTCATAGTAGGGTTACCTATCTATATGAATACCATGTCGGTAAGTTTTATGTATGGCTTTGCAGCATGGATACCCGTGATGCAATCTTTAAAGGAAGTAATTGTATTAATAAGTGCTTATTTTGTATTTACCTATGCAAGGGTGTACCGAAAAATAAAATTTCATCATATAGATATTTTAGTCGCACTCTTTTTTGTTTATACCTTAGCCTTTGTTTTTTTACCAGTTGGATCTTATAGTTTTTTAAACAAAGCGCTTGCTTTAAAAAACTTATCATTTTTTCCCTTCCTCTATTTTATCGGTCGTTTTTGCAATAGTCAATTTATCAATATCAATAAGGTGTTTACTTTTATTGTAGTGGTTATTATGATTGCTGCATGTGTAGTATTGGTGGAACGTATCAATTACCAACATTTACAAACCCTAACCGGGTATAGCAATTACAATGCTAAATTTTTTGATACCGATGTAAATGGTAGTTATGGTTTATCATGGACTTTTGAAACACAATCAGGTTTAAAAAGATTTGCCAGTATTTTTGCCAATCCTTTGGACTTTTCGGCATCAACAGTGGTGGCATTAAGCATTATATTATCACTTATTACTTATAAAACAAAGGGCTTTACTATTGCGCCAAACTCATTTGAAACAATGGGCTTAATCGCCACTGTAGTTTGTATTTTATTTGCAGCTTCTAGGGCTTCTTTTGTTAGCTATTTTATGGTTATTTATTTTTATGCTTGGTTTATTAAGCGAACTAAAATTTTATTATATTTTCATATTGTAGTACTTGTAACGGTTATTATATTCCTCTATTTTTTAGAGGGCGACTTGTATGATTATGTAGTTAACACCATTAGTTTTGAAGACAGTTCTAGTATAGGACACCTTATTGAATGGGCCAATGGAATTGATGCTATGGCGACCAAGCCTTTAGGAATGGGTTTAGGAGAATCTGGTAGGGTATCCATTGCCATTAAAGAAAATATTGGAGGCGAAAACCAATTAATCATTATTGGTGTTCAAACAGGGGTGATAGGCCTATTATTATATTTAAGCATTACCATTGCCATTATAAAAGAAGGGGTAAAAAATTTAAAAAACGCTGCCGAGCAATATTGGAAATTAATAATGGCAGTGATCTTAATTAAAATAGGCTTAATAATTCCTTTATTCACCGCCGAAATTGAATCCTATATCTATGTAAGTTATATCACTTGGTTTTTAAGTGGGTATATGATTAATTTGATACAATCTAAAAAGGAGCAAGAAAGTCCCGTGTCTTATAACAATATAGCTACTGCCCAATGATAAAAGTGGTTGTTGATATAAGAGATTTAAAAATAGCCACAACGGGCACCAAAACTTTTTTAGAAGAAATTTGTAAGGAATTTAAAAAAGGGCCAAGCGGCTTTCAGTTTTATTTTTTAAGTACCAAGGGGAAACCTTATACGGGCAAAAATAAAATCTTAAAAATAAAGGAGCATCTATTATTTTTTATTTGGAAACAAATACAGTTGCCTTATCAGGCTTATCGCTTACAAGCCAATATAGTTTTTTGTAGTGATTATTTTGTCCCTTATTTCCATTTTGGTTTTACCACTATTCCAGTATTTCATGATGCTTTTTTTAAAGAGTATCCCAGTCATTATAATTGGTTATGGTTAAAAATTTTCAATACCATTGGATTGGGGGCAGCCAAAAAAGCAGCATTTATTGTAACACCCACTCAATATACTTTACAAACTATACATGAACAATATCATTTGCCAAAAAGTAAAATAGGGGTTATTTACGAAGCAGGGAAAGAAATTACTTTTAATAAAATTACCCCAACCCAATTTGAAAACGAAGTAGTAAAAACTTTAAAAAAGAAAGCATATATTTTACATGTAGGTACTTTTGATAAAAGAAAAAATATACCCAAATTAATTGAAGCATTTGCGCAACTTATTCAAGAAGGCAATTATCCAGATTTAAAATTACTATTGGTTGGACAATCTGCAAATAAGATTAACTCTAATGATACTGAGGAAATCAATCAATGCATACAAAAATATCAATTGGAAAATAGGGTCTTGCAAACTGGTTATGTTACTGATATCGAATTGGCCTATTGTTATCAAAACGCCTTATTATATATCTTTCCTTCCGTTAATGAAGGGTTTGGATTGCCCCTATTAGAAGCTTTTCAATATGAGGTTCCGGTATTAATAGCCAATAATACTTGTTTGCCCGAAGTGGCCGGGAATGCTGCATTAAGCTTTAATCCATATGAGGTAAATGATATGGCAAATAAAATGAAAGAACTGCTAGATAGTCCAAGTTTACAGAAAGAAATGATCGCATTAGGCCAAGAACGACTTACTTATTTTAGTTGGGAAAAAACAAGCAGTTTGTTATTATCTGTATTTAAGGAGGCAGTAAAAGAAAAAGTATAATGCGTATTTTATTATTACATAGTTCATCCGATTTATATGGAGCGAGTAAAATATTTTTACAAACGGTAAAAATATTCTTAAAAAGAGGGCATCATTGTATAGTGGTACTTTCCTCAGATGGTTATTTAGTGGAGGAATTAAAAAGCTTAGGCGTTCAAGTTGAAATTATAAATTTAGGCATACTCAGAAAAAAATATTTTTCGCCAACCGGCCTACTGAATAGAATAAGTAAATGGTATCGTGCTAATTTTTTATTGCAAAAAATAATTGTAGAAGAAAAAATAGATTTAGTGTATTCCAATACGGCAGCTGTATTAATAGGAGGCTGGGTGGTTTATTTCGTTAATAAAAAAAATCTTAACTTAAAAAAGGTTCAACATATTTGGCATATTCATGAAATTATAGAAAAGCCAAAATTTGTGCAGCTTATTTTAAAATGGTGCATGCGCTATAGGGCCAATAAAATACTGGTCGTTTCTAAAGCAGTTCAAAAAAATTGGGATAAAGGTATTTTGTTGTATAATGGAATTGAGCCCATGATTCCTTCTACTAAAATTAATTATCGCGAACAATTTCTTATTCCTAAAGAAGCCATTGTAATTGGTATGGCAGCGCGTATACATTATTGGAAAGGGCAATCCTATTTTTTACAAATAGCTAAAGCAATGGAAAAGCTTCCTGTTTATTTTATTATTTCTGGCGATCCATTCCCGGGCTATGAATATTTGTTAGCCAATATGCAAGCTTATATAAATGAAAATGATTTATCAGACCGAGTAAAGTATATTGGATTTGAGCGAGACATGGATTGTTTTTATCGATCTATAGATATTTTAGTATTACCCTCTCAACAACCCGATCCTTTACCTACTGTTGTATTAGAAGCCATGCAATATGGTTTACCTGTTGTAGCCACTGAACAAGGGGGGGCTTTAGAAATGATAGTAGAAGGGGAAACTGGGATTTTTATACCCTTGAATGATGTAGCTGCTGCAACAAAAAAAATTACCAGTATTTTACCTGAAACCATAAGAAAACAAATGGGTAAGCAAGGACAGCAAAGAGTAGAAACCTATTTTAGCGCGGCAGCTTTTGAAAAAAACTTGATCGAAGCTGTTGAAACTTAGATGAATCAATGAGTTCAAGGGTGCGCTAGCCATTATTTGACCCAATTATTGTATTTTTACGATGTATAAGCATAAACAAATGACCAAATTTTTACTCCGAATTACCGTGGTTTTAACTACCCTATTGTTTTTAGTGAACAAGGGCCAGGCTCAAAACTTGAATAATTCAAGAATTAACCAATTTTCCGATCAGCAAGTAATGCAGTTGTGGCAACAAGCAGCTGAAAGTGGTTTATCCGAAACGGATGCCATGAAATTGCTGGTTAAAAAGGGGCTAAAGCCAAATGAAGTGAGTCAGTTTAAAAAGCGTTTGGTAGGTTTACAAACCACTAAAAAGTCGCAATTTTCAAAATCTAGTTTAATTCAGGACACTAGTGGGTTTATGCGTGATAGCACTTGGGTATTAGAAGTACCTGAGCTAAAAACAATTAGCAATCGATATGGTTATAATTTTTTTAGTAGTCCCAATATAAGTTTCGAACCTAATTTAAGAATCGCTACCCCTAAAACTTATGTAGTGGGCCCCGATGATCAATTAAATGTTACCTTAACAGGTCTTAATGAAACCGAAGTATTGGCAAGAGTAAATCCAGACGGGAATATCAATATACCTTATGTTGGACTGGTTGCCATCAATGGATTAACTATTGAACAAGCTAGAGAAAGAATATTTTCAAAAATGGCCAAGGCTTATCCTGCGCTAAAAAATAATACGACACATTTATCAATTACTTTAAATGCCTATCGCACCATAAGAGTAACCATTATTGGAGAAGCAGAACGTCCAGGAGGGTATCAAATTTCCGCATTGTCGTCTATTTTTAATGCATTGTATACATCAGGAGGCCCTACCGAAAATGGAACTTTAAGGGATATTAAATTGATGCGCAATAACAAACAAATTGCGAGTATTGATTTGTATGAATTTTTACAAAAAGGCACTATGCCCGAGGACATTCGTTTAGAAGATCAGGATGTGATTTTGTACCCACCTTATCAAAAAAGAATTGAAATAGGCGGTGCTGTTAAAAGGCCTGCTGTATATGAGTTAAAGCCTAATGAAACCTTGGCGCAGGCTTTAAATTTTTCAGGTGGGTTTAATGATTCTGCCTTTACCGATCGATTAAAAGTGGTGCAACGCAATGGCCGAGAAAAAACCTTTAAAGATATTGAGTACAATGTATTTGCGAATTATTTACCACAACAAGGCGATTCTATTTATGCCGAAAAGTTAACGCCGGTATTTGAAAATAAAATTATCATTACAGGTGCGGTATACCGCCCAGGGCAATATGGGTATACACCTAATTTAACTTTAAAAGCTTTATTAAAAAAAGCAGATGGCTTAAGGTCCGATGCTTTTTTAACGAGGGCTACTATCAAAAGAATTTCTGCCACCAGAGAGCGTAGTATGTTGTCGGTAAATTTACAAAGCTTATTAAAAGACGCCACACAGGACATTGCATTGTATAGCGAAGACTCTATTCAAATTTATACTAAGCAAGAATTAGAGGAACAACAAATGGTTACCATCGAAGGCTTTGTGCGTAATCCAGGAAAAATACAATTTCGTGAGGGAATGAAAATGCAGGATCTGATTGCTATGGCGGGAGGCTTTACCAAAGAGGCGGCCATACACCGTGTAGAGCTTTCAAGAATCATTAAAAATAAAACCGACAACTTGGCTAATGAATTGGTTACGATTGCTAAGTTGGCAATGGATACTAGTTTAGAAAACAATGATCAACAATATACTTTACAAGCACAGGATTATATTTATGTACCTAGGTTGTTAAACTCACTATTTATTGGAGATGTAAAAGTAAGTGGAGCTGTTTTATTTCCGGGTACTTTTGCTTTGGAAAAAAGAGACGAAACCATTCAGGATGTTCTTAATCGTGCAGGAGGTTTGACCAAGTATGGTTCCATTAAAGATTTACAAGTATACCGCAATGGCGTATTGATAGGCGTTAATTTAGACGAAAATAATTCCAAGGATTTATCCTTGCCTTTATTGCCCGGTGATAGTTTATTTATCTCAAGGAACGATCCATTTGTAGAGGTAACAGGCGCAGTCTATAGCCCACAATTAACCAGGTATGAATCGAGTAGTTTTAAATCTTATATCTCGGCAGCGGGTGGTGTAAAAAACAAAGCCTCTTTGGCCAAGGCCTATATACATTATGGCAATGGAATAAATCAAAAGCAAACTAAATTTTTATTTTTTAGATTTTATCCAAGGGTAACTCCTGGTAGTAAAATAATAGTACCAGAAATGCCGCAAGCAGAAAAAGGATTTTCGGTAGCAGAATTATCAGCCATCACTAGTATTGTTTCGGCATTGGTAGGCCTTGCTGCTATTTTAAAATTGTAAATATGCAAACAGAAAATAATCCCAATAATAGCCCTTATACTTACGAAGCCCCTTTTTCATTAGCTATTTGGTTAAATGATTGGACAAGGAAAATTAAAATTGTCGTTAAGGCGCAATATAAATTAATATTTATTTTAGCTATCCTGGGAGCCTCACTGGGTTTAGCTTATAGCCAAATAAAATCTACAAGATACAAATCGGAAATAACTTTTTTAGTAGAAGAGAGTAAGGTGTCGGGCGGCGGTTTATTATCCTCCTTGGGTGGACAATTTGGTATGGATATTAGCAGTTTAACCGGAGCCGGAAGTAATGTATTAAGTGGAGACAATGTGTTGGAGTTATTAAAGAGCAAAAGTTTTATGGCCGCTTGTTTAAAAACGCCCTATAAAAACGACAGTAATTATTGTTTGGCAGATGCCTATGCCGATATTTATCAACTAAGAAAAAAATGGCAGGGCGATGAAAAAATAGGAAGAGCTATTTTCTTTGCACAACCCGATAAGGATTTGCGTTTGCAGGATAGTTTATTAAAAACTATCGTTAAACGTATCGAAGAAAAAGAAATAAGCGTAGTTAAAAAAGATAAAAAATTAGGATTTTTTAATGTAACCATTAATGTAAAAGATGAGTTGTTGAGTAAGGGAATGGTGGAAAGTATTTTAAAAATTGCTACTAATTTTTACATTGATGCAAAAGTGGGCAGGCTAAAGAAAAATGTAAGTAGATTGGAAAGAAGAACCGATAGCATATCCGCCATCTTAAACAAGCGAACCTATGCTGCTACAGAAGATGCAAGATTATTATTAAATGTAAATCCGGCCGATGTTAATGCCCCCGTATTTTCAGAAATATCTCAAAGAGACAAAATAGTCTTATCCACCATCTACGCCGAGCTAATGAAAAATTTAGAAGTATCTAAAATGACCTTAGCTCAAGAAACCCCCACTATACAAATTGTGGACAGTCCAGTATTTCCTTTAGAAAATGATGAAATTAAATGGTACCAAGGTTTGTTGGCAGGATTCCTACTTACCTTATTAGTTACCATTTTTGTGTTGGTGTTTAAGGAAAATTAATAGTATTTCATTTTTAATGTAGCGTTTATTTAAGAACATGAGCATCTTAAAACAGTACATGTATTTTGCTGTATGGATACTCGTAATTAATATGGCATTGAATGGTTTTTTTCAAGTAGTATTGGAAAGACCTTATTTTTATTACGAGTATTTAGCCATCCCCCTTTTATTTTGTTTTATTCCAAAAACTTGGATGCGGGCATTGCTATTAAGCATCATCCTAATTGCCGATGCTATTATAAGTATTGCACATATTTACTATTTTGATACGGTCAACTATCTTCGTAAAATACCCAGTTTATTCATCACTCATTTTCCTTGGTATTTTTGGCTACTTGTTATTGCTGGCGTAGCTATTTTTATATTAGCGCTTCATTTATTTATACAATCCAGAAGAGTAAAGGCCATAGGCGGCTCCAAAACGGATAAAAAAACCTACGGTTTATTTTTATTGGTATGTTTTAGTATCCTTTATTTTTTTGATACCTTATTTGGATTTTCTGCTTTAAATTTCAAACCCAACGGCACTAACAATATTAATATTGGAAAGTCCATTGTAAGAGAGTATTATAAGGATATGGCTTTGTATATTAAATCCTATGAGCCTGTTTCTCATTTTAATGATTTTGAAAATATTAAGGGAGATAAAAAATCAATTGCCTATCATTATTTATTAAATGATACCAGTGCGCATCAACTATTAATTATTTTAGAAAGCTGGGGCTTGTTAAAAGACAGTAGTTTAAGAAACCAGCAAATACAATCTATAGTACAATTAGATCAAAAAGGGTATCGGGTAAAATTTGATTCTAGTTATTTTAAAGGAGGCACTAGTCAGGCAGAAGCAAGAGAACTATTAAATAAAAAAGGCGAAGCCTATTATTCGATCATACAAAATGGACAATTGGATATAGAAGGCTTGCCACAACATAAAAATAAACAAGGATACTACACAAGTGCCTTACAATCCTTTAGTGGTGTGCATAGTAGCGGTCATTGGTTTAGAACCGTTTTAGGATTTAATGCTATAAAAGAATATTTTAATTATACAACGGCTTCAGCTTCTGATCATAATCCTAACCATCAAAATAATTATTATAATCATGACAATCATTATTTAGCAGTGAATGATGAGATTGTTTTTGAAGATGGGTTTCAAGCTGCATCTGACCATCCCAAAACATTTACTTATATCTTAACCATCAATACGCATTTGCCTTTTAAATCCAAACCAGCTACCATAGGTAAATTTCCTAGTGATGAAACAGAGAGCCAATACAAAAGGTTACAAGAGCAATTGAATCACATAGCTTATTTGCTACAAAAATATCCAATAGATAAGTTGGTTATAGTAGGCGATCATCCGCCGCCTTTTATACTCAAGCCAGAACGAAATTTGTACAAGGAAAAATTGGTTCCGGCCATAATTATTACCAAAAAATAGTATTTAATTAATAATATATTGTATATATAAATAATTATTAATCAATATATTATCTTTTTTGTTTATTACTAATAATTAAGGTATTTTTACAGTATAAATCGTACCCCCCTAAAATTTGTATAAAGTGTTAATTTTGAAATAGTTAACTCGGTTTTGAATATCTGTATTGGCTAAGTCTATTTTTAATAGTACTGAACTAGTTCTAGATCTTTAGTCACTTCATTGCTATTATGTGACTAAGAATGGCGAAGCCATGTAAAAAACTAACTATCGTTAAAAATTAAACGCTATTTTATAACTCAACTCATCATCTTCTACTAAATTCTATTATAATGAAATTGTTTTTTATTGGTTTACTACTGGTTTGTTTTAGCATCGGTGTGCAAGCACAAAACTTATTAAGTTCAAAGGACTTAAGTACTTTAAAAGTGGATGCTTTAACCGAAACCGAAATTGCTCAAATACAAGCCCAATTGCAACAAGCCGGCATGACTATCGATCAAGTGGAACAACAAGCCATAGCCAAAGGAATGAGCCCTGCAGAATTTGCTAAATTAAAAGCAAAATTAGGAACGGCCAAAGGAGCTAAGCCCAATGCTAACTCGCCCTTAAAAAAAATCACAGGGACTAGAGGTCAAAATGCTTTTGCAGATACAACTGGAAAAGGAAAAAGACCAAGACCAGAAAATAATATCAATCCACTCATCTACGGATCTGAATTGTTTAATGACAATGGAACAGGATTTGGAGAGAATCAAAATATTGCTACGCCTTTAAATTATGAAATTGGTCCAAATGATGTTTTGAAATTAGTGGTATATGGAGTACAAGAATATAGCGATGATTTAACCGTGAGTAAAGAAGGATTCATACAGGTAAAAAATGTAGGTCAAATAAAAGTAGCAGGATTAAGCATCGAAGCCGCAACGGATCGATTAAAAAATCAGATGATTAAAACTGCTTATCCAAGTATTGCCAGAGGAGAATCTAAAATAGCCATAACCTTAGGTGATATTCGAACCATACAAGTAACCGTTATTGGCGCAGCCCGAAGTGGTAATTACAATATCTCGTCTTTATCCAATGTGCTAAGTGCTTTGACTGAAGCAGGGGGCCCAAGTGAAATTGGTAGTTACAGAGCCATTGAATTAATTAGAAATAACAAAATATTCAAGACCATCGATTTGTATCATTTTATGCAAAATGGTGATCAGTCACAAAATATTGGTTTAAAAGACCATGATGTTATTCGCGTACCACCTTATAAAAATAGAGTGGAAATAAAAGGACAAATAAAACGCGCCGGTATTTTTGAATTAGTAGGCAAAGAAAATTTTAGTCAATTTTTAAATTATGCAGGTGGTTTTGATGATACGGCTTATACTGCAGTGGTAAAAGTGATACAAAAATCGGATAAAGAAAAATTGGTTAAAGATTTAGCAAAAATTGATTTTGAAAAATACGAACCAGGCGGAGGTGATGTATTTATTGTTTCTAAAATATTAGATCGTTTTCAAAACAGAGTTAAATTATCGGGTGCGGTATTTAGACCCGATGTGTATGAATTATCTGCCGGCATGCGTATTACTGATTTAGTTCGAAGAGCGGATGGATTAAAAGAAGATGCCTTTACAGGTAGGGCGCAATTAATACGCTTAAAGCCTAATTTATTAAAAGAGTTAATCAGTATTAATTTAAATAAAGCATTAAGAAACGATGCTACTGAAAATATTTTATTACAAAGAGAGGACGAATTGTATATTAATTCGGTATTGGATTTAAGAGATTCATTAGCCGTGGATTTAATGGGAGAAGTGAGGAATGCGGGTAGGTATGTTTATTTAGACAGTATGACAGTGAAGGATTTAATTTTAATGGCAGGCGGTTTTAATTATGCAGCCAATAAAAGTGTTGAAGTTGCCAGAATGGTGCAGTTTGAAAATAAAGTAGACAATAACCGAGTATCTACTATTTTTAAAACAGAAATTAATGGTGACTTAAGTTTTAATGCTGGCCATGAAAATATTGTTTTGCAACCTTTTGATGTGGTTACCATTACTAAAAAAGCAGGCTTTACCACTCCCGAAATAATTACCGTAACTGGTCAGGTACAAAATGCTGGTAAATACACCTTAAGAACTAGGGTAGAAAGAGTAAGCGATATTGTTACTAGAGCTGGCGGATTAATTGGAGATGCTTATGGAGAAGGTGCTTTTATTAAAAGAAGCAAACATGTTGTAGATACTTTAAAAGCAGATGAAACAAAAACAAGTATTGAGGAAATATACAGAAGAAAACTGAAAGCACAACAAGCCACAGAAAAAGCTGATATTCAAAATCAGTTAGGGAATACAAATCCCATGGCAGATCAAAATGGAAACAAGAAAACTTTATCCGACACCCTCAATGCAATAATGAACGATTTAAATAACGATTATTATCAAATCGCAATTGATATCAATTATATTATTGCCCATCCAGGATCGGAGGATGATTTGGTATTAAAAGACAAAGATGAATTAGTAATACCTAAAGTGGATAACCGTATAAAAATAAGTGGTGGGGTATTAAGACCCACTAATATTGTTTACAGGGATGGTATTAATATCAACGATTGTATATCTGCCGCTGGAGGAATTAGTGAATATGCAAAAAGAGGTCGTGCTTATGTAGTATATGCGAATGGAAAAAGTAATCGCACCAAACATTTTGGATTTTTTAGAATAAGCCCTCAAATTAAACCAGGTTGTGAAGTAATTCTTCCAGAGACCAATGAAAAAATGGACAAACCATTAGCCACTATTTTATCTTTTACAACGGTTATCGCACAAGTAATTGCAGCTTTAGCTACTGTGAAATTGTTGAACAAATAATTTATACAACATGACTGATCAAAATACCAATTCAATTAATAATAACCATTCGGCAGATGCTGATGAAATTTCTTTAAAGGAATTGATTCAGAAAATAAAAGAATGGGTAGCTTATTTAAAAACAAAGTGGAAAATTATATTTTTAGCGGGCCTATTGGGGGCAACCATTGGGGTGTTGTATGCCTTATTTCAAAAACCTACTTATAAAGCAGTATTGACTTTTGCTTTAGAGGAAGACAAAGGAAGTGGTGGCGGTTTAAGTGGAGCCATGGGACTAGCCAGTAGTTTTGGTATTGATTTAGGAAGTAGTGGAGGTGGTGCATTTGCGGGTTCTAATTTAATGGAACTAATGAAAAGCCGTTTATTGGTAGAGAAAACATTATTGAACGCAGTACTTGTAAATGGTAAAACCATTAGCTTGGCTGAATATTATATTCAAATAAATGAATTAAGAGAAAAATGGAGTGAAAAACCAGCTTTAAAAAATGTCCAATTTTTACCTAATGCAGATAGAACCAATTTCACCCTACAGCAGGATTCTATTTTACAAACTATTTTTAAAAGCTTGACTGACCTAAAATCATTAACCATTTCTCAAAAAGATAAAAAAGTATCTATCACCAATATTGAAGTAATTAGTGAAAATGAAAAATTTGCTAAAGTTTTTTGTGAAAATTTAGCCAAAGAAACCTCTGAATTTTATGTTGAAACTAAAAGTAAAAAATCGCGTTTGAATGTTGAAATTTTACAAAAGCAAACCGATAGTATTAGGGAAGCACTTAATAGTGCCATAACAGGTGTGGCGAGCGCCAGTGATAATGTATATAATTTAAACTCTGCATTAATGGTAAAACGTGCTCCAAGTACAAAAAAACAAGTAGATGTTCAGGCCAATACGGCCATCTTAACACAGTTGGTGGCCCAATTAGAATTATCCAAAGTAACCTTAAGAAAAGAAACCCCTTTGATACAAGTTATAGACCGTCCGATATTGCCTTTAGAAAAAGATAAAGTAAGCAAATTGAAGTCACTTATTTTAGGTGGTTTTTTAGCAGGCCTTTTAACAGTTTTGTATTTAGTGTTTTTGAGTTTATATAAAAAAATAGTCGCGTAGTTTAACTAAAAATAGTTTAAATACAATCCCCCCGTTGTATGAATCAAATAAAAACCAGTAGTATGTTTAAAAATTTTAGTATTGTCCCTCGTTGGATCATATTTTTATTAGACATTGGGGGCACTTTGTTTTCGCTTTTAATAGCCATTGCTATCAAGCAAAACTTAACCTTAGTGGGGTTAAGTTGGGAAGCTGTGCTCAATACTTTTGTATTGGTATTTATTACTAATACCTTGGTATTTACTTCTATTAAAACTTATTCAGGTATTGTTAGGTACACAGGCATACAAGACGCTTTTAGAATAAGTATCTCTGTTATAGGATCCGCTGCTATTTTATTTATTGTAAATAGTGTTTCTTACCGCTATAGTCAGGAATTTGTATTAAGCACTGTAGTGGTAATTGTATATGCAGGTTTTAGTTTTTTATTATTGGTTAGTTATCGTGTATTAGTTAAGTTTTTATTTGCTTATGCCAAAAACTACAAAATGAAAAAGAAGAATGTAGTTATTTTTGGTGCAGCCGATACGGGGGTTGCTACTCAACGTGTTTTGGAAAATGATGGAGCTAGTAATATTAATATAGTTGCTTTTGTTGACGATGATAAAAAGAAAACCAATAAAAATTTAAATGGAATACAAGTAGTCCGTTATGAGGATTTTGTAAAATTGGTTCCAATTCAACCAATAGATGAATTAATTATTGCCAGCTTTACCATTCCTACCAAACGAAAAAATGAATTGGTGGATTTTTGTTTGGATCATGATATCAAAGTATTAAGTGTACCTGCTTATGACCGTTGGGCCGAAGGTAAATTTAGTAGCAATCAATTACAAAGTATAAAGATTGAGGATTTATTGGAACGTGATCCTATTGTAATTAATAACAATCAAATTCGTTCACAAATTAAAGGTAAGCGTGTACTAGTTACTGGTGCAGCAGGTTCTATAGGAAGTGAAATCGTGAGACAGTTAATACCCTATGCTCCTGAAATGATTATCATGTGCGACCAAGCAGAAACGCCTTTGCATAATATTGAATTAGAATTACAAGAGCGTGGCACACGAGTAAACTGCGTTTCTTTTTTAGCGGATATCACCAATGAAAAAAGAATCGAAGGATTGTTTGATACTTTCAAACCGCATTATGTATATCATGCTGCTGCGTATAAGCATGTTCCTATGATGGAGTTGTGCCCAACAGAGGCGGTTAGGAATAATGTAATTGGTACAAAAATAGTGGCTGACCTTGCTGTAAAATACAATTCCGAAAGGTTTGTAATGATAAGCACCGATAAAGCAGTTAACCCTACTAATGTAATGGGCGCTAGTAAAAGAATGGCTGAAATTTATGTACAAGGGTTATCTAATGAAAAAAATATTATTACTAAATTTATCACTACCCGTTTTGGAAATGTATTGGGAAGTAATGGTTCTGTTATAAATAGATTTAAGGATCAAATTGAAAAAGGGGGACCATTAACGGTAACACACCCAAATATTACGAGGTACTTTATGACGATACCTGAAGCTTGCCAATTGGTATTAGAAGCAGGCAGTATGGGTAATGGTGGGGAGATATTTGTTTTTGATATGGGGCAGCCGGTTGCCATTGCCGACTTGGCTAAAAAAATGATTAGGCTGTATGGTATGATTCCTAATATTGATATAAATATTACTTACAGTGGTTTAAGGCCTGGTGAAAAGTTATATGAAGAGCTTTTAAACGATGCTGAAAATACCCTAGCTACTTACCACGATAAAATATTAATTGCCAAAGTGAGGCAGGTGGAACTAATCAACATTAAACTACACTTTGATGAACTAGGCCAATTAGTTGTAAATGCCGCTAGTGAAATGCAATTAGTAGGTAAAATGAAGGAACTAGTTCCTGAATTTATTAGCAATAACAGCATTTTTGAACGCTTGGACCCTAGCCTTCAAACCAAGATATTGGATATGACGGGGGGGGGGGTAGAAATTTCTAAGGCAAGATAATTTTTGTTTTTTACTCATTTATATTTATTTTCACTACTCAATATTGCGCTATATTTATAATATAATATTGAGTTTTTGTCATTAATATGTGACTTAGGGCGGCGAAGCCGTCTTTTACACTTTTAAAATTCTCATCTACCCCAATGATCTTAGATAAAATTTTTACTGGAAAAATAAGAGTGCAGTTACTCACCAAATTGCTACTCAACCCCGCTAGCACCGTTTATTTGCGCGGTTTAGAGCGTGACCTAGGTGTAAGTAGTAATACGGTGCGTTTGGAATTAAATAAGTTATCGGATATGCAATTGATACAGGAGCGGGCCGACGATGAAAACACAAAAACAAAACATTACGCTGTAAACACAAAACACCCCATGTTTAAATCCTTAAGAGGGGTGATTATGCAATATGTTGGCTTGGATCAGATTATTGAGAATGTATTGGATAAGTTGGGAAATATAGATGAGGTATACCTAACTGGGGATTTGGCTTTAGGAAAAAACAATCCCTTTGTGGATTTAGTAATAGTGGGTGATGTTGATAAGGGTTATTTATATCAGTTAATTGAAAAGGCAGAAACTTTGATTGATAAAAAGATACGTGTTGCCTTATACCAACCCCTAGAGTTTACTGAGAAAATGTTGAAGGATGTGGGGGTATTTATGAAGTTAATGGGATAGGATTTTGGATTAGTGTGGTCCACACTAATTTGGAGTATTCGCAGATAGTTGTAATTCATTAATAACATGATAATCAAGTACTTTACATGTTCGATTTATTGTTTATGGGTTACCAGAAAAGGTTGAAAAATAGGTTAAATGTGCGCAGTTTTGTGCGATATTTTTAAGAATAATATACATGAAAAAAGCAATTATTACAGGAATTACAGGTCAAGATGGAGCATATTTGGCTGAGTTCTTATTGAAAAAAGGTTACGAGGTACATGGAATTAAAAGAAGGTCCTCTTTGTTTAATACACAAAGAATTGATCACATTTATGTAGATCCACATATACCTGATAGACACCTACATTTACATTATGGTGATTTAACTGATAGTACAAACCTAATACGTATTATTCAAGAAGTTCAACCTGATGAAATTTACAACTTGGCTGCTATGAGTCATGTGCATGTAAGTTTTGAAGAACCAGAATATACGGCAAATGCAGATGGTATTGGTACATTGAGGATTTTAGAAGCAGTTCGTTTATTAGGTTTAACTAATAAAACAAAAATATACCAAGCATCTACTTCGGAATTATATGGATTAGTACAAGCAGTACCTCAATCTGAAACTACACCTTTCTATCCACGTTCTCCTTATGCTGTTGCAAAATTATATGCATATTGGATTACAGTAAACTATAGAGAGGCGTATAACATGTATGCGTGTAATGGTATTTTGTTTAATCACGAATCACCACAAAGAGGGGAAACTTTTGTAACTAGAAAAATTACAAGAGCAACAGCAAAAATTGTATTAGGTATGGACAAGTGTTTGTACTTGGGTAATTTAGATGCAAAAAGAGACTGGGGACATGCAAAAGATTATATAGAAGGAATGTATTTGATATTACAACAAGAAAAACCAGAAGACTTTGTTTTAGCAACTGGAATCACTACTACCATTCGTGATTTTGTAAAAATGAGTTTTGCCGAATTAGGAATTGAATTAGGGTTTAGAGGAAAGGATGAAGCAGAAGAAGGTTATGTTGTAAAAAACACTGGTGAATACAAACTTGAAGAAGGTAGTATAGTTGTTAAAGTAGATCCTAAATATTATAGACCAACAGAAGTTGATTTGTTAATTGGAGATCCAACTAAAGCAATGACTCAATTAGGTTGGAAACCTAAATATGACTTAGCGGCACTAGTTAAAGAAATGGTAGCGAGTGATGTTTCTTTATTTAAAAAGGAATTGTATATCAAACAAAGTGGATTATAAGTATGGAACAAACCGCTAAAATATATATTGCTGGACACAGAGGAATGGTAGGTTCAGGTTTAGAGCGTAAACTAAGAAAGGAGGGGTATAACAATATTGTTACTAAAACTTCTAGTGAATTAGATTTAAGAAATCAGCAAGCTGTTAATGAATTCTTTGAAAAAGAAAAACCTGATTACGTAATACTTGCTGCAGCAAAAGTTGGGGGCATTCATGCCAATAACACATATAGAGCAGAATTTATCTACGACAACTTAATGATTGAAGCTAATGTTATTCATGCTGCTTATATGAATAAGGTTACTAAATTATTGTTTTTAGGTTCGTCATGTATATATCCTAAAATGGCTCCACAGCCATTAAAAGAAGAATACTTGTTAAGTGGCTATTTAGAACCAACTAATCAACCTTATGCTATTGCAAAAATAGCAGGTATTGAAATGTGTGATAGCTATAGAGCTCAGTATGGTTGTAATTTTATATCTGCAATGCCTACTAATTTGTATGGCACGAATGATAATTACCATCCCGAAAATTCTCATGTACTACCTGCGCTAATTAGAAGAATTGTTTTAGCAAAAAAAAACAATGAACCAAATGTTACAATTTGGGGAACCGGAACCCCTAGAAGAGAGTTTTTACACGTTGATGATTTAGCAGATGCTTGTTATTTTTTATTGCAGAATTACAATGAAAAGGGTTTAGTAAACATAGGATGGGGTGAAGATGTGACTATAAAGGAATTAGCTAATTTGATTACTTCGGAAATTGACTATAAAGGAAAAATTATTTTTGATATTTCAAAGCCGGATGGAACTATGAGAAAATTAATGGATACACAAAAATTAAATTCATTAGGTTGGTTTCCTATGATCAAATTAGATGAAGGAATCCGAAAAACCATTTCTGAATATATAAAAATTTATGATGCAACTTTTAAATAAAAATATTGCCATTATAGGCTTGGGATATGTTGGATTGCCTCTAGCGGTTGAATTTGGGAAAAAATACAATGTTATTGGTTTCGACATTGATGAATTTAGAATAAATGATTTAAAGAAAGGAATTGATAAGACAAAAGAAACAGTAAAGTCTGATATTGAATCTTCAAAATATCTCAAATTTTCTTCTCAAGTAACAGATTTAAGTAATTCTAACATTTTTATTGTAACAGTACCAACACCAATAAATCAATTTAAATCTCCAGACTTGGGACCACTTCTAAATGCTTCTAAAATGTTGGGTACTGTTTTAAAAAAAGACGATATTGTTATTTATGAAAGCACTGTATATCCAGGATGTACAGAAGAAGAATGCGTTCCTGTATTAGAAAAGTCAAGTGGGTTGGTTTTTAATAAAGATTTCTATTGCGGCTATTCTCCAGAAAGAATAAATCCAGGAGATAAAATAAACACGCTTACAAAAATACAAAAAGTTACATCTGGATCTACAAAAGAAATTTCAATCATTGTGGATGAACTGTATAAAAGTATAATACAAGCTGGCACACACTTAGCACCATCAATTAAGGTTGCTGAAGCTAGTAAGGCGATAGAAAATGCTCAGCGTGATGTTAATATTTCATTTGTTAATGAATTAGCATTAATCTTTGATAGAATTGGAATAGATACTCAAGATGTTTTAGATGCGGCGGGAACTAAATGGAATTTTTTAAAATATAAACCAGGATTAGTTGGAGGTCATTGTATCGGCGTTGATCCGTATTATTTAGCACATAAAGCTGAAAGCCTTGGATATTATCCACAAGTAATACTAAGTGGTCGTAGGGTTAACGATAACATGGGTATGTTTGTAGCGAATAAAGTAGTAAAGCTTATGATACAAAAAGGAATAACAATAAAGGGAGCAAACGTTTTGGTAATGGGAGTTACATTTAAAGAAAACTGTCCTGATATTCGTAATTCTAAAGTTGTTGATATTGTAAATGAATTGAATCAATTTGATTTAAAAGTTGATGTATTTGATCCTCATGTTGATGAAATTCAGGTTATGCATGAGTATAATATTAAGATTGTTAAAGAATTAAAGCAATATGACGCAGTTGTGTTAGCAGTGTCACATAATGAATTTTTGACCTTAGACTTTCAAAGTCTAAAGAAAAGTAATAGTTCCGTTATTTATGACATTAAATCTGTACTAGATAGGTCTCAAATCACATCAAGGTTATAGAATGGAATTACAACTATTTTAAATTGAACTAATTTACTTCATGGAAAATATCCAAATGGTTGATTTAAAAAATCAATACTTAAAAATAAAAAATGAAATTGATGATGCCATAATTAATTGTGTTGAAAATACCCAATTCATTAATGGTCCATCCGTTAATACATTTCAAAATGCATTGCAATCTTATTTAAATGTAAAACATGTAATTCCGTGTGCAAATGGAACAGATTCGTTACAAATAGCTATGATGGCGCTTGATTTAAAACCTGGAGATGAAGTTATTTGCCCTGCTTTCACTTACGTTGCAACTGCCGAAGTAATTGGATTATTAGGTCTAATTCCAGTTATGGTAGATGTGGATCCTAATACTTTTAATATAACGGCAGAAATTATAGAGCAAGCAATTACCACAAAAACAAAGGCAATTGTACCTGTACATTTATATGGTCAATCTTGTGACATGGAACCTATAATTAATTTGGCAAAGAAACACAAACTATTTATTATTGAAGATAATGCTCAAGCAATTGGATCAGAATATACATTCAGTGATGGAACTAGAGCAAAGACAGGTACTATGGGAGATATTGGTAGTATATCATTCTTCCCTTCAAAAAATCTTGGTTGTTTTGGAGATGGTGGAGCATTAACCACTAACAACGATGAATTGGCATATAAAATGAGAATGATTGCTAATCATGGTCAGGAAGTTAAGTATTTTCATAAAATTTTGGGTTGTAATTCTCGTTTAGATACAATTCAGGCAGCTATATTAAATGTTAAGCTAAAAAAACTCGACGAATACATAGATTCAAGAAATCAAATGTCAAAATATTATGATCTAAAATTAGAAAGTAATAAAAAAGTACAAATACCAGTTAGGCAAAAAAATAGTAATCACGTGTTTCATCAGTATACGTTGAGAGTTAAAGATGGCGCACGTAATGATTTGCAAAAATATTTGTCAGTACACAAAATTCCCTCAATGATTTATTACCCATTTCCCTTATATAAACAACCGGCATTTGAAAAGTATGTCCCTTTTGATTTTGTAATTCCTAATGTTGAACAGCTTTGCAGCGAGGTGATATCAATCCCAATTCATACTGAGATTAACCTTGAACATATGAATTATATCTGTGAAAAAATTAATCAATTTTAATGAAATACTTCGCACACTCTTCTGCAGTAATTGATGAAGGTTCTATCATTGGCGAGAACACAAAAATTTGGCATTTTAGTCATATAATGACAAATTCAAAAATTGGGAATAATTGTAATATAGGGCAAAATGTTGTCATATCTCCAGATGTTATTATCGGTAATAATGTAAAAATTCAAAATAATGTTTCTGTTTATACTGGTGTAATATGCGAGGATGATGTTTTTTTAGGACCATCAATGGTTTTTACCAATGTTATTAATCCAAGAAGTTCTATTAATAGAAAAGAAGAATTTTTAAAAACAAATGTTGGGAAAGGCGCAAGCATTGGTGCTAATGCTACTATTATTTGTGGAAATAATATTGGCAATTTTGCATTAATTGGTGCTGGCGCTGTAGTGACAAAAGAAATACCTGATTTTGCATTAGTAGTAGGAAACCCTGCTCGTCAAATTGGTTGGGTAGATGAAGCTGGAAATAAGTTAATTTTCAATGAACAAGGAATTGCTCAAATTGAATATGAAAATCAAGAGTATAAGATTGAAAATGGGAAAGTACATAGAATAAAATAAATTTAGAATTATGAAAATAAAATTTGCTGTAGTTGGTTGCGGGCATATTGGAAAACGACATGCGGAAATGATTGGTAGAAATTCAGAATCAGAATTAGTTGCACTTGTTGATACAAAACCGAAAAATTTATTAGATGTTGAAAAATTTGGTGTACCATTTTATAATAGTTTAACCGAATTATTAGATGCAAATTTAGATATAGATGTAATTAATATTGCAACACCGAATGGATTTCATTCAGCTCATGCTATACAATGTTTAGATTCTGGAAAACATGTGGTTATTGAAAAGCCAATAGCATTAAGTAAAAATGATGCAGAAAATGTTATTTATAAAGCTTTAAATGTTCACAAGCATGTATTTGCTGTGATGCAAAATAGATATTCTCCACCTTCAATTTGGATAAAAGATTTAATAGATTCTGGTAAGCTTGGCAAAATTTACATTGTACAACTTAATTGTTACTGGAATAGAGATGAACGATATTATACCAGTGATTCTTGGCATGGTAGTAAGGAATTAGATGGAGGAACCTTGTTTACTCAATTTTCACATTTTATTGATATTTTGTATTGGTTGTTCGGCGACATTAACAATATAAAAACAAAATTTAACAACTTTAATCACTCAACTCTAACAGATTTTGAAGATTCTGGGTTCATTACTTTTGATTTTATAAAAAATGGGGGAATGGGCTCTGTCAACTATTCAACATCTGTGTGGAACCAAAATTTAGAGAGTAGTATGACCATTATTGCAGAGCAAGGATCAGTAAAAATTGGTGGACAATACATGGACAAGGTTGAATATTGTCATATTAAAGATTATATAATGCCCGAGTTAAATCCAACTAATCCAGGAAATGATTATGGGGCGTATAAAGGTTCTGCTCAAAACCATAATTATGTAATTGAAAATGTAGTAGATGTAATAAAGGGAAGAACTACAATAACAACTAATGCACTTGAAGGGTTAAAAGTTGTTGAAATTATTGAAACGATTTATCAAGGTATGTAAAATTGAGAAAATCATTTTCAAAGGCTCTTTTTTTTGTAAAAAATAAAATTAACACAAACCCATTTGTTTTAGTTTCAATTTTTTCACAAATTATTGTATTGATAATTTCCATTTTTACATGGAAATATTTAAATATAAATGATTTTGGAACTCTATCCATTTTGGAATTTTATTCCTTAATTTGTGTATCATTATTTGGAATTTCTTCTGAACAATTAATTGTACGAGATTATTATAAATGGAGAGATCGAGTTAAAAAATATTATGTAGGAAACGTTTTACTAATTAATTGGGGCTCTTCAATTATATTATTTTCAATAATTGCATATTTATCATATAGTTTCCCAGTCTTTAGTATTCCATTTAATCTGATTTTTTTAAATTTATTGGGGGCACTTTTACAAAGTACTTCATTAGTCCCATTTTCCTTAATAAGATTTAGGTCAAATGTTAAAGAATATATTATATATATGTTTTTTTCAAGTGTATTTCGTGCAATTGTTTCATACATTTTCGTTGCAATTCTTAATCAAGGTGTTTATGGTCTTTTAATTGCACAAGTTTATGCAGGTGTTGCGCTTTTAATTGGGAATGTGATCTATTTATTACCAAAAACTAAATTCATTATCAGTAAAAGAATTTTAAATGAAATAAGAAAATTTTGTTATCCTCTAATTCCTTCAACAATATTAGCAAATTTTTCAAGTGTGGTTTTTAGATTTATACTTGGAAAATATTCAACGCTAGAAATTAATGGATATTATAATATTGCAAATAAACTATCGAGTCCAATTACTTCATTGCATACAGCGCTTAAGGTGACATATGTGCCGAGCATAGTATCTTTAGACAGTGAAAATTTAGAAAACAATAAAGAGAAAATTGCGAATCTATCTAAGAAATATTTTAATATTTTATTTTTAGTTACATTACTAATAGTACTGTTTTTGACTGAACTTGTCAAGTTTTTATTACCAGGTATAGATGTTGCTTCTGTTAAAGTAATTTCATTTTTTATAGTAATTATATACATAACCACTTGTCAGTTGTATTTTAGTTTTGGCATTTTCTTGTCTCGAAAAACAAAGTATCAGTTTTTACCAAATTTATTTAATGTTACATTATTGTTTTTCCCTGGAATATATCTTATTATAAATTACGATACTTTGGGAATCTATTTTGAAGAACTTTTGAGGGTTTTAGTTTCAAGTGCTATGGCCTATTATTTATCAATAAAGTTTTATAAACTTAAGTCTAATATTTTTTACTATCTCATTGCTATTTTGTTACTGATGTTGGTTACTCAAGTAAATTTTTCATTTTTTAACAAAAGCTATATTTATTTAATATTTTTAGTTAAATCTGCTTTATTCATTTATACAACTTTTTTATTCATCAATAAAAAATTTATTTAGTTAAATTTATCATATTAAAAATTATGAAATTCATTAAAAAATTAATAGAAATCTGCATTGTAGCAATCGTTTATCTAGTTAGGCTGTTTCCTAATAAAGTCAAAGTTTTAATACTTGAAAAATTTCAATTTCAAGATAAAGTTGATTATTTAAAATCTAATATCTATATACACGTCACCTCTAAAATTAGTCTTTCAAGATTAAAAAGCGTTAGTAAAGAACCAAAAACAGTTGAATGGATAGAAAATTATTTTAAAGCTAATGATACATTTTTTGATGTAGGTGCCAATGTAGGTGCTTATTCTTTAATTGCTGCTTCTTTGGGTAGGAATATTAAGGTGTATTCGTTCGAGCCGGTACCAGGAACATTCTATGAATTATGTTCTAATATTAAGATGAACTCATTACAGGGTTCAATTGTGCCAGTTAATACTTGTCTGAGTAATAATGATAAGATTACATTGTTTACTATGAGTTCGTTAGATGGGGGAGCTGGATTGCATAAAGGACTTGAGGGTGATGATGGACAAAAAGAAAACAGCCTAGATTTTAAGTATTTTACTTCTATTTATAAGTTAGATACTCTTGTTGAAAAGTTCCAATTCCCCATTCCAAATCATATAAAAGTTGATGTTGATGGCCATGAATTAGGTGTACTGCAAGGCGCTATCAATACTTTGTCTAACCAAAAGGTTAAATCAATTCAAATTGAAGTTGATGAAAATATTCAAAGTGGTAAGGAAATTGTAGATTTTATCCTCAAAATGGGTTTCAATATAAACGAAAAAAATCTCCACCCAGACACTAAAAATACTTACGACTATATATTCATAAAATAAAATTAAATAAATAGATTATGTTCAATGTAAAAGAATTGTCAGAAAAATCGATTGTAATTGCTGAAATCGGTCAGAATCACCAAGGTGATCTTGATATGGCGTTAGACTATATTAAAACTTTTGCCGCGGCCGGTGCTGATGTTGTAAAATTCCAAACAAGAGATAATAAGTTCTTGTTTTCGGAAGATGCTTATAATGCTCCTTATTCTAGTGAAAATGCTTTTGATGATATTTATGGATTACATCGAGAAAAATTAGAGCTTAAGTTAGAATGGTATCCATCAATAATTGAGACTTGTAGGAAGTATGATGTAAAATTTATGTGTACTCCTTTTGATGAAAATAGTCTAGAATTTTTGGTTAATTCAGGGGTTGATATATTAAAAATAGCTTCCTTTGATTTGGGGAATTTACCTTTTATAAATCGAATCGCAAAAGCAAAAATTCCAACTGTGATTAGTATTGGAGGTGGTAATAGTAAACAAATAAGTTCTAGTGTAAATACACTTTTAGAACATCTTACTAAAGAACAAATTGCTATTTTACATTGTGTCTCTGAGTATCCTTGTGATGCTAGTAAATTAGGTTTGGATAATATTGAAAATTTAATAAAAGATTTTGACGGTATAACTATTGGATTATCAGATCATTTTAATGGTATATTATCTGGTCCGTTAGGTTATATTAAAGGGGCTAGAGTTTTTGAAAAACATGTTACACTTAATAGATCTTTAAAAGGTACTGATCATAGTTTTGCTTTGGAACCTGATGGATTTAGAAAATTTGTAAGAGATATCCATAGAACTCCTGTTATGATGAAACCTAAATCCTCAAATGAAATTGGTAACGAACCTGTTTTTAAAAAACTTGGAAAATCATTAGTTGTTAATAAAGATTTAATTTCAGGTGAAGCACTTACTTTGGACAACCTTAGTGGTAAAATTTTTAGGGAGCAATTTATTCCAGTTAGAGAGTCAAATCAGGTTATTGGAAAAAAAGTAAATAGAGATATTAAAAAAGGGGAACAAATTCTTTACTCGGATATTCAAAATTTATGATAGACAAAGATGTTCTTCAAGAAGTTAAATTAATTGCATTTGATTTCGATGGAGTGTTTACAGATAATAGTGTATTTACAGATCAATTTGGCGTAGAGTCAGTAAGGTGTTGGCGAAGTGATGGTATTGGCTTATCCAGATTATCTAAAATGGGTATAATTTCTGTTATAGTTTCTACAGAGTCTAATCCTGTTGTAAGTATGAGAGCTCAGAAATTGAAACTTCCATGTTTTCAAGCTATAGAAGACAAGGCTGAAGCAATTTTAGAAATTTGTAAAAATTATGGTATTTCTCCTATGAACACAATGTTTGTAGGAAACGATATTAATGATATACCTGCCTTTAAAGTTGTTAAATTTCCAGTTGGTGTCAGTGATTCATATCCAGAAATCCTTCCGTATGTTCTATTCAGAACACAAAAGCCAGGTGGTTATGGGGCTGTTCGTGAAATTTGTGATTTGTTATTTAATTCTTTCTCTGAATAGTAATTTAAAATTATGCAAAAATCTTTTTTTGATGTCTCTAATGAAATTGTAGTAATTACTGGGGTTAGTGGACAACTTGGCAATTCTTATGCAAATACTTTTTTGAATTTAGGGGCTAAAGTTCTTGGTTTAGATATGAGACAAAGTAGCGATAGTGTAAAACTTGAAATGGAATTTCCGGAAAAATATCATTATTGTGAAGTTGATGTTACAAAAAAGAGCACAATTGAAAAAGCATTAAAAATCTGTGAAAATTTTTTTGGAAAACCAACTGTTTTAATTAATAATGCAGCGATAGATTCTCCTCCTTCAAGTCCACCAGAAGAAAATGGCCCATTTGAAGATTACCCTGAAACATCTTGGGATAAAGTAATTGATGTAAATCTTAAAGGTGTCTTTTTGTGTTGTCAAATTTTTGGAAAAGCAATGGCAAAAGAAAAAAAAGGGTCTATTATTAATATTTCATCTATTTATGGAATGGTCTCTCCAGATCAAAATTTATATCAATATAGAAGGGATAGGGGAGAAGTGTTTTTTAAACCTGTTGCATATTCAGTATCAAAATCTGGAATTCTTAATTTAAGCAGATATTTAGCTGTTTATTGGGCGAAGTTTAATGTTAGAGTAAATTCTTTAACGATAGCTGGAGTATTTAATAATCAAGATAAGGACTTTTTAGAAAATTACTGTGGTAGAATACCGTTAGGGCGAATGGCTAATTCAAATGAATACGATGGTGCAGTTGTTTTTCTAGCAAGTGCTTCATCATCTTATATGACTGGTTCAAATTTAATTCTAGATGGAGGCTGGACAGCAATATGATACATAGAAATAATGTCCCAATAATTGGAAACTGGGTTAATGGAATAGAAAAATGTAATTCCAATGATAATTTAATTCAAAAATTTGATCCTAATAATGGGGAACTATTATGTTGTATCAAAGATGCTTCTCAAATGGATGTCGAATACGCAATTGAAATAGCTCAGAAAGGATTCGAATTATGGTCATCATTTACACCAGTAAAACGAGGACAGATTTTAGGAAATATTGTCCTTGAAATGAAAAAACATTTGAATGAAATTGCCGAATGTGTCGCTGTGGAAACTGGGAAACCTATACAAGATGCTATAGGGGAAGTTAATGGAGCGATTTTACAAGGTGAATTTTTTTCAGGTGAGGGTATGAGGTTATACGGGAAGTCATTAACATCGGGTATGCCAGGAAAATATACACATTCCATTAGACAACCTCATGGAGTAACTGGTTTAATTGTTCCTGCCAATACACCAATTGCGAATATAGCATGGAAAACATTTCCTTCACTGATTTGTGGGAATTCGGTTATACTAAAGGCGTCTGAAGATTCACCTAAGATTGCTATTTTATTTGCTCAATTAACTCAAAAAGCAGGTTTGCCGGATGGAATTTTTAATGTCATTCAAGGTAGTGGCAAAGGTGCAGGTACATATTTAGTAAAAGATAAAAGAGTAGCATTAATTAGTTTTACTGGTTCAACAAATGTCGGTAGGATAATTGCGGAAGAAGCAGGAAAAAGATTAGCACGTGTTTCACTTGAGTTAGGTGGTAAAAATCCTTTTATCGTTTCAGACGATGCTGATTTAGAACAAGCGGTACACTGGGCTACACTTTCAGCATTTAGCAATGCAGGTCAAAGATGTGCAGCGGGGAGTCGAATTTTAGTATTTAAAAATATTTATGAATCATTTAAGGAACAATTCGTTCATAAAGCAAAACAGTTAAAATTGGGAATTGACGAGGGCTGTGAAATTGGGCCAGTTATAAATAAAAGGCAACAACAAAATATACTTGCTGCAATTGAACTTGCTAAACAAGAAGGTGGTAAAATTTTGTGTGGTGGCGTTGCGCCAACCACAGATAAGCTCAAAAATGGCTACTATATAGAGCCTACAATAATTGAAGATTTAGGAAGGTCAGCTACACTGTCTACTAATGAAATTTTTGGACCGGTAGCCACTTTACATATTGTCGAAAATTTAGAAGATGCGTTAGATTTTTCAAATTCAAGTGAATATGGATTAACTGCAGCCATTCATACTCAAAATGTTGATCGTGCTATGTGGTTTGCGCAGAGAGTAAAAGCTGGAGTAGTCAATATAAATATTGGAACTTTTGGAAGTGAGCCACATATGCCATTTGGAGGTTTTGGATCATCAAGTAATGGAACAAGAGAGCCAGGTGTAGAAGCGCTTGAAGTGTATTCGGAATTAAAATGTATCTCTTTTTTAGTTAGAGAAAAAAATATAGGGAGTTAAATGCGCTTAAAAAAATTATTTGCTGATTAGCGTTGTTTTTCTAATTCAATTCAATTTTAAAATGGAAGTTTTAGCAATTATTGGTATCAGGTCAGGTTCAAAAGGAGTCATTAATAAAAATATAAAAACTCTTTATGGGAAACCGCTCGTTGGATGGATTATTGATGCAGCTCAAAAGTCAAAATCAATAACACGCTTAATTGTTTCAACGGATTCGCAAGAGTACGCAAACATAGTACAAAATTTAGGTGTAGAAGTGCCGTGCTTAAGACCCAAAGAACTTGCATCTGACACTTCAACTGATTTAGAATATATAAATCACATGTTAGACTGGTTGCGCCAGAATGAAGGATATGTGCCTGATATAGTAGTTCGATTGATGGCTACTGTTCCATTACAAGCATCCGAAGATATTGATGAATTGGTAGACATATTAAAGTCAGATTTTAGTGCAACCTCTGCGGTTGTAATTTCTGAATCAAGACAACATCCAATGAAAGCATTGAAAATTGTAGATGAAAAAAATGGGCAAGGTCTGCTTGTGCACTACTTCACTGAGACTGGAAGAGATGTAACTCCTGTTGCTAGACAAAATTATCCTAAAGCATATTTTCGATCAAATATTGTAGCGACTAGAACAGAAACAATTAGTAAAACAAATACGCTAACTGGGGACAAAGTTAAATACCACATCATACCTCAAGAACGCGCTATAGATATAGATAATGATATTGATTTTTTAATAGCTGAAATGTTATTAAAAAATCAATTATAAAAATAAATTTTTTACAAGTCAAATCAAAATAAATTATGGGAGATTTAATTAGTCAAGAAGTATCAGGTAATTTATACTTTGTTCCATTCAAGGAATTCGAAAAGATTAATCAGTATGACATAACCAATATAGAGAAAGCAAAACTATTTTCCGGTTTGTGTAGAATCAATACACTATATATGATAGCAAAAGCAGGTTCTGGACATATCGGAAGTAGCTTTAGTAGTATGGACATTTTAGCATGGCTTTATTTGTTTGAAATGAATGGCCAAGTAAATAGTCCAGTTGATAATAATAGTGATATTTTTTTCTCGTCAAAAGGGCATGATGCACCAGCTTTATATTCGGTTTTAATTGGTCTTGGGAAATTAAAATTTGATTTAATACATAAGTTAAGAAGAATTGATGGGTTACCCGGGCATCCAGATATTTCTACTCCCAATATCATCACAAATACGGGTTCTTTAGGCATGGGTATTTCTAAGGCCAAGGGCATGATTTTTGCGAATAAGAAATTAGGTAAAAAAGGAAATGTATACGTGTTAACTGGCGATGGCGAATTACAAGAGGGACAAATATGGGAATCGTTAATTTCAGCTGTAAATAATAAAACCGAAGAATTAATTGTCATAATTGATCATAATAAATTACAGTCTGATACAGCAGTTTCTAAAGTAAGTGACCTCGGAGACTTGGGTGCAAAATTTTCTGCATTTGGATGGCATGTAAGTAGATGTGATGGAAATAATATTACTGAATTTTCTAAAACTTTAGAAAATTGCAAGAAAGTAAAAGACAAACCAAAAGTAATTATTGCAGATACCATAAAGGGCAAGGGGGTTTCTTTTATGGAACATACATCAATTGATTCAGACGTTGAGCTCTATAAGTATCATAGTGGTGCACCAAGCAAGGATGCATATGCGTCTGCATTACTTGAATTACATACTATTGTAAATAGCGAATTAAATAAATTTGGATTTGATTCAATAGAACTTGAAAATATTGTTAGACCTGAAATTACTATTCAAGAAGGCTTACACAAAATGATACCTTCATATTCTGAAGCGCTACTTAAACTTGCAAAAAAAAATCCAAAAATAATTGCATTAGATGCAGATTTAATTCTTGATACAGGTCTTATTAATTTTAAAGAAGAACTTCCTGAACAATTTTTGGAATGTGGAATTGCAGAACAAGACATGGTTTCTCAAGCTGGTGGAATGGCATTAAGAGGAATGATTCCAATAGTACATTCCTTTGCGTGTTTTCTTTCTTCTAGACCAAATGAACAGATTTATAATAATGCAACAGAGAAAACTAAAATTATTTACGTAGGATCATTGACTGGTCTTATTCCAGCTGGTCCCGGTCATTCTCATCAAGCCGTTAGAGATATTGCATCATTGTCTTCCATACCTGGATTAACACTTCTTGAGCCATGTTCGCAGGAGGAAATATATTCTTTGATGGATTGGTCTGTAAATAGGAATCATTTAAGCACATATATCAGATTGGTATCTGTACCATACATTCCAATTCTGAATTTCGATATAACCAATGAATTAGTGATTGGAAGAGGCACTTATATTAGAAAAGGTCAGAAAATTACGATTATTTCTTCTGGTCCAATAATGAGTAATAATTTGGCAAATGTTGCAGAGATGTTTAAACGTAAACATAACTTGGAAATTCAAATTATAATTACACCTTGGTTAAACAGAATTGATTTAGATTGGTATAAGGAAAAATTAAATGAAACTTCTCATGTCATAGTGGTAGAGAATCATTATGCTGAAGCTGGATTTGGATCTTTTGTAGTTTCAAACTTAAGTCAAGAAGGAATATTGTATCAGAAAAAAAATAAAATTATTGGACTTAATGAAAAGCCGATGTCGGGACAGCCTGAAGAAGTTTTACAATATCATAAACTTGACACAATCAGTTTATATGAGACTATTTTAAATTTTGTAGAAGATTAGGTCAAAATGATAAAAGTTGATATAGTCATTCTATATGAAAAAGCATTAAGAGAGTTGGAAGTAGCAACTTTCTTGAAATTTTATTTTGAAAAAAAATATTTCAAGAAAGTTGTGATTCTACAACAGAATTATGACAAATTGTACATTTGGAAGTATTCGCCTAAAATTGTTCTAATCCCTTTTTGTTATCAAAACAGGAGCCATAACATTTACTTTCTAAAATGGAGAGATGCAATATTTGTTAATCTTGCTTGGGAACAATTATTATATAAAGGTAACATTAATGCAAAGACACCTAAAGGAGATCTTGCCTTGTCACATGTATATCATCATTCTTGGGGAAGTAATAATACTCAACGTTTAATAAACAACGGCGTAAAATCAGATTTGATATTTGAAAACGGCAATTTGTCTTTAGATCTTTATTTGCCTCATTATAAGTCATTTTATTTATCAAAAAACGAATTAGCAGATGAATTTAATTTAGATGCTAATAATAAGTGGATTTTATTTAATGAAAATTTCAATTGGGCGTTCTACGATAATTCAATGATTCAGCAAATGATTGCTGATGGGCAAGATGCGAAAGAGATTCAGCAAATGATTGAATACAATAATGAGGCATTTAAAAAATGTTTAGAATGGTTAATTTTATTTTTAAATAAAAACCCTGACTATATTTTAATTTTTAGGCCAAGACCTATGACAAGTGTAGATCAAATTAAAAAGAAAATACATGACTTTAATTTGATTATTCCTTCAAATTTTATTTTTAACAAATCCCACTCGGTTAGAAACTGGATATTTTCTTCGGATTTTGTTGTGTCAACATATAGTACAACATTACTAGAAGCCGCAATTTCTGGCAAGCCGACATTTATGCTTGAACCTATTCCTATTCCCAAAGTTTTAAATGTAGAATGGCATGCATATGTTAATAAAATATATAGCCTATCAGATCTAGAATTTGCATTCAATCAAACAATATTTAATAATAATGAGTTACTAGATTGGATTGATAAAAATATTCTTTCAAAGAGAAATACAATTCAAAATCTTATTAGGTTTATTTTTGAGAAATTAGAATCAAATACCCATCCAAATAAAATCCCACTTAAATCAATATTTATTCATCCAGTTAAAATTATTAATAAAGAACTATTTAGGGTAATTTTATTGGTACATGAAAGTATAAAATTTCTAATAAATAGATTTCTAAATAGAATAGATAAGGAATATAAATTTGATTATTCAATGCTTAAAAATGTAGATAAAATGATTCAAAGGTGGAATATAACTTATAAAAGAACTTCAAATGATCAATAATTTACAATTTAAAATTTTAGAATCTACCGTTGAAAGTGGGTCTCAATTTAACAATCTAGTTGATATTTTATCTTGGATTACTGAAATCAGGAATAGTGTTAATTGTAAAATAACAAGATGTAAATTCACAGAAATGCAAATGTGGCATTTAGATCTAGGAAAAAATATTAGACACGACAGCGGTAAATTTTTTAGTATTGAAGGGATAAAGGTTAATAAAAATATTGGAGAGAATATTATTAGTTGGGATCAACCTATCATTAATCAACCTGAAATTGGGATACTTGGCATAGTCTGTAAAGAAATTAATGGAATTTTACATTTTTTATTACAAGCCAAAATTGAGCCAGGTAATGTGAATGTAGTCCAACTATCGCCAACAGTGCAAGCAACACGAAGCAATTATACCAAAGTTCATAAAGGCAATTCCCCACATTACTTAGAATATTTTTTAGATATAGATAAATATGAAATAATTGTTGATCAATTACAATCAGAACAAGGAGCACGTTTTTTAAAAAAACGAAACAGAAATATAATTATCAAATTAAATGATAATGACAATTTGAAATTGGAGTCAAATTTCTGTTGGTTAACACTAAAACAAATATATGAGTTAATTAAAATTGATAATTTAATTAATATGGATACAAGAACAGTCCTTTCTTGTATCAATTTTATCATACAAGAAGAACTTGAATTATCTGACCTTCTTTCTCGAACAAGTAGTAATTGGAATAAACATGTGTTAAATTCTCTTTTATTTAATTCTAGTTCTAAATATTCTTTCGTTGAAATATTTAGTTGGGTAACTCGATTAAAATCTGAGTCTTTTATTAGTATCAAAAATACGAATATCAGTGATTTAGACCAATGGGTCATTAATGACTATGAAATAGAACATGTAGAAAAAAGATTTTTTAAGGTTATTGCTGTTAATGCACTTATTGAAAACAGAGAGGTTTCTACATGGTTCCAACCACTAATAGAACAAAGGCAATCTGGATTAACAGGGTTTGTAGTAAAAAATTTCAATGGTATTTTGCATTTTTTGGTTCAGGCAAGAGTTGAAGCAGGCAATTTAGATATATTAGAACTAGCACCTACTGTACAGTGTATAACGGGAAACTATTTGAAACCCGATTGGGAAATTCCTTATTTAGAATATTTTGTAAATCAAGGAGACCCAAATAAAATAGTATATTCTACAGTACAATCAGAAGAAGGAGGCCGTTTTTATCATGACCAAAATAAAAATATTATCATTTTACTTGATGATGAAGAAAATATTGTTGAAAATAAAAATTATAAATGGATGAGTTTATTACAAATTAAACACTTTATCCAATTTAATAATTATTTTAACATTGAGGCAAGAAGTTTATTATCAGCTATATTATCATAGGAATGAAAAGAAAAGTAAAAATTGGAGTTATTGGTTGTTCAAAAATAGCACAACGACTTATTTTACCAACTATCCATGAGAGTTTACATTACGAATTAATTATTGTAGGTTCCAGCGACAGCAATAAATGTAACCTTATTTCAGACAAATATAATTGTCAATGTGGATCTTATGTCGATGTTTTGAATAATAGAGATGTTGAAGCTGTATATGTGTCATTACCAAATTCTTTACATTATTATTGGGGCAAAGAAGTATTAAAAAATGGAAAGCATTTATTTCTAGAGAAACCATTTACAACTAAAATTGAAGAAACTATTGAACTTCTGAACTTAGCAAAATTGAATAATGTAATTGCCAAAGAAACTATTAGTTATTTATATAGTCCAGTTTTAACTCAAATTAAGAATCTAGTTCGTAAAGAAATAGGGTCTATAAAACTTATTACTGCAAATTTTGGCATACCCGAACTAGATAGTAAAGACATAAGATACTCTAAAGAACTTGGCGGAGGTGCTATATTAGATATGTTAATTTACCCACTTACATTTGCTTTAGATTATATGGGTGAAATAGAAGAAGTTTCTTCCAAAATTAAATTTCATAATAAATACAAAATTGATACTGAAGGTTATATTCATATCAATAACCAGGAAATAAATGCTTATTTAAATTTTGGAATTGGCTTAAGCTATAACAATTCAATTACCATATGGGGTGAAACTGGAATTTTAAGCGCATCTAGAATATTTAGTAGGCCGAAAGACTTCGAAAACAAAATACAAATAGAAAAAAATGGATTATTGGAATATGTAGATGTTCCAAAGGGTAATCAATATTCAGCAATGCTCGATAATTTTTATGAATTAATTAGTAATAAAAATACTGAAATTGATGAAGATATTATTAAAAGAAATCGCTTTATAACTAATATATATAATAAATCATACAGTGATAGCAGTTATAGGGAGTAATGGATATATAGGCAGACATCTAGCTAATGCGTTATTAAATCAATTTGATGTTAGTGAGATTAATCTATATGGAAATCGAGAGGTGTCTATTGATGGTTTTTTAAATTATACTAAAATTGATATTAACTTAGAAAGTACTTGGAAGGATGTTTTGGAAAAAAATAAGATAATTTATTTTTTTCCGAGTTTAACCGGAGTTTTAAATAGTTTTAATAAAGCTTCAGAGTTTATTTCAGTAAACGAATTAGGTCTTGTAAAACTACTTGAGACTTCAAGAAAATATAATTTTAAGCCTCATATAATTTTTCCATCAACCAGATTGGTATATTCTAGTGAAAAAGAAATTAAGCTTAAGGAGACTGATATTTTCCCAGATAATTTAAAGTCAATTTATAGTCTTAATAAATTTTCTTGCGAGAAATATTTAGAAATGTATTCGAAATATTTTAAAATTGATTATACAATATTTAGAATATCAGTTCCTTTCGGTTCAAATTTTTCAAATTTTGATAATTCCTATGGCATTGTAAACCATTTTATTAATAATGCTTTAAAAAGAAAAAAGATTCAAATTTATGGAGATGGGTTGCAAAAAAGGACATTTACTTTCATTGGGGATGTAATTAATATTTTTTTAAAATGCATTGAGATTCCTTTAATGAAGAATGAGGTTTTCAATATAGGAGGAAATGATCATTTAAGTATATATGAACTAGCAAAAAAAATATCCTATAAATATAATGCGGAAATTTTGTTATTAGAATGGGATAATTTTTCATTACAAACCGAAACTGGTCATACCATTTTTGATAGTTCTAAATTGGATAATTTAACTGGTACAAATAATTATATTGTTAGTTTTGATGATTGGTTAAATAAAAACTGAAGTGAATAAATTTCAAACATTAATAGTATTAACACAGTCATTTCCGTATGATAAAGCTTTAGAAAAAACATTTTTGCAAGATGAAATATTGCAATTAAATAGTCTTTTTACTGAAACATACATTATCCCCAAAGAGACTAAATACACTAAATATGCAGAAATTGGGAATGCTATTTGTGTGGATGAATTCGATATTTATTTATCAAAAAAATTATTTCTATTTAACTCAAGATTTTACCAAAACCTTTTTGAAATAATTTTTGATGAAATTACAGCCAATACAAAATGTAGAAATGTTCGGACTTTCGCATTATTAATTAAAAGCGCAATTTTAGCATCAGCTTTTCTAGTTTGGTTTAATCAATTTTATAAAAAAAAAGATTTTAGAAATAATAAAATTCTAATTTATTCATTTTGGTTTGATACTATTGTATCAAGTTTGTCCTGGTTTAAAAAAAATAATTTAAACATAACTTTTGTTACAAGATGCCATTCAATAGATCTTTATGAAGAAAGAAGAGAGATTGCCTATATACCATTTAGAAAGATAGCCTTTAATAATTTAGATTTTATTTTTCCAGATTCTAATAGGGGCTCCAATTATTTGAAAAGTAATTATCCCGAATTTGAATATAAAATACAAACTTTATTTCAAGGGGTAAGAGAATCTCCTTTTACTATTACTAATTCTACAGATGGCAAATTACGTTTTATTTCATGTTCTTATGTTAGTAAACGAAAGAGGGTGGATCAAATTTTTAAATTTTTAAATGCATATGCTTTATTGTATCCACAAAATCAATTAGAATGGTATCATATAGGTACAGGACCTGATTTCGACATGTTGTTAAATTTGGTAAAATCTAAATCGGAAACATTAGAAGTTCATTTAGTTGGAAATCTAGAACACAATAAAATGTTGGATTTTTATAAAGATAATACCCTTGATATTTTTATAAATTTTAGTGACAACGAAGGCACTCCTGTTTCTTTAATGGAAGCTGCTAGTTGTGGGTTTGCTTTTATTGTTACAGATGTTGGAGGTAATTCTGATGTAGTTACTACTAGAAATGGTTTTACTATTGACCCAAAACTCAATACGGATGAATTTATAAATATTTTAAATCAATTTTTTGATAATAAAAGATTACTTAGAGATTTTTCAATTGAAAGTAAGGCAATTTGGGCTAATAAATTTAATGTAAAGTATAACACCACTCATTTTATAAATACAATTAATAAAAATCAAAAAAAATATGACTTTAATTTTTGATTACGATATTGGCAATATTATGTCGATAGCTAGTATGTTAAAAAAAATTGGTGAAACAGAGATTATAATTTCTTCCTCTAAAGAAGATATAGAGAATGCTACAAGAATAATTTTACCAGGTGTCGGTCACTTTGATCATGGTATGCGTAAACTAGTCTCAACTGGAAGTCTTGATACATTAAATAAAGTAGTTCAAGTTAAGCAAACACCCATACTTGGAATTTGTCTAGGCGCACAGCTACTCTGTAATCGTAGTGAAGAAGGAATGATTAATGGTTTAGGTTGGATAGATGCTGATGTAGTGAGGTTTAATTTTGATAATAATAATCAACTGCCTATTCCAAATATGGGCTGGTGCGAAACAAATTTAGTAAGGCAAAATACTTTGACTCAAAATTTAATCGAACCTAGATTTTATTATGTTCATAGCTATCATATTAAATGTAATAATCCAGACAATATTTTCATGGAATCAAATTATGGATACAATTTCACTTCTGGAATTTATAGTAATAACATATATGGAGTTCAATTTCATCCTGAGAAAAGTCATAACTTTGGACTAACACTTTTACGTAATTTTGTCAATATTTCAAATGAGAAGATTTAGAGTTATCCCGATATTATTAGTTAATAAGTCGGGTTTATATAAGTCAAAAAAATTTCAATCTTTACAATATGTTGGTGATCCAATTAATACAGTAAAAATATTTAATGATAAAGAAGTTGATGAGATTTGTATTTTAGATATTAGTGCGACACCAGATAAAAAAGGACCTAATTTTCGTTTAATTAATAGTGTAGCTAGCGAAGCTTTTATGCCATTAACTTACGGTGGAGGCATTAGTACTTTGGAACAAGTTGATGTAATTTTTAGAAATGGTGTTGAGAAGGTTGTAATTAATTCGGCGTTTTCTATTAATCCCAAATTAGTATCCGATATAGCTAATAAATATGGATCACAAAGTATTGTTGTTAGTATAGATTACAAAAAAAATATTTTCAGAAAGAACTTAGTTTATACGAATTGTGGGAAATCTAAAACTAATTTTACACCAGTAGATTATGCTAAAATGGCTCAGGATTATGGGGCAGGAGAAATTTTATTAAATTCTATAGAGAGAGATGGAATGTATTCAGGTTATGATCTTGATACCTTGAAATTAGTTAGTAACTACATTACTATTCCGATTAATGTTTGTGGTGGGGCTTCGAGTATTTCAGATTTTTCAAATGCTATTAAATCAGGTGCCTCTGCTGTATCAGCTGGTAGTATGTTCGTATTTCAAAGACCTCATCAAGCAGTTTTAGTTAGTTATCCAAAATATTCAGACATATTAAATTTAATTTAGACATGTATTTAAACAATAAATTTCTTCCAAATAATTATATAAAATGTTCTAAAAGTATTTTAGACAACATTTCTGATCCTGATATTTCCTTTGACGAAAATGGTATATCTAATTATTATTATCAATTTGAAGAATTTGTAAATAAATTACCTGACGAGGAAACAAGACATAATCAATTTAAAAATTATATTAATACCATAAAACAATCTGGCAAGGGTAAAAAATATGACTGTATTTTAGGATTAAGTGGGGGCTTGGATAGTTCTTATTTGGCATTGTTAGCAAAAGATAACGGGTTAAATCCTTTAGTGGTTCATTTTGATTACGGTTGGAATACTGACATTGCAATTAGAAATATTGAACTAATAACAAAAAAGCTAAATTTTGACCTATATACTTATGTGATTGATTGGGAAATGATTAAAGATTTACAAAGAAGTTATTATTTAGCGTCAGTTATAGATTTAGATGTTCCTGCAGATCACACTATTTTTGGTGCTATTTTTAAAATAGCAAAGAAAATGAAAATTAAATATATTTTAAGTGGTTCTAATTTTCAAACTGAATTAATAATGCCTAAAACTTGGAATTATTTAAAAACAGATTTGATGAATATAAAAAACATACATTCGAGATTTGGAAAAAATACGTTTCAAAATATTCCTACAAATGGAATCATTCAACAACTTTATTACAAATCATGTGGAATTGAGAGTGTTCCTTTATTGTATTATACAGACTATGTAAAAAGTGATGTAATTACAAGATTAAAAAATGAAATTGGTTGGCAAGATTATGGAGGAAAGCATTTTGAAAATATTTTTACTAGATTTTATCAAGGTTATGTCTTGCCATATAAATTTGGAGTTGATAAAAGAAAAGCACACCTTTCTAATCTGGTATTTTCAAAACAAATTAGTTTAGAAGATGCTGAAAATGAGTATAATAATAATAATTATACTCATTCAATGATGAAGTCAGATTTTGAATTTATAGCCAAAAAATTGGATTTTTCATTAGATGAATTTGAAAATATCTTAAATAAAGAAAACATACCCCATGAATTCTATGGGACGGATTATAAACGTAGGGAATTACTTTTCAAACTTTTAAATATTTTAACTTTGGGTACAAAAACTCAAATATTAAAATCTAAAATATTAAGAAAATAATATTGTGAAAGTTAATTTTATTGAAAAAATCTTTTTTGTAATATTTGCATTTGTCGTTTTTTTTCCTTTTATACCTCAAGTTATTAGATCAAGCGACACGCAACCATTACTTTCAATTTTATTTATTTTATACCCCTTATTTAAATATTTCAAAACAAAAAATTTATTATATTTTAAATTAAATAATCAAACTTTGATTTATTTAATTTTAATTTTATTTTTATTTCTTGTTCTGGTATTCAATATATTTTATTTTAATAAAACACCAATTTTTTCAAGGTATTTCGCATTTATACAATTTTTAATTGCAATATTTTTCGGTTTATTTCTTGAGATAAAAAATAAAAAAAATTGGCTAAGTTATATTTTTTTAATTTATTTATTTTTTACATTTATCTATTTTTTTACAAATGGTTTTTTGGAAGAATTACTCATTGCTTCAAGAGATATAGATGCTGAAGAACTATTAAATCTGGGTAGAGGAGCTAGGACACTTTCACCTGAGCCCTCTTTTTTTGCATTACACATGTTTAATTTGTATGTAATCTATAAACTATTAAATAACGAGACAGATCCTGGAATCCAATTTATAAATATCCTATTAATATCAGTTTTATTATTATCTAGTTTAAGTGGTTATGGTTTTTTAATTTTTATTTTTTTGTTTTTCATTGAATATACTAAACTTTCACTTTTCATATTATTGTTAACTATTTTGTTTTATCCGATATTACTCAATATATTTTATAATTATGAAAGTTTAAGATCCATTGATTTGATAATTAAATTCATTACAGAAAATCCCTTTTCTATTTTTGAATCTGATGCGAGTGTTGCTAGTAGATTAACATCTTTTAATTTTTATTTTAAAAATATAAAAGATAACTTCATGTTTGGGGATAATTTTACAATTCCTGAAGGTGGTGGTTTAATTGGGGTTATTAGTGGAATTGGACTGATTGGATTAATATTATTTATAATTTATCTTTTAAAGATTTGCACTAAATTTGACAAGATTAAAGTTATTTTAATTTTATTTTTTTGGTCAATTTTAAATTTTATCTCTGGTCCTTTTGGAATACCAACTATGGGAATCATTATTGGGTTAGTTTTCAGAAATAAGAAAGTATTATTTTAAAATTTATTTATGGTTTCAATTTTACTAGCTGTTTTTAACGGAGAAAAATTTATTACTGATGCTATAAAAAGTATTCAAAATCAAACATATTTTAATTGGGAATTAATAATTGTAGACAATGGATCTACAGATAATACTATTTATGTAGTCAAAGATTTAATTCAAAATGACGAAAGAATTTCATTACATACATTAGCAGAAAAAGGGAAATGTAAAGCATATAATTATGCCTATCAAAAATCAAAAGGTGATTTCATTTGTTTTTTTGCGGCTGATGATATACTCCCCGAAAATAGCATTGAATCTCGTAGAATACCTATTTTACATAAAAGTGGGTATAGTACTTGTTTATTAAAAACTTTTTCTGACAATCCAAAGTACGATGCTTTAATTTTCCCCAAAAATGTTTCAAAGCCAAATCTGTCTGGTGGTTCAATCTTTTTTACAAGAGATATGGCTGATAAAATATTTCCAATACCAGAGAGTTTACCTAATGAGGATACTTGGACCTCTATTTCATTAGAGGCCTTTTCAAATTGTAATCATATCCCTGAAGTATTATATCATTATAGAATTCACTCTTCTAATTCTTTTGGTTATGATTTAAATTTTTCCCAAAAAAGAAAGAAATATTTAGAAAGAATGAATGCATATATTTTATTTCGCCAAAAATGGGGCGATATAAATAATTCGCAATATAATAAATTTATCAAGACATTTATAAATGGGCTAAATTTTTGTAAAAGCAAAGATTTATTCCGTATAATTTTTTTAAAAGATTTGAATATAAAGCATAAATTAATATTTATTTATTATTCTTCAAGTTTTTTGTTTCAAATTAGAAACAAATATTTTAAGTTTTTTAGTGGTTTTTTTAATTAAAAATATAACAATATGAAAATTTGTATTACTGGTGGTGCAGGAATGATTGGTTCAGCATTATTAAGAAAATTAAGTAACAAAGGTTACGAAATTATTGTAATAGATAATTTATGGCGAGGAAAAGTTGAAAATATCAATACTATTGAAAATTGGGATTTTAATAATAATTTTCACAATATTGATCTTAGTGATACGAATAACGAAGAAAAATTATTGAAAATTTTAGAAAGTACTGATGTATTAATACATTTAGCTGATATTGTTGCTGGTATTGGTTATGTTTTCAATAACCAATATGAAATATTTAAAATCAATAATACAATTAATACCAATATCTTCTCAATTTGTTCCAAGCTAAACATTAAGAAAATTTTGTATGCTGGAACAGCATGTTCTTTTCCTAAGAATTTACAGTTAAGTCTAACTTCTATTTTGAAAGAATCGCAATTATTTCCAGCTGAGCCAGAATCTGCATATGGTTGGAGTAAACTTATTGGAACAATGGAATTACAATATATGGCCGAGAAATATAAACTTAATGTATCAACGCTTATGTTGCATAATGTTTATGGACCATATTGTGACACAGATCCTAAAAGATCACAAGTTATTCCTTCTATCATTCGAAAAATAATAGAATTAGAACCAAATGGTCAACTAGATGTTTGGGGAAGTGGTAATCAAGGCCGTGCTTTTTTACATGTAGATGATGTTGCAAATGCTTTTCAGTTAGCTTTAGAAAAAGATGATATACCACAAATAATACAAATTGGACCTAATCATTGTACTTCAATAAAACATTTAGTTAATGTTTTAATTAATGATGTTATTAAGAAACCTATCAATGTTCATTTTGATACCACAAAACCAGAGGGTGATTTAGGTAGATGTGCCGATTATACAATAGCAAATGAAAGTTTAGGATGGTCGCCTCAGCTTGATTTAAAAGAAGGTTTATTTGACACCTATAATTGGATTAAAAGTAAAATAAATTAATATGTTAGTATCAATCGTAATACCTAATTATAATGATATAAGAATCGAACGAACTTTAAATTCAATTTATTCACAAAATAAAAAGGACTTTGAGGTTATAGTTGTAGATGCTTGTTCAAATGAAAGGGTACAAGATATTTATAAGAAATTTCCAATAAATAAATTGATAGTAGAAAAAGATCGTGGAATTTTTGATGCTTTAAATAAAGGTATACAGGAGGTGACTGGTGATGTTATCTATTTGATGGGTTCTGATGATTATTTGCCCAAAAATAATACCCTGATGGATGTAATTCAAAAATTTGAGCAAAATTCTTTGCTAGATGGAATTTGTATTGGTTGTGAGTTTAGCAATAATAAAGGAAAAATTATTAGAAAATGGTATCCCAATAGTGTGAGCTCTAAAAAAATAAAGTATGGTATTTTCCCTCCGCATTTTTCTTTATTTATTAAAAAAGATATATATAGTAAAGTTGGACTATTTCAATATAAAGAATTTAAAAATGTTGCTTGTGATATTTTTTGGTTATTAGATTTGGCAATCATTTATCCCAAAATTAACATTCAAGTTTTAAAACAGCATTATTTAATAATGGAGTATGGAGGTTCTAGTACTGGATCTTATAAAGCTGTAATTAAACAATTTATTTTAGTATTTAAATACACTTGGAGAAAGTCAAAAGATCTTCCTATATGGTTTTTATTGTCTCCAATAAGAACATTTTCTAAACTATTTCAGTTTAAATTTTGAATATATTTATAACAGGTTCAACTGGTTTTGTTGGAAAAAATGTAATTAAATTTTTAAATTCAAAACATACATTTTCTATTTATAATAGAAAAAAAGAAATTACCATACACGAAGATGCAATTTTGCATTTTGCAGGCAAAGCGCATGATCTTAAAAAAGTATCCCACTCCAATGATTATTATAAAGTTAATTATGAGTTAACAAAAGAAATTTTTGATGCTTTCCTATTATCAGATGCAACAATATTTATCACTTTAAGTTCTGTTAAAGCAGTGGCAGATTCAATTCATGATCCATTAACAGAAAACCATTTACCAAATCCAATCACACATTATGGGAAAAGTAAGTTTTTGGCTGAAGAATATATTTTAAAAAATGAAATACCTAATGGTAAAAGAATTTATATTTTAAGACCATGTATGATACATGGACCTGGGAATAAGGGTAATTTGAATTTGTTATACAATTTTGTAAGTAAAAGAATTCCATGGCCCTTAGGTTCTTTTAATAATAAACGATCATTCTGTAGCATTGATAATCTTTGTTTTATTATAAACGAATTAATAGAAAATGTAAATATTCCTTCAGGGATATATAATCTTGCAGACGATGAACCTTTATCCACAAATGAAATTATTGATTTAATAGGTGAATCAACTGGTCAAAAGAATATTATACTTAATATACCAAAAAGCTTTATAAGTGTAATTGCAAAGATTGGAGATCTACTTAAGCTTCCTTTAAATACAGAACGTTTAGATAAATTAACAGAAACTTATATAGTTTATAATAATAAAATAAAGAGCGCAATTGGAAAGCCTTTGCCATTTTCAAGTAAAGAAGGTCTTTTAAAAACGTTTAAATCTTTCAGTCAAAATGTTTAATAGAATAGTAGCTTTCGTTTTATTGATTATTTTTTTTCCTATTTTTCTGCTAATTTCTCTTTTCATTTTAGTTGAAGATGGATTTCCCATTTTTTTCACACAAAAAAGAGTTGGGGTTAATTATTCTTTTTTTCATATTTACAAATTTCGTAGTATGAAAAAGAATACGCCCAACGTTGCAACTCATTTGCTAAAGAATCCTGAACAATACATACTTAAGATAGGTGGAATTTTAAGAAAGTTGAGTTTGGACGAATTGCCTAATCTTTTCAATATCATTAATGGTGACATGTTTTTCGTTGGTCCACGACCCGCTTTATACAATCAAGACGATTTAATGACTTTACGAGTTGCAAAAGGTGTAGATAAGCTTAAACCTGGTATTACTGGTTGGGCTCAAATAAATGGAAGAGATGATATCTCTATTGAAAAAAAGGTACAGTTAGAACAAGAGTACTTGCATAAGAAATCTTTTCTATTTGATCTTGAGATACTCGTTAAGACTTTTACTAATGTTTTGTCTAGTAAGGGAGTAAGTCACTAACCCTTCACTATATAAAATAATCTACCTATTATTTCTCTAACTGCTGTTTCACTTATTTTTAAATTTTCAGCACTAGGAAAGAAATCAAGTATAGAAATTTCTTTATTTGTCTCAGATTTATAATCTACTTTATAAGGAATCACCTCAAATCCTTGTTTCTCAAATAGCTTCTTTGCTCTATACATATGATAAGCCGACGTCACAAGTATAATTCTTCTACTTGGGCTTATTAGTTCTTTTACAGCCATTGCCTCGTCTGCAGTATTCTCCACATTTTTTGTTACTAATATCTTTTCGGAGGTTATGCCATTTGAAATTGCATATTCATTTAACACCTCTCCCTCCGTTTTCTTTGCTTTATCCCATGGCATTTTGCCTCCCGTGAAAACAAGCTTTTGAGACTTACCTGCTTTAAACAAAGCTATCCCTCCAAAAAACCTATCTGGGTCTCCCCATTCTATGTAGGTTGAATCTCCCACTTCATTTATTTCCAACATTCCACTTAGCACTACAATTGCATCTGCACTATCTATAGTGCTTATTGGCTTTCTGTATTCATTGCCCTCTACTAGTTTAAAGAAGTTATTAGAGAATATAGGGGTGGATAGGAGATATAATACTCCTATTGCTATATAGATTAGCTTTTTCTTATTGTTGATTAATCCTATGAGTATTACTATTATGACTAGCATGATAGGAAGAACAAATGCGGGTAGTATTTTGTGTAGGTAGATCATGGGTTGTTTGTCGGCCATTGGTGGCTTTAAAATTAAAGGTTTGTTGCGAATATTTACTAATGGGGTTTTAACGCTGCTTTACAGCGATGCATTTCTAGGACTATAAATGTGTTAGACCTCTGCTTACACGGGCCCTTTACAAAGCAAATAACTTATTAGCGTGAACTTACTTAGATAGTGAAGATAAAATACGATTCAATCAATTTATTAAAGGAACAGACCCATTGATCTTTATGGCCTTCAGCGTTCCTAAGTCCTTTATACGATACATTAAAGGGCGACCTGTTTGCTGATAAGATGGAGAATATATGGGTGCAAATAGGCTAAGCTAAATAATCTTTTGTTGTAAATAGTTCCATAAACCAAAATATGCGATTAATAGAAAGATAACTTTAACAGTAAATAAAATCCATTCGGGTATTGTCCAAACCATCGAATAATTTATTTCATCATCATTCTTTTTTTTCTTGAAAACTCTATGAGTAAAATTCATTATTCCATAAACTAAAGTAGGTATGAAAGCATGAGCAAAGTCGAACAAAAGACAAATGATTAGTTGTTTTAAAATTTCAATTAGTTCATTCTCAAGTTTTATATGATTTGTAATAGTTGTTGTTTTAAATATCCAAACAACTGCAATTCCTGCTAAAGCTAATTGCCTAGTAAGCGCACTTGTTTTACTAGAAAATTCATAAAAATCATCTTGTACATCCTTCATTTTATATTTCATGACTCACTTTTTTGCTACTTTTTTTACAACTGCTTTTTTTGTTGCTTTTTTTGCTGCTTTTTTTACAACTGCTTTTTTTGCAGTAACTTTTCTATTTGGATTTGGCCTTGGACCTGACATATAGTATAATTATGTAATTCAAGTTACGTATAATATTATTAAAGTGTAAAAATTAGGTTATACATGTCAATAGGATACTAAATAGTACGCAATTCGGTGTGTATTTAACATCAACTTACTGATAATCAGTATAAATAGGTCCATATATTTTCTAGGTCCACACTAATTACCTTCATTCCAACCTCCTTAATTGATAATATTCCGAATTACTTCTATTTAAATTACAAAAAATGTAAAATAAAGTGTATAAATTCGGATAAATTCCGAATTTCTTTCATATTTTTGACATATGAATATAGTTTCTGATTTATTACCCTTTTGCGAACAACCCATTAGTACACAAGTGCTACTTGGATTACTTAGCGACTATAGTAGACCCTATGATAAGATGCAAGAAATGGTTCAACAGGGTTATATCTTGCAAATTCGGAAAGGACTTTATATGACCACTGCTAAAGTGAGTGCTAAGATGCCTGAGCCTTTTTTGATTGCGAATCATCTTTACGGACCAAGTTACATTTCCCAGGATTCGGCATTATTTCATTGGGGGCTTATTCCTGAACGTGTTTATGAAATTACAAGTGTCTGTTTCAAGGCATCAAAACGTATTTATACGCAAAATACTTCTTATAATTTCACGCACCTTCCCAAAGCATATTACGCAATTGGTATTCAGTCATTGGATATAACATCTAATCAAACAATATTAATTGCAAGCCCAGAAAAATGTATCTGCGATAAAATTATTACAACTGCAGCTGTGAATTTGAGAAGTAAAAAACAAGCAATGGTATATTTGGTCGAAGAATTAAGGATTGAAAAGGATAGACTTAGAGAACTAGATTTAAGAGAAATGCAAAACTGGCTACCAGCATGCCCTAAACAAAGTAGTATTAAAGTTTTAATAGAAGCAATAGCAATATTATCTTAAAGCAAATTATTAAATCAGAAAATTAATAGCGTGGATATTGGTAAAGTAAAAGAAGACATAATTCGTTTTATACCTAGTCCTGCATTATTAGATATATGGTCTCGTGAATATTTTCACCAATTATGTAGCACTATTAAAGTGCGCTAGTATTTTATTCGATTTTACTTCCCCTGCTTCGCCACTTCCCCCGGACTCAACAACCTGGTATGATCTAATAGTTCAATGAGTGCCATGGTCTTTTGAGTTTTCATATCACTCAAACCTTTTACAATAGTATAAGAATCCTTTAATAAATAAAACACATTAGTGCTTAGGTTGATAGTTCTGTTTGATGCATACATTGTAGCCGCTATTTGCTTTTTGTATAAGACGTCTATTTCAGTTAGTGCTTGGGTATAAGTGCGGATGGATGGATTTGCGTTGGATATTGTTTCGAGTTCTGCCGACTGTTCCAAACACCAATCATTTAATAAGCGCATTTTACGAGGGCTGTTGGCGGCGACTAGGTCGCCGCTTAATTGATACACCAATCCATCTACTTTCCAGCGCAGGGCATTGTAAATAGCCAAGGCGGAGTCTTTTGGGTTCCCTTCATCTTTCCCTTCTTTTTTATTAGCCCCATTTTTTAAAGTACTACTTAAATACAGTTCAGCGGTGTATTTAATTTCAATAAGTCGAGTTAATAGGCCCTTTGGGATTGGGGGTTGTTGCGGCTGCGCCCGCGCAGACGCAACAACCAATACTCCACATATTAAAAATAGGATCGCTAAATAATTTTTACGCATGTTCATGAATGATTTAAATAAAGAAAGTTTTGTTTTCCAACAAGCCTTCAATTTCTGGATTTTGGTCGTAGCCATTTTTATCTAAATCCATATTCACTAGTTTAATAATGGCTTGCATGTTTTTACTATCGCTAAACTGTAATAAGTTTTTAATAAGGTAATGGGTAAAGGCTCCGTTATAGCGTTTGTTGATATAAGCATCGGCACTTAGTTCATGAGAGGCACAGGCGCTTAATAAGGCGCCGTTAAGAGGCTTTGTAATAGCCATAGGCCCAAAACTTCCACCTTCCTCCTCTGTGAGCTTGTGGTAGTTGATTGGTGCTATTCCTTCAATGATTGGCGTTACCCCCTGAAACTGCCTATAAATCGTCTTCTCCTCGGTATTTACATCTCTAGACAAATCTTCCGCATGACAACTATCTGATATCCATACAAAATGCACGCCCTTGGGGAGGCCTGCAAATAGCTGCGCAAATTCTTTATCTCTTAAAGTAGTAGCTGCACTGCCATCAAAATCATAAGGGCATATAATTTCATCTAATCCGTCTTCTTCCAATGTTGGGAAGAGTGTAGGTGCTTGCGCTCCGTGTCCGCTATAATGAAACAATAATTGATCTCCCGACTGCGCTCCTTCCACCAACCATTTTATTTGGGTGACAATTTCTTTTTTAGTGGCTTGCCTGTCGGTTAGCTTTTTTATATTTTGTTTTGAGTAAACTTTATTTGTTTCTGTAATAAAATGTTCGATATCTAAAATATCATTTACGCATCCTTTTAATTCATTTCTTGGATTGGGGTATTTATTGATACCTACCAGTAGTGCTTTGTTTTTCATATTTTTTATTTTATAGATTGAATGTAGAATTAAAATAGTTGATTTGAAATTTTAATTTTACTTTTAATCATGTCCTTGAAAAGCTTTA